>JBAYXX010000148.1:0-6959 GCA_041673345.1 Kiritimatiellia bacterium
AAGCATGTAAAAAACATGCACCAAAACGCAACTATCTTACATAAAAACTTGGAAAGAGAAAACAAATAAACAAAATTAAAGCTTGACTCAGTATTTTAGTAAGTGCGTTACAGGTTCTCTTACATTCCAGAAACGTCGTAATCGAAACAGCCTTGGTCATTTTGTTTCCTCTCGAAGAAGTGATTTCACTAGCATCCCATAGGTCAAGCCGGAAATATTCCGGTTCCAAAGATTGGCACCTATTATACTGAAGGAGGCGAAAACAGTCAACACTCGCTAAATTTTTTGTGATGGACTTTGCGACAACGACAATGATATAGTTCTAACATTATTGAGGTAGTTTATACCTTGTGAACGGTTACAAGTTTTTAAACTTAAGTAAGGTCAGATTTAGTGTGCCCGGAAAAGAACAGTTCAGTGATTCAAAGGGGCGCTTTTGGAAAAACGGTGAGATAACGCGAAAAGAAGGTGGAGATATGACAAAGCGACGCGATTTTATAACAGGGTGTTCCATTGCAGGTTCGGCCGTGTTATTACAGGCTGTGGGGTGTAAGACGGTTGGCGGCAGCGCGATGTTCAACGAACGCTCGGTGATGGGGCTTCGGGCTCCGGCTTTGGACGAAGTGCGCGTGGGCTTTATCGGCGTGGGCAAGCGAGGACCGGGTGCTGTGAGGCGCTTGAGCCGCATCCCCAAGGCCAGGGTTGTGGCGGTCTGCGACGTGTTTGAAGACCGCACCGCCAAGGCTGCCGCGGATGTCGTGGCAGCCGGACATCCCAAGCCGGAGACGTATTTCGGCTCAGAGGATGCTTTCAAAAAACTGTGTGAGCGGCCGGACGTAAACTTGGTCTACATCTGCACACCGTGGCACTGGCACGCGCCCATGGCGCTCTACGCTATGCAGTGTGGTAAGCACGTCTGCGTGGAAGTACCGGTCGCCATGACAGTCGAGGACTGCTGGAAGCTGGTGAACATGGCGGAGAAGACACACCTGCACTGCATGATGCTTGAAAACTGCTGCTACGGTGAGGATGAGCTGTTCGCGCTGATGCTGGCACGCAACGGTCTGCTGGGCGAATTGGTACACGGTGACTGCGGTTATATCCATGAACTGCGCGCTGGCCTGACTGACAACACCTATTATGAAAATTACGCATTTGAATTCTTTAAAAAGCACGCTGGCAACTCTTATCCAACGCACGGGCTTGGACCAATTGCACAGTATATGGGCATCAACCGCGGCGATCGGTTCGAGCGCGTGGTGTCGCTGAGTTCGGGCGAGTTCGGACTCTCCTCTTTCATCAAAGAAAAGTATGGCGAAGCCGATCCGCGGGCGCATCTCCCATACAAAACCGGCGACATGAACACCTCTGTGATCCGTACGGCAAAGGGCCGCACGATCATGGTGCAGTATGGGCGCTACAGTCCGCGTCCTTACGACCGCATCAACCTGATCTCAGGCACTCAGGGCACACTCCGCTCTTATCCGCTGCGCGTCGCCCTCAGCCCCAAGTGGCATCAGTGGCTGAATGACAAGCAGCTGGATGAACTGAAAGCCAAGTACACGCATCCGCTCTGGAAGAAAATCGGTGAGATCGCCAAGAAGAACGGCGGCCACGGCGGCATGGACTACCTCATGGAGTACCGCCTTTGTCACTGCCTCCTGAACGGTCTGCCGCTGGATATGGATGTCTATGACGGGGCGGCATGGAGTTCGCTGGTCGAACTGACCGAACGCTCTGTCCTGAAAGACGGCTCATCGGTGGAGGTGCCGGACTTCACGCGCGGTGCGTGGCGCACCGCAAAGCCGCTCGGGATCGTTGAGGTCTGATAACATAATGACCATTGCAACTATTATCGCCCTGATTCTCGTCATTGTGCTACTGAGCGCACTCTTATGGCGCATTGTAAAGGACGCGCCTGATCGGGCCGACCTGGCCCGGCTGCAGACCAGGGATCAGGACTTCCAGGATGCCAACCGGCAACTGCAGGAAAAAGCGCGGACGATTGAGGCCCTGCAAACAGATAAGGCCACGCTCACTGCGGATCTGGAGCACGAAAAACGATCCGCAGTTGAGAAACTCAAGTTACTTCAAGATGCTGAAGTCAGGCTCAAGATAGAGTTTGAGAATCTCGCCAATAAAATCTTTGAAGATAAAGGCAAAGTTCTCACAGAACAAAATCGCGACCGCATGTCCAGCCTGCTGCAGCCGTTCAAGCAGCAACTTGAATCGTTCCGCTCTAGAGTCGATGAAGTGCACAAGAACACGACCGAGCAATCAGCCAAGCTGCTCCAACAGGTGCGTCAACTACAGGAACTGAGCAACAAGGTCAGCGATGAGGCGAACAATCTCGCCCGAGCCATCAAGGGCGATGCCAAGCGACAGGGCGATTGGGGCGAATTGATTATTGAACGGATATTTGAAGCCTCGGGTCTGGAAGCGGGCAGAGAGTATGGCAAGCAGGTCGGTCTTCGAGCAGAGGACGGCAGCCTTAAGAAGCCGGACTTTATTGTCTACCTGCCCGGTGACAAGTCAGTGGTTATTGATTCCAAGGTTTCACTGACTGCATTTGAACGGTTTTGCAGCGAAGACGATGATGCCGCGAAAAAGAGGGCTCTGTCAGAGCATATTCAATCTGTGCGCAGGCATGTTGAGGAACTGCGTGCCAAAAACTATGCCAGCCTCCTTGGCAATAAAGCACTTGATTTTGTGCTGATGTGCATTCCCTTGGAGCCAGCGTATCAGGCCGCGCTTCAGGCCGACCAGACCCTTGTCTATGATCTCGCGAAAACAAACGTTGTGATCACCGGTCCAACAACACTGATGATCACCCTAAAGCTCATTGCCCAGATCTGGCGACGCGAGCACGAAAATAACAATGCCGAGGTGATCGCCGACCGCGCAGGCAGAATGTACGATCAGGTCGCGCTTATTGTGGATGCGATGGTCGATGCGCAGAGGAAACTCGGCGGCGTTTCAGAGTCCTTTGACTTGGCCCTCAAGCGCCTCAAGGAGGGCAGGGGAAATCTGGTCGGAAGAGTCGAGGAGTTGAGAAAGCTGGGGGCAAAAATCAACAAACAACTTCCACCCGCCATTGTCGAGTACGCTCTAACTGAAGAAAATCAAGAAACGGAGAACTAGAAAATGAAAACACAACTGATTATCACACTCGCCTGCGCCGTCCTGTCGGCTCCGCTGTTCGGCGGGAACCTCACGTCCAGGATCGCCGAAAAACACAAAGTGATCCGCACGGACAAATTTTTTGGTTTTGAACGCACGGTTTTCGATTTCAACGGACATGCGGCGTGGGTGGTTGAACCCAAGGACAAGGCCGCCGAGGGGATGCCTTGGACATGGACCATGCAATGGGCGACGGCATTCGTGCCGCGTACAGGCGTTCCGAAGCTGCTCGAAGAGGGATGGCACCATGTGACTCTGGAGATGTTCGACACGCGTGCGTGCGACGAGTCGATGCCGGAGTTCAAGGTGTTTCAGGAGTATCTCGTAAAAGAGCTCGGTTTCGCGCCGAAAGCGCGGCTTATCGGCATGAGCTGGGGTGGATTTTTTTCAATCCGCTACACATCAACGTATCCGGAGATGGTAAAGTCGATCTACCTCGACGCGCCGCTCTTGAATTTCGAGGCGTTCGGCAAGAACGATCCCGAGCGGATCGGTCCCTGGGCGAAGTCTATCCCGGAGAAAGGCTGGAGAAGCGATCCGCGTATGCCCGTCAACATGGCCGACTCGGTCGCCAAGGCCGGTATTCCGATTCTACTTCTTTACGGCGGCAAAGATCAAGTGGTACCTCCGGCATCGAACTGCGAACTCTTCTTTTCGCGTTTCAAAGCCAGCGGCGGCGACATCAAGGTAATCAAGCGCGACAGTTATACGCATCACCCACATGGCGTCGAGCTTGATGACTTGGAAATTGTCCTCTTCTTTATGAAGAAGTAATCGATCAGATTCCGCTGTATAATCTGTTTACGTAAAGTCATTCTTGGTTTCGTAAGTCCGCAGACTTTGATATTATTTTTCAATGCACCCTCTCTTAAAACAACTGACTGACCGGCGGCGCTTCGGGATCAAACCCGGGCTGGAAAAGATCCGGCTACTGCTTGACCGTTTGGATAATCCGCACCACAGCGTGGCTGCCATCCATATTGCCGGCACCAATGGCAAGGGGAGCGCGGCTGCGATCTGCGACTCGGTTCTACGGGCCGCCGGCTACCCTGTAGGGCGTTACACCTCGCCGCACCTGAACTCAATCAATGAACGTTTTCTGATAAATGGCGCTCCGGTCTCCGACCAAGCGCTACTGGCAGCTGCAGAGCAGGTGATGGATCAGATCACGACAATGGAGCTGGAGCATGATCTTTATGTCACCTTTTTTGAGGCCATGACTGCCATCGCCTTTTTGCTCTTCCGTGAGGCTGACCTGAGGCTGGCGGTTCTGGAGACAGGTCTGGGTGGGCGTTTGGATGCCACCAATGTGGTGGAGCCGCTGGTATCGGTGATCACCCGCGTGGGGCTGGATCACTGCGAGTGGCTGGGAGAAACAATCGCTGAGATCGTTGCTGAGAAGGGGGGTATTATTAAACCGGGCCATCCGGTGGTGGTAGCGGCGAATTGCGAGGAGGCGATAGCTGTCCTGGCTGGTTGCGCCGCAAGTTGTGGCGCGCCGCTGATAATGGCAACGGAGCGGGTTTCGTTGGCTCGGATCGCTGGCGATTTGGCATCGCAGACAATCAAACTCTCAACCGACAACCGCACATTACCGAAAATAACTACCCCGCTAGCTGCCCGCTACCAACTCGAGAATATCGCAGTTGCGGTCTGCGCTTTGGATGTGCTGCATGAGCTGGGGATTGCGGTCAGCGATGATGCCTTTGTCACAGGGTTGGCGCAAGTCAGTTGGCCAGGGCGTTTTCAAAAGGTTTGCGACCAACCGGTGGTGATCCTAGATGCAGCGCACAACCTGGATGGCGCGGAGGCGTTGCGCCAATCCCTGAAACAATGCGGCATCAAAGACCATGTGATGCTGGTGGCCGGTTTCTGCGATGATAAAGACGCGATCGGGTTTCTAAAGCGGCTGCAGGGGGTGGTTAAAGTCGCTTGGGCCGTGGCCATTGACAATCCGCGCGCTTTGGCAGCACCGGAGGTGGGCACACTGATGCACTCCGCCGGCATTCGGGAAGTCGCTGGAACACCGTCAGTGGTTGAGGCAATCCACAGTGCCATACAACGTGCGCAAAAGGAGGGTGGAGCTGTTGTGGTGACCGGCTCGATTTTCTTGGTGGCCGAAGCCCTTGAATTCTTCGATCGCACACTGCTGACCGGACAGCGTGGTTTGAATGAGAGCGGTGTGGGAGAAGATATTGGTTTATGAATCAAAAAAAACAGATTGAGATTATTGCACGCGGGGTTTGCATTCAAGCAGAACAGATATTGCTCTGCTACGGGCGTAAATCCAAGATTGCCTACCTTCCTGGGGGGCATATTGACTTTGGCGAGAGCGGGCAAAGAGCACTCGAACGTGAGATTGTGGAGGAGCTGGGGTTAGGAGCGCGGGCGGGAGGCTTCATTGGCTGCTGCGAACATTTCTTTGTGCAGGATGGGGAACCCCATGCCGAGGTTAATCTACTCTATTCGCTGGAGGTGCCGGAACTTGATCCAACCCATAAGCCGCAGGCGATTGAAGATTGGATCGGTTTCATGTGGCAGCCCCTGTCGCGGCTGAATGAGGTTAACTTTGAGCCAGCCGCTCTGGCCGCTGTACTTCAGGAGTGGCTCCAGAGTGGCCATGGGCACTTAGTCACTGGACAAACTATTCATCTGCTTTAGTCATAGATTATCACAGCTTGAGCTTTGAGAGCGTCAAGCATCTCGTTCAGCTTACTTTCTGCCGCCTCAGCAAACATCAACGATGAGAGCTCCTCGCACACCGCAGCAAAGGGAATCAGTTCGGGCTCCTTTTTAACCAGGATTTTAAAGAGATGTAATGTACCGGATTCCAGCTCTATCACATCGGTAATCTGCTCCAGCTCCAGCGAGAAAAGTTTTTCCTCAATCTCCGCAGGCAACATTCCACGCATCACAGTGTCGAACATCCCATAATCGCGCTGAAAGGTGTCTGAAAGCTGGAGAGCATCCATCCATTCGATCTCAAGACTCTCCATCCGCTTTTTCAAATCAAGTAAATCAATGAAGTTCCGTGCTTTATCAGCCCCGGGGTGTGGCACCCGGCAGATATGCGAGACCTTCAATGATTCCGGCACGGTGAAACGTTCAGGGTTGCTGTCATACGCACACTGCAACTCAGCCTCCGAGGGCCGTTGCACCGACTTGCGTATCGATTTCACCAGCGTTCGGATTTTGATATCCTCAACACAGCGCGCCCGTCGTTCCTCATCAGACAGCTCATCTCCGAGAACAGCTTGGTTTTCCTCCAGCCAAGCGGCCACTTTTTTTTCATCGGGATCGGTCTGCGAACGCATTGCCTCCTGCCGCAGCACCTCCTTTTCCACCAGATTCTCTGTGGCCCACTCCCTCAACTGAACCGCATCCGGCTCTCCACCATTCTCGGTGATATAGTGCTTATAATCCGGCTCCAAACGCGCTATCTCCCGCTCCACTGCGTCAGCGGAGACCTCTATTCCATTAACTCTTAATGCCATTCGATCCTCTTTAATTTATCATTCAAAACAAGCTTTTGAGACTTTCATGTCACCCGCTAGACAGATGAGGGCGAATATTATTCGCCCCTACCTCATGGCGAATGTTATTCGCCCCTACCTCATGGCGAATGTTATTCGCCCCTACCTCATGGCGAATGTTATTCGCCCCTACCTCATGGCGAATGTTATTCGCCCCTACCTCATGGCGAATGTTATTCGCCCCTACCTCATGGCGAATGTTATTCGCCCCTACCTCATGGCGAATGTTATTCGCCCCTACCTCAT
>JBAYXX010000149.1:0-6666 GCA_041673345.1 Kiritimatiellia bacterium
GAGTATTACGGCTATGACTGCTGGGGCGGTGGCAAGTGGTTCGGCCTTCCGGGACTGGCTACGGAAATAATTTCAGATGACATCAAAACTCTGAAGCGGATCTCCGAAAAGAGCGGAATACCTTTTCTAGGGGAGGCTATTTTCACAAACGGCCGTCCTGGAAAGGACACGCCGGACCGACTCTACTGGTTGGCACTCGACCTGTATGTGACAGCAAAACTGCTGTGGAACCCCGACCTGCCGGTGAAACCGCTGATGGACGAGTTTTATAGTTTATATTTCGGCCCGGCGGAGGTGCCGATGAAGGCGTTTTATGAGTGCTTGGAAGCGGTGTGGTCGAGCGGCAAGTGGGGCAGGAATCTGAGCGGCGCGAAAGTTAAAATGAGTCTGAGTGAGATACTCTCCAGCAGCTATTTCGGGCAGAATCCCTGGGAGGTGTTGTTCACACCGGAGATTTTGAAAGAATTGACGGAAAAACTGGTTGTGGCCGGGAAGCAATCTGCGGAATCGCCCTACAAGGAGCGGGTGCAGGATGTGGCGAGGCAGTTCGGGACAACACTGAAGCGCGCGGAGAAAGCCGGCAGCAAAATTTCAGCGGAGGAATTGGAGAAAGCAATGACAGTCTGGCAATGAAGGTATTATAAAAAAAGGAGTTGGCTATGAAACAGGTTCTAAAGGCAGTGATATGCGGAACAATATGCGCGTTTACAGCGAACGCGGTGGATTACACGTGGGACGGTGGCGGCGGTGACAGTAACTGGACCACAGTCGCAAACTGGGATAAGAGTTCCGGCTATCCCGGTACGACTGCGGGGCTCACGGATAACGCCTTCGTGGCGGCGGCGGAGGAGCTCCACCTAGACACCAATGCCATCGTGAAGATAAGACAAATCGATTTTTCGCCTGTTCCCTCAAGGAGTCTGACGGTTACGGGAGCTGCCGGGGCCGGGTTCGATACCACCTTCTTCACGGTAGGTGGAACAAGCATTCTCGAGTTCAGGCCGGATATCAAACCATCTGGCAGCTGTATCAAGGATGGAAGCGGGATCCTCGATGTGCCTGGGAACCTGACAACTCTATGGACTTTTTTCATTAACGCCGGCACACTCCGCATTGCCAGCGGGAACGCGGTTTTCAGTAACAAGGTGATAGTGGGTAATGCAAGCTTAGGCCTGCAGGCAACCCTCCACCTGACAGACGGCGGTACGATGCAGTGGAAGAGCACGATCTTGGCAGCAGGGCCGACACCGCTAGTCCGGCTCTCCGGCGGTACCCTGCAAGCTAAAACGGCTACGTCCCAGTGCAACGTTCCGATTCTTATTGATGGAACAAATACGGTCAACACCGAAAGTGGTCTGTACTTCAGTGGCGGTTTATCCGTGACTGGTGAAGGGCATTTGATCAAAATTGGAGCCAGCGGCCTGTTCATTGAGAGGGGTACGGAGAATTTTGTTTCAGGTGGGCTGACAATCAGCAACAGTTACGTTCAATTCAGCGTCAACACCCTTTACGAAAGTTACGGCGGGTCGACAGAACCTTGGCATGTCAGGGTCTGTAATGGCGGGCGATTCTTTGTGGGTGGCCACACGGCGGTTTTCACAGTGCCGCTCGACCTGGTGATGGAGCCCGGTGGAACCGTTGAATTTCCCGGCGACTTCGGTCCCAATTATAATGTGTTGGTCGCCCATTCGATCATGACCAACGGTGTTTCTCTGCCACCGGGGCGCTACAAAGCCGGTTCGGGTTTTATCAAAGCCGGTGGGTTGGGTTCCGTGGTGCTGGCGACCCGCTGGACCGGGGCGGGCGATGGCGTGTCGTGGTTCGACACGGCCAACTGGAATGGCGGCGTGGTGCCTGACGGCCAGAACGCGGTGGCGGATATCTCCAACGCCCAGGGACCCGTTGATCTTGGTTCTCAGGATGCGATGCTGACCTGCCTGGTCTATAATCCGCAGGGAACGCAAAGAGCGGTTACAGTGACTGGCAGCGGGACACTGAGCCTCCACGTACCGGCTTCGGGTGATGGCTGCCTGGTCGTGGGACCTGGACGGACCTTGACCTTGGATGTGGCCATCGCCCGCGCGAGCGGCAGCGGTTCCTCACTAGGAGTTTTTGGAGACGGCACCGTGGTCGTCAAAAAGGATTTCCCGGCAGGTGTGCCGTGCGTCAGCCTTATGGGTAATCTGGTTTTCGATGGCACAACGGAGATCTGGAGCGAGGGTGAATTTATGCCTATGTTGGGGATGATTGCTGCCACCCAGCCGGTCAAAGGAGCCATTTCAAATCTTTTCGACGCTACAGTCACCTTCTCCACAAACTGCCGTATGAGCGTGTCGCGGATATTCAGTAACCCCAGGAATTATTATCCGGTCAAGCAGATCATCCACGACGGGGCCGAGCTTGTGTTTACGAGCAAGGGATATTTATTGCTCACGCGATATGCGGAGACGTACATGCCGCCCTTCACATATTTCATGCGCTCCGGAAAACTGACCCTGCCTGGAGACAGCGGATACGGTATCTCACTGGGATGTTTGTATACGAGTTCATGGGAAGCCGCCCGACGCGGCAATGCAGCGTTTATGATGACCGGCGGCGAGGTTACGACCACCAAGTTTCAACTGGGGACTCCTGAAGACGTGTTGACCTTGCAAGGCGGAGACATCTATCTTAACTCAGGGGGTATTGTTTCGCTGACAAACGGATTCCAGGGCGCAGTTAATCTGGGCGGTGTCGCGATTCACGCGGCGGGGAACTGGGGCTCCTCGCTGAATTTAACGCTGACAGGCGCAGGAGGAGCGACGGTTCTCGACACGGACGACAAGACGGTGACGCTCAGTGGCACTCTGTTCGGGCCGGGCGGTCTAGCTAAAGAGGGCACCGGCACGCTGACGCTCTCCGGTTCCAACACATTCACCGGTGGTGTGATGGTGGCGGATGGCACGCTAGCGGCAAATAACGGTTTTGTGAACGCGACGAACCTGTCGGTCACAGCCTCGGGCGCGATGCTGACACTCGGCAGCGCGGATTCGCTCAGCACGAACGCGACGTTGACCGTGGCGGAGGGCGGGCTCCTGAATCTGAACTTCAGCGGCGCGGCGACGGTTAATGTGCTGGTTGTGAACGGCGTGGCGAAATCGCCGGGAATTTATGACAGCGGGAAACCGTTCATCACAGGGACGGGTGTCTTGAGTGTGCTTAACGGTCCGCCTCCCATCGGAACGATACTTTTAATTCAATGAATAAAGGAGAAAAATGAAAAATACAATGAAGAAGAGCGTCAACCTGCCGATGACGGCGGGCGTTATCAGTTTGTCTGTGGTTCTGGTTGCCTGCTGTTGCTGGTCAGCCTTGGGGCAGGAGGTTCCGGTGCGCACACTTGATCTGCTTCCGACCCCTGCGAACCGGCGCAACAGTGAGGGCGCGTTCGTCACGCTCAAGGAGGGGCGCGTCCTGTTCGTTTACACTCACTTTACGGGTGGCGGCGGCGATCATTCCGCCGCCCATCTGGCGGGTAGAACCTCATCCGATGGCGGCAGGACGTGGACCAAGGAAGATCAGCTCATCGTGAAAAACGAGGGCGGCTTGAATGTCATGTCCGTGAGCCTGCTCCGCCTTCAGAGCGGGGAAATCGCGCTCTTCTACCTGCTCAAAAACAGCAAGCAGGATTGTCGTCCGGCGATGCGGCTCTCGACGGACGAGGGCGCGACGTGGGGTGAGCCAGTCATGTGCATCACGGATGAGGTGGGCTACTACGTGTTGAACAACGACCGCGCAATCCAGCTTAAGGACGGCAGGATGGTGCTGCCCGTCTGCCTGCACTGGCCGCAGGGTGCCCAAGAGGCTGACTGGCAGGGGACGTTGATGTGCTATCTGTCGGATGACAATGGCAAGAGCTGGCGGCGCAGCAAGACCGCGCAAAAGACGTTCGACGCGGCAGGCAAGCGCGTCACCACGCAGGAGCCCGGTGTGGTTGAGTTGCAAGACGGGCGCGTGATGATGTTCACACGCGCCAGCGGAGGATACCAGTACCTCTCTTACTCATCGGATGGTGGCGACACGTGGAGCGTGCCCGTGCCTTCGGAGATCAGGTCGCCGGTCTCGCCGGCTTCAATCAAGCGTTTGCCAACAACCGGCGACCTGCTGCTGGTCTGGAACGACCACGACGGCGTTCCCGCGAGCCTTACCAGACGGCGCGTACCACTGAGCACTGCGATTTCGAAAGATGACGGCAAGACGTGGCAGTGCGTCAAAGTTCTGGAAGGCAATATGTGGGGCCATTACTGTTATATTGCGGTCCAACCTGTGGACAACGCCGTGCTGCTCGGGTACTGCGCGATGTCCGGCCTCTGTCACACGCGTGTCACGCGCGTTCCGGTCGCATGGCTCTACTCCCCGCTCCAGCTTGAAAAGGTCAAGCCTGAGCCTCTGCTTTTCGATAAGGCGGCGATGGGTCCGTTCGAGCGGCTCGAAACCCGGCTGGGCGTATGGACGGCCGAGACCGGCCATGCGGAGGTACACAGCAGCCGACAGTCGCGCGGTATTAAGGGGGTGCGGTTACAAGGCGGTGTGGACCGGCAGGTTACGCTAACCCTGCCGCAGCCGGTGTCGAGCAGCCTACTGTCCTCATTCGCCATCGAGCGTTTTGCGGCGGGCACTCCTTACGTGTTTACCGCCGAAGCCCTGACCGATGCGGGGTGGCGGATCGTTTATGAACAGGGCGAAGACACGCCAACTGGGCAGTCTTATTACATTAAGGTTCAGGCGCAGGCACCTCGGGCGTCGCAATTCCGTTTCCGGTGTACTTCGGCTCTCGGCGCGATCATCGGGCCGAGTGTTGATTTCCACGGCTACTTCAAAGACTAAAAGAGTGAAATAAAACAGGTTTATTCAATCTGCTGGAGGGGTGAAACAATGACAGTAAGTGGCAGTAAGTTGACAATGAGCGCGCTTATCATCAGTGCGGGCATGATGTGCTTCGCAGGGGCGCAAGCTGAAAAAGGGTTGATCCTGAAATGGGGCTTTGACGATGTTCAGGGACAGAGGGTCAAGGATCTCTCCGGTAATGGAAATGACGGGCGGATTGAAGGTGAAGTGGGCTGGATTACCGGTGTGAGTGGAAAGGCGATGTTGTTTGACGGTGATTTCGGCTCCGTCTGGTGTGACGATAATGCCATGCTCAATCCATCGAACATGACGGTGATGTTCTGGCTCTCTCCGAAATCATGGGGCTTGGCCAATACTCTGATCGACAAGGGTTGGGCGAAAGGATGGGGGATTGATCCGCACTACAGGGGTGCCAGCGTGTATTATTGCGCGAATATCGGCAAACAGAGGAAGGATACTTCAGTGCGTTGCGAGATTCCTTTGAACCGCTGGACGCATGTGGCGGTGACGCACGACGGTCAGCAGACGGCTATCTATGTCAACGGCGTGAAAAAGAATGAGGCTAAGAGTGTCGGCGGGTTGGATAGCAGCAACAACAAGCTGCGACTCGGCGGCATGACGGAGGCGGTGTGTTATGTGGATGAACTCAAGCTCTACAACCGCGCGCTGGAACATGAGACGATCAAAGCCTCGTTCGAGGCCGCGGGAGCTGTCGGCTCCGGCAAGGTGGACGATGCGATCTTAGAAAGATTGCCTGGCACGAAACCGTTATGTGAGAGCCTGACGGTGAACCGCATACCGTTGGTAAAAGAAAACTCGGCGAATGGAGTGATTGTTCTTGACGCGAAGGCTCCGAAAATCACGGAGTCAGCAGTCAGGGAATTGAGCCGCTACCTGAAAAAAATGTTTGGCGTTGAGATGTCTGTGGTGCGGTCAGACGAGAGAACAACACATGAAGCCCCGGAAATCAAGGGACGGAACTTGATTCTGGTGGGGGAAAGTAAAATCGCCCAGGCATACGGATTCACTGCGGCTTCGCTGAAGCCTGACGGATTTATGATCGCGTCGAAAGAGAATGTTTTAGCCATTGTGGGCAACGACAGCGAGGGCGCGAGTCTTGGGAGTATGGTGTCGGGGAGCGCCGGTTCTCTCTATGGGGTTTACCGGTTTCTGGAGGTGCTGGGGGTACGGTGGTATTTCCCCGGACTGGTCGGGGATCTCTTGCCGACAGAGAAGGCTGTGATCGTGAACGGCCTTAAAGTTACGGATGCGCCCTATTTTGTTTTTCGCTATGGGCTTGCGCCCCCCGGAGCTAATGTGCGCTGGATGCGCAGAATAGGTTTCGGCGGCACCGTATTCCCTGCCAGCACCTGCCATAGTTTCGAGGGCTGGTATCCGAAATACGGCGCGGCTCACCCGGAGTGGTTTGCTCTGCGTGCGGATGGCAGCAGAGCGCCTAATCTGTGCGTCAGCAATCCAGAGGCGCAGGAACAGATTGTCAAACAAGCTAGGGAGTTTTTTCAAAAAAATGACGCTGAACTATATCCGGACTTCACCATTCTCGAAAATGATGGCGCGCCGCCACCTTGCGCCTGCCCGGAATGCAAACTGAGGCTTACCCCTGAGGAAGGGTGGGGCGGCGGGACATCGGACTACTGGGCGGAAATCGCCGTGAAGACGGCGGATGCCCTCAGGGAAGAGTTTCCAGACCGTAGGATTGTTATCGGAGCCTATAATCAGCAGACACGTCCACCGGTCAGGATCAAGGAGCTGCCGCCC
>JBAYXX010000150.1:0-6572 GCA_041673345.1 Kiritimatiellia bacterium
TGCAACAGCAGCGGGCGATGTCCTTCCTCACCGGAGCAGCCAATGCTGAGTTGGAGCGTATCGGCAAGAATGTCCAACAAGCTGGATCCGACTTTGACTTTGGGTTGATCCGGAGGGCCCTCAATTCTCGTATTCGGGAACAGTTGCGTAACGCGGAGCGGGCGACGAGCGAGGAGTCGGCTCGTGCAGCGTTCACCAACGTAAAGGAACTTGAAGCCCTCAGGCGTCGATTTGTCGAACGTCAGAGAGAGGTCGAAGGCACGACCTTGGGTCGGTCTTTGGCCAAGCGGCGGCAGTTGGCGGTAGAGTCGGCACTCTATTCCAGATCGATCCTGCGCTCCGGGTCTCTTGAGAGCTTAGACGAGACTCAACGACAGGCTGCTTTATCCGCCCTTAGCCGTTCGGTTACGGCTGCCCGATCTTATCGGGAAGCGGCCGCAGGCAGCGATGCGGCAGCCAAAGCGGAGCGGTTATACATCTCCTTGCTGGAGAAAGAACTCCGTCTCAAGAGGCGGCTGAAAGACCTGGATGCTCAGAGACGTAGGGATGAGGATGCTCTCGCGAGAAGGAGCAGCTTACGTAGGTCCGCTTTGGATTCTGCCCTCTATTCCAGATCGATCTTGCGCTCCGGGTCTCTTGAAGATCTTAGCGGCGCTCAGGTACAAGCCGCTTTATCCGCGCTTGGTCGTTCCGTTACAACGGCTCGCGCTTATCGAGAGTCGGCAGCGGGTACAGACGAAGCGTCCAAGGCCGAGCGCCTGTATCTTCGTTTGCTGGCGCAAGAGCTTCGATTAAAGAAGCAGATAAGGGACCTGGATATCAAGCGTCGAGAGGCTGAGAGAGCGCCGCTCCCCGCTAACCGGATTGGCGAGCTTCGAGCTTTGGTGGCGCAACGGCGGCGAGGTCTTGCTGCCATCGAAGCGGCTGGCGGTCTCGGGAGCGTCATTCACGTCCCGAGAGAATCTTATCGAGATGTCCAAGCGTATCTGCGCTCCGAACAGGAGCGTATCGCCCAGCGAATCGATCGAGGGTCGTCTAGGAGAGGGGGTATATCTCCTGGCGAGGTGGAGCAGCTCAGACGACGTTATGCCGAGTTGACGCTGGCTATCAACCAGCTCAACACGGAGATGCGAGCCAACACAGGCATAATGCACCAGGCCGGTCTCACTCTCCGGGCCTTCTTGCGGTATGCGGTAGGGTATGCCGCGCTGTATAAGGTGATTGACGGCATCCGAGCACTGGGTTCGGCCACTATCGACCTAGAAGACTCCCTTAAGCAGATTCAGGCGATCACCGGTACCACCAACGCACAGTTGGATGGGCTTGCCGGCGTCATCAAGGAAACGGCGAAGTCCACCAGGTTCGGTCTTGGGGACATTTCGTCCGCCGTTAAACTAGTCGCTCAAGCCGGTGTAGACTTAAAGGACATCCCGGCTACCGTTCAAGCTGTCGCTAATTTGGCGACGTCCGCAGGGACTGCCTTAGAGACTGCAGCTGACGTTATTACCACAGTCAAGTTTGTTTGGGCCGATCTGGACGCGACCACTATTGCCGACCAGGTCAAGCAGGCTGCCAATGCTTCAAAGCTGGCCGTAGACGACCTCCAAACTATTCTGAGCTTGGGGTCGTCCGCTGCGAAACAAGCAGGCTTGTCTCTTGATCAGTTCTTGGGCGTGGCTGCTACGCTTCGAAATGCCGGTGTGCGCCCGTCGACGATCGCGACAGGCTCCGGACAATTGTTCACTGAACTCTTTTCGCCGGACAAAAAGACGATCGAGTTCCTTAAGAAGCAGTACAAGAAAATCGGCGAGGACCTTTCCGACGAGCTGATCTTTAACCGGTTCGCCGGTTTTCGGTTCGCAACGAACCCTGTGCTCGCAGCGTTGTCGGAACTGAAACGGCTTGGGGTGGATGCCGCGGACACTCAAGCTCAGCTGAATCGTGTTTTCGATATACGCGCTTTCCGCGCCCTCATCCCCTTGTTGCAAAACCTGGAGAAACTGCCTCAGCTGACGGCCCAGATTACGTCCGGTCCGACCAGTTTTGAAGCGGCCCAGATTGCGATGGACAGCTTCAAAGCAAGCGCCGAGAACCTGGGCAATGCCTTGGAGGCTTTGTTTGACACCCTTACAGCAGATATGCTGCCGGGGCTTACCAAACACATCAAATCGCTGACTGAGGTTATCGAGCGGTTCGAAGAAGCCATTTCCAAGGTCGATTCGGCCGAGATGCGCGCGAAGGTGGCGACGGTGGCATCGTCGGCGCTTACGGGCGGAGTCCTTGGTCTTGCTGGAGGCAGAGGTGTTTTAGGTCGCACGCTTGGCGCCGGAGTTGGGACTCTGGCAGGCGGCAGCGCGGGTGCGTACTTGGAGTTTTCAGACTCAGGACAAGCCACAAAGGACTCTCTCGGAGAAGTGGGGAGCGCTGCCGCTGGGGTCGGTATCGTCGCCCTTCTGCAAAAACTGCCTGGGTTGTTTAAGCGAGGGGTGTCGACTGTTGTCTCTGATGCCGCTGGGTCCGCTGGGGCTGCTACCTCCGTCTTAGACGCGATAAAGAAACCTTTCACAACGCTCAAAGGAAGTCTCTTAGGCTTGCTGCGTTCCACGACCTTCCTGAGACTCAATCTCTGGGTTCTGGGGATAACGGCGTTATTCGAAGCCATTATTTGGGGCGTCGACAAGCTGACAAGCGACAGAACGCCAGCCGAGCAGCTTCGGACCTTGCAGCGTCGGTTCGCTGAACAGGACCAGAAACGGTCGCAAAGACAAGCTGCTCTGGACACATTCCGTCTGTCGGAGCCTGGTCGTCCGGCCGTAGCCGGCGGACAAGCCGAACAGTTCGAGAAAGCCCAGTCGGCCGTCCGGGATGTCGCCAATCTGTTGAGTGAAGCGACCGGCGCGGTCATTACCGACGAGTTTGCAGCGTTTGAGGCAGCCCTCAAGATCGCCCGAGAAGGCGCCGCAGCCGGCCCGGTTCGGGAGAAACTCAAGCAGGAGCTGATAAAACAGTTTGGCGGCACCAAAGACCAAGTCGACGAGGCTGTTCTCAAGCAAGCCACAGACACCGCTCTGACTCTGAGCGGGGCAGTCGACGCTATTGGGCAGTCGTTTGGAGACACCATAAGGAGTCTGGTCATACAGGCCTCCCAGCAAGGCTTGGAGTCCCTGAACGATCATCAGCGTAAAGCCCTTCAACATGTCTTTACGGAAACTCCGGACGTTTACAACCGTCTGCTGAACAGCTTGCCAGTTCAGAAGGATAGACTTCTAAAGGCCTACCAGACTTTCCTGGAACAGATGCAGGGCGGGATCAAGGCCACCCACCTGACCATGGAGGAGCTGGCCGACCGGCTGAAGTCCTTCGCGGACATCGTGGTCAAGAGCGGCGATCTGTCGGCCTTGCTCGCTTTGCAGGGTGAGATGAGCCAAGCCATCCAGACCATGGGCTCTTCGGCCATCGATCTCGTTTCCCGCACGATCCGAGTCATCGAAACCATTGGCAGTCTAACCCAGGAGCAGATAGCCAACCTCAAGCAAGTCCAAGCCCAAGCGGTCTCGGCCTACATCGAGACCAAGCGCTCGAAGGCGTCTTCTTTTTCCAAAGAACTTCAGGGATTCACTGATCAGGTTGCTTCCGACCCCAAGTTCAGGCAGTTTGTGGAGTCAGCGCCGGGCGGCAAGGATCTGTTGAAACAAGCCGGTAGACAAGCCGAGAAGCTTCAGATCGGTCTTCAAAGCCGGGGACCCGGTTCCGGTCCTGCGGCGCTGGCGAAGTCTTACGAGGATCTGGACAAACTCATCGATCCCCGTATGGCGGAGACTGTCCGGCGGTTGCAGGACACGTATGCTCAACAACAGGCCCAGGTTCTGGAGAAGGAGAAGAAAGGCCGAGGCGCAGGTCAGGTACCGTACGGCCCCAGCGCCGAAGCCTTAGCCCGTGAAGCCGAAATCCAAAGGCTGAATCTTGAGATCGAGAAGCTTCGGGACACCAATTTCTCCGTCCTTGGAAAGCCGGGGCCGGAGAATCCTCTCGTTCAACGGCTTGCTCTGGAAATCAAGAATGCTGAGGAGGCCTTCGCCGACAAGATTCGGCAAGCCCCGAGCGCTGCGCATAAAGCCGCCTACGGCCAGCAGCTGAAGAGTAAGATTCAAGAGCTGCAATTCAACACGCAGAAGCAGATCGACGACTTCGCCCGCTCTGCGACTCGGAAACAGGCGCAGCAGCAGGAAAAGGTCCTCGAGCAGCAGATTAAAGATGTCGAAGCCAGCATCAAGGTAGCCGAGGACACCGGTGACACCGATGCGTTGACCGATCTTCTTGCCAAACAGGAGGACTTGTACGCCCAGTTGCGCAAAGTTCGAGAAACGGTCCTGTCGACCTCGGTCAAGGACGCCGACATCGCTGCCATTCGCAGCGACATCGACAACCAGATCGGCCCGCGTCAGATCAAGCGGAAAGGTCTGGAATCCAGGCTGGAAGCCGAACAAGCAGCGATCGCGCAGAGCGAGAAAACGGTCAAATACACCCAATCCCTGCCCGCGGATCTCAATCCGGAGTTGGAGGGGCGCCGGAGTGTGCGTGGGGAACGCGCTCCTATATCCGATCGAATCGCCCAGCTACGGGTCGTTCTCGAACAGCAACGAGAACTTCTGCAGACGGCTCAAAAGCAGTTGTCCGCCCAGGCCCGGTTGGTGGAAGAGGCTCGTGTCGCTTTTGGTGAGAAATCCCCCGAATACCAAAAGCAGGTGCAAGGGCTCCGGGATATCGCCACCAAGGCCAACGAGGCGGCCATCGGTTTGGGGGAGGTCCATGAACAGCTGAACAAGCTCGCGCCGACGTTGGAGAACGAGCTGCGATCTGTCAGCCTGGACAATCTGGCCAACGGAATTCAAGAGCTGGACAGCTCTCTTGCAAACCTCGGCGGCAACATCCAAGGCACACTTGTCGGAGCCATCAACGATCTCGCCGGCCTGGTGGCGGAGTTTGTCGTCAATGGGTTCGAGGCCGCCGATGCTTTGGGTGAAATGGAGTCCGCTTTACAGCGGGTAGCGGACGCCGAAGCCAGGTATTACGAACTACAGCAGAGCCGGATCGGACTTCTCGAAGCTATCGACAAGTCGGCGATTGCCAAGGAGAACGACCCCTACGTCCGTACTCAGATCATAGATGCCGCGACTTCCGGGCAGCGTGGCCTCGAGCGGCTTGCTTTGGAGGACGTCAAAGCGGCAAAGGAAGAGCAGCGCCGCGTTGAGGAAGAGAACAGCTTGTTTGGTCAGATGAAGGCCATTATCCAGCAAGCTGCTCAGGCCATCTCGACATCCATTATCCAAGCGCTGCTGTTGGAGAAAGTGAAGGAGGCTTTCGGCGGCCGTGGCGCAACACCGGCCAACCCTCTGTGGGTGAAATCCGCTGACCCAGTCGGCCAACTCAAAGGACCCTCCGACATTCTTGGGGGGTCCTCCGGCATTCTGGGAGGGGTGTCCGACATGGCAGCCAAAGGTCTGGGGCTTCTTCCTGGACTCGGAGACTTTGCCAAAGGCGGATCAGGTCTCGGCAACTTCTTCAGCAACATGCTGATGTCATTCGGGTTTGCCAATGGAGGGTATGTTTCAGGGCCCGGCACGTCGACGTCAGACAGCATTCTGGCACGAGTATCCAACGGGGAGTATGTGCTGAACGCCAAGGCTACCCGAGCGATTGGCAAAGACACTCTGGACAAAATCAATCGCATGGGAACCTTGCGGTTTGCGAACGGCGGGTACGTGGCCCCTGCGAGCACGCCAAAAATTGACCAGGTTAAACCAGCCGGCAGCGTTGCACCTATAAGTAGTGACGCATATAATCCAAGTACACAAGGAAGTTCTTCCATACGGATTGTGAATACGATCGACCCCAATCTTGTCCACGACTATCTCGCCAGCTCTGCCGGTGAGCGGGTCATCATTAACCATATCCAGCGCATTGACCAGGTTAAACCAGCCGGCAGCGTTGCACCTACAAGTAGTGACGCAGATAATCCAAGTACACAACGCCGGCAAGATCAAGCAGATGGTGAAGTAAATGGCGTATGAAACCGGCACCGTCACCGACGCCAGCGGCTCCTTCAGCCTGGCCCACCAAAACCTCCTGGAGCGGATCAAAACCCAAGTCACCGACACCGCGTTCATGGGCGCGGGCCAAACCTGGGCGGTCGAGCGTTACGTTACCACCGGAGATCACGAGTTAATTCTCAGAGGTCCGGGGTTATCCGGCACCGAGGAGATATATATCGGCATAAAACTCTATCACAATGCGGATGCCGACTACTACAACTGCAAGGTGGCGGCGTTCACCGGCTACGTCTCATCCAACACCTTCGAAACCCAGCCGGGCGCTTCCGGCATGCTGGGCGTGCCGCTGCACAACCAGTCGATCACTTATTGGTTGATCGCCAACGGCCAAAGGATCGCATTGGCGGCGAAAGTGGGCACTCCGGTCTATGAGTCGTTCTATATCGGGAAATTTCTCCCCTACGCCACACCATCTCAGTACCCGTATCCGGTCGTGGCGGCCGGGATGCTGTCCTCGGCCTC
>JBAYXX010000151.1:0-6519 GCA_041673345.1 Kiritimatiellia bacterium
AGATGGCAGAGGACATCGGCACCCGGAGCAGCTTAATGTTTTTATCGATCTCATGCAGCGCCTGGAGAGCAAGAGCGCTTTTGATCTCGCAAAACGCTACTGTGCTGCGCATCCTGAAGATCCGTCGTCCTGCTTATGGTTTATGTTTCAAAAATGATACCAGCCACCAGCCGTCGAAATGACGGCTGGTGGCTGTTTAACCGTGTTTAACCCTGTATAATCCGCCCCAAAGATGTGCCAACAGTTTTATCGCCATAACAGGGACCTTTCTCCGGCCCTGCTCCCAGTTGTTTATTGTCCCCTTTTTTACACCCAGCTCCAGCCCCAGTTCCTCTGGAGCTAAGTTTCTTTCTTTACGAATCCTTTTTATTGCTTCAGGGGCTGGAATCTCCTGCCCTTTTGTGCTATCCCAAAAAATAGAACCTTTGATTTTAATCACCCTGTCTCCTCTGTTTATGCTCATGTTGAGGCCCGCATTCCTGCGGGCCTCTCTGGTTTAGTGTCCTTCGCACCACTCTAAAAACTCCACTTTATCCGCGTCACTCCACCAGCTGTTGCCTACCCAGATATCTCCCTCAGTATCGATCTCAGATTCCCCCATATTGGTGTACCCTATCAATATTGCCTGTGGGTCTACGCCATTGGCCCTGCACCCGTCAACAAATTCAAGGATTTTAGCATTGATGTTTTGCTGTGTTTTTACATCGGCATCTTCTATCTCGATTCCCAGCTTTTCCGCGTCTTCCATGGAGAGTATGATTCCCTCAGCGTGCTCATATCTCGCACTTACTTCACTGCCGATGGGGTAAACATTTTCATCAAGGCTGGTTACTGGCTCCCCGTCCTTTGCGTAAAGGACCTCGACGCCTTCTTCAGTTTGACGGCCGAATATTTTATCGTCTTGTTTTTCAGTTTCTTCTTCTTCTTTTACTTCGACACTTACGGTGCATCCGCATCCAACTGCATTAAAGTCTACCCCGTATTTCTCTCCGAAGGCCTGCATCTCGGCCTCGAAATCACTGCTCAGGGCGCCTTTGCCGGATCTCTTTATGGTCAAGGTCTCTACCCCGTCTTTTTCTGAAACCTTTGCCCAGGTCCCTTTGTCGCCATTAAATGACCAGTTTTTATTGCTGAAATTTACAAATCCTGCATTGTTGGTTTCGATCGTCATTGTGTTCCCTCTCTGTTTTTGCCTCGGGGTTTATCCCCTCAGCCTTTAATGATAATATACGCCAACGGCGTATGTATAGCAAGTATTATTTACGCCGTTGGCGTAAATAATACCCCTTTACCCCTGATCCCCGTCACAGCAACACCCTGCACACAAACGGGCTACTCTCATTTAAAATAAAGGTTTTTTTTGTGATCCACAGAATGAGGAAGCACTGTGAACAACTATTACGATATCTATTTCAAAATTTATGCTCTGGAGTTTTTCGAAAAAAGAGTGGATTGGCGCTTGTTTAAGGCCATGGGCATGGCAGAATCTGCGCTAAATCCGGAGGCGGTCTCCCCGGTGGGTGCATTCGGTGTGATGCAGCTGATGCCAGACACCTCGGCATGGATCTCGCGGTTGTCTGGTATCCCGAACACCCCGAAGATTCCGCATCTTAATATCAAGCTGGGCATCTGCTATGCGTACCACTGCTACACGATATGGCAGGCAGAGTCTGCAGAGGAGAAGATCCCCTTTATGTGTGCCAGCTACAACGCCGGGCCGGGCAATATCATCAATGCACAGCGGCAGGCGTTGAAAAGAGGCTTGAATCCGGCACTGTGGCGGGATGTATCGACGTGCCTGTCAGCCGTTACCGGAAGACACGCAGACGAGACCATCAATTATGTCCGCCGGATAATCGCATATAAAGAGCAGCTCACTGATGGATCAGTTTGACAAGGCGCAGCAGCTTGATGCGCTGTATCTGGAGCACGCCATCAACGCCGTTCTGACCGTGCCCGAAGGTGGACCAGGTCAGGTGGTCTGCATTGACTGCGGGGAAGAGATCCCGGAAAAAAGACGAAGTGCCGTTCCCGGATGTACACGATGCCTCGACTGCCAGCAACTATACGAACAGGAGAGGTAATGGATCCGACGTCTACGGTAACACTGATCGCGGCTCTTATCGGGGCCATAGATAGAGTTGGAGGGTGGGGAGTGGGTGGAGTTCTCTTTATGCTGTTCCTGATCCCCTGCGCCATTGGTTTTATTGGCTATAAGCTGATTGCCGGGCTGTTCTCGTCGCTCGATCAACGTATTGTGAGCAGTGATCTAAAAACAGAGTCGCTGTTCCGGCAGATGGCCGCAAAATATGACAACAACGTCAAGCTGGTTGAGGACGTCTCGAAGCTGGTGAAAAACAGCCAGGACCTTAACGACGTGTTGATTGAGATCGTCAAGGAGAACACCCGTGCGCTCTCAAAATTGGTTGAGCGTATCGGGGTCGTCATTAATCGTAAAGATTGAAAACAGGTATGAGCAGAGGAAAAACAACATGTTACCAGGACGACAGGAACGGCTGGTCATTAAAGGCCGTCTGGTTGAAAAAAGGTTGGAACTCCGTAATCTGGAGCTCTCTATTCAAGGAGATATCTCCGCGATTCGCGGCATGTTACCGCCCTTCGAGCCGATCATTGAGATCAAGGCTGATGTCGTTGCCGCACAGGCGGTGGAGATGGCGGGCAAACATGCTGAATATGCAGGTCTGCTGAAAGACGTAGACGCGATGGAACGGGCGCTCCGCTAATGGCAGAGAGCTACAGCTGGGACATCCGCGAAAATGCGGAAGAGTTCTTCATCATCGATGGCATGACCTACGATGAGGTGGCGGAGCGCACAGGCGTCTCCGTCTCTCAATTGAAGGTGTGGGGTACGGAGAGCGATCCGGGATGGACGGCGCGGCGTCGGGAGTATCGATCTGCGCAAAGCTCCATCCGCAGGGGCGTTGTGCTGGCGAAGGCGCGGCTGATTGAGTCGGTGATTAAGACCGAAGACGCGCAAAAAGCATACGCATTCAGCGCCCTGGTCAACTCTGGCCGTGCGCTGGAGGATGAGGCGCGGGCGCGGGCTTCGGAAAGAGATGCCGTGGTCCCCGATATCGCTGCCATGACCGAACCGGTGGACATGGTGGAGGCGCTGGAACAGGCTCTCACCCGTAAGTCGTTCCTGCTTGCCACTTCTCCGGGAGGCCTTAATCTGCAGGCAATCAAAGAGCTGCAGCAGGGCATGGAGTTGCTGGAGAAATTGCGACAAATGGCGGTATTGCCTGAAGATGCAGGGGTCCAGGGTGCAAGTTCCGGAACCATTGAGCAGATGCGTGCCGCGATCCTTGAGGAGCTGAAGGTATGAGTGCTGTCCTGCTGCCCTATCAGAAGCGCTGGATTGAAGATCCGGCGCCGATAAAAATCATTGAGAAGTCCCGTCGGATAGGGATTTCGTACTGTGAGGCGGCGGACGCGGTGCTCTATTCAGCCGCGCAGAGCGGGGCCAACACCTATTATATCTCCTATAACAAAGAGATGACCGCTGGGTTTATTCAGGACTGCGCGGCCTGGGCGAAGATATTCAACCGTGCAGCGGGGACGATTGGCGAGAAGATCCTCTCCCGGGATGACGGCAAAGATATCCACGTCTTTGATATCCCTTTCCCCAGCGGGCACAAGATACAGGCATTTTCTGGCAACCCTCGCAACCTGCGGAGTAAAGGGCGTCCAGGTGAGCACCTGGTAGTTGATGAGGCCGCTTTTATTGATGACATTGGCGAGCTGCTCAAGGCGGCCATGGCCATGACCATGTGGGGCGGGTGTATCCATATCATCAGCACGCATAACGGCGACGAAAACCCCTTCAATCTGCTCATTAAAGACGTGCTTTCCGGACGGTATGACTACTCGTTGCACCGGGTCACCCTGGATGATGCCCTGACTGACGGTCTGTATAAGCGGATCTGCACGGTTACCGGGCAGGAGTGGTCGGGGGAAGCGGAAGAGAAGTGGCGGTCAGAGCTGATTAAGCGGTACCACCCCAACGAAGATGAAGAGCTTTTTTGTGTGGCTTCCAAAGGCTCTGGTGTCTTTCTCTCCAGCGTGCTGGTGGAGAGCTGCATGTCAGCAGATATCCCCGTGCTGCGGTTTGCGGAAAAAGATGACTTCAAGTTCCAGACGGAGGATATACGGACAGGAGTCGTTGCCGCCTGGTGTGAGGACTATCTGCAGCCACTGCTGAAGGCTCTGCCAACCAATCGCCGCAGCTACTGCGGAGAGGACTTTGGCCGTACCGGTGACCTTACAGTGTTGACGCCACTGCAGGAGCAGCAGGACTGCACGTTCCGTGCGCCCTTTATGCTTGAGGTTCGCAACATGCCGTTTGAGCAGCAAAAACAGATTGTCTTTTATCTGTTCGACAATTTACCGATGTTTACCCACGCCTCTTTTGACTCTCGCGGCAACGGCCAGTATCTGGCTGAGGTCGCCGCTCAGAAGTTCGGCGGGGCGCGGATCAGCGAAGTGATGATCAGTGAGAAATGGTACAGGGAAATAATGCCGAAATACAAAACCGCATTTGAAGACAGGTCAATCCTTCTGCCAAAGGATGCCGATGTCGTTGAGGATCATCGGGCGCTGAAAATGGTTAAAGGCGTGGCGAAGATCCTTGATGACAGGAGCAGTGGCAGTGACGGCGGGCAGCGACATGGTGACTCTGCCATCTCCGGGGCCATGGCATGGCACGCGACGATGCAGGAAGGTGGCGGCCGGGCAGAATATACGAGCGTGACGAAACGCAACGTCCGCAGGGGGGCCTTTTAATGTCAATCCTTTACGATCAATTTGGCAGGCTTATTGACACTCCGAAAGCCCCGTCGCGCCGTCCACTGGCCACTGCGCCAATCATGGACAGCTGGCGGGAGTATGTCACCGACGGCCTCACCCCTGAGCGGCTGGCAACGGTATTCAAAGAGGCTGACGCTGGAGATGTTCGACGCCAGGCGGAACTCTATGAGCAGCTGGAGGAGAAGGACGGCCACCTGCTTTGCGAACGTGACAAGCGCCGCAATGTGATCCTTGAGCTGGAGGCCAGTGTTATCCCGGCCTCGGATAGTACACGGGATCAGCGCGTTGCCGAGTTTATCGAAGATTACCTTGATGATCTGGCAGGATGGAATGACAGCCTTGTTGCCCTGCAGGATGCCGTGGGCAAGGGATATGCCGGGCTGGAACTCTTCTGGGACAGCTCCGAAGGGCAGAGTATTCCGCAGAAGATGGAGTTTATTGAGCAGAAGAGGTTCCGCTTTACGGATCCTGCCGGGATACTGCGCAAATACCCGCTGCTGATAACAGATACCGACTCCATGGGCGTGGAAATCCCCTCCTGGCGGACAATGATCCATCAGTACGGTGGCAAATCCGGACACCCGGCACGGGCGGGAATCTACCGCGTTGCCGCGTGGATGGTGCTGTTTAAGCATTACGCCATCAAAGACTGGATCACCTTCTGCGAAGTCTACGGAATGCCGTTGCGCCTGGGGAAATATGACCAGAGCGCTACCGATGACGATAAAAAAGCCCTCTCCATTGCCCTGACCATGCTTGGCACTGATGCAGCCGGGTTGATCTCAAAGAGTACAGAAATTGAATTTGTTGAGTCCTCTCATGGCAGCACGGCTTCGGATCTGTGGAAGATCCTCGCTACCTTTGCCAACGGCGAGATATCCAAAGCCATTCTCGGGCAGACCCTGAGCGCGGAGGTTGGCGAGACCGGCAGTTATGCTGCCTCGAAGACCCACAACGATGTGCGCCTCGATCTCCTGCAGGCTGACGGCCACGCCCTCGAAGCAACTATCCGCAACCAGCTGATCCGGCCGCTGGTCGGCTTTAATTTTGGCTGGGACACACCCGCGCCGAAATATGAGCTGGCCTATAATGAAGATGAAGACCTCACGGCAAAGGCCGAGTGGCTGGACAAGGTGACCTCGAAAGTGGCTGTGGGGGCGAAGTGGTACCGGGAGCAGTTCCACATCCCGGAACCGGAAGAAGGCGAAGCCCTGACCGGGGGAATGGCAGCCTCTGCCGTACCGCAGGAAGCAAAGATGCGGGTTGCCGGATTGCAACCGGAGGCGCAGCCGGGAGATGTGGTTGATCTGCTGAGCGGTCAGCTGGCGGAGGATGCCAGCATGGACGCAATGGTTGAGCAGGTAAAAGAGCTGCTCGACTCGTCTGCAGACCTGGAGTCGTTCCGGGATTCGCTCCTCTCTATATATAAAGAGATGGACGTTGCCGATCTGGCAGCAGTAATGCAGAGAGCGCTGGCTCTGGCGGAGATGTCAGGGCGTTTTGATGGCAATGCGTAAAAACGCACAGGAAGCCCTGTACGGTGCTTTTGTGTGCGGTGTATGCAATGACGTGTGCAGGCACCTGTAAACACGATACAGGAAAATTTAAACGGGTTTTGAACGTGGTTCTATGGCACAGCAATCAGCCGCACAATACTTGAGTCTCCCTTTTGACGAAGCGCGGGATTTCTTC
>JBAYXX010000152.1:0-6355 GCA_041673345.1 Kiritimatiellia bacterium
CCCGGAGACACCGGTTTAGCATTATCTGTGACTGCAAAACCGGTGTCTCCGGGGCTGGCAAAAAGGTCAGCCCGGTCTTTCACTATCCAGCGCGATATGAGCAGATGAACGCCTACCGGCTATCCGGACATCAGCATGTATGCGAAGTGGAACGCGAACTCTCATTGCTCTCCAACGAGGAGGTTAAGATCACCTTCACCGCTCAGGTGGTTCCAGTCTGCCGCGGTATCTTATCAACACTTTATGGAGATTTAACCGAGCCGGTATCGGAAGAGGAAGTACTTGAGATCTACCGCGATTTCTTTGTCGGCTCCCCCTTTGTGCGCGTTTACAACAGCCAGACACCGATGGGCACAATGAATGTAAGGGGCACCAATTTCTGCAATCTGGTTGTCAGTGTGGATCAGCGTGTCAACCGCCTGCGGATCGTTGCGCATATCGATAATTTAATGAAAGGGCAGGCAGGCTCCGCCCTTCAAAACATGAATCTAATGTTCAACCTTCCAGAGACCACTGGACTTAACCGCCCGGGAATGTACCCATGAACCCTACAAAAAAAACGCCTCCCGCAAAAACAACAAAAAAAAACACCACTAAAAAAACCGTCGCCGCACCAGTGCCCCAACCAACGGGCTTGAAACGCAGCTCGCACCTAGGCAAAGGCCTGGGCGCTTTGATCGGGGACAAGCGCATGGACGCAGCCAAGCAGCAGGACGATCCGAATCGGCTAGCGCTCGATGGTGAACAGCCCCCCCCTTTGAATGCCGTGATTGATGTTCCGGTTGCGGAGATTGAGCGTTCGCCTTGGCAGCCACGCCAGAACTTTGATCAAGATGCCTTGCTGGAGCTGGCGGAGTCTATCAAGATGAACGGTGTCATCCAGCCGTTGATCTGCCGCAAGAACGCGAACAACCGCTATGAATTGATCGCGGGTGAGCGCCGTCTGCGGGCCGCTATTGAAGCCCAGATAAAGAAAGTCCCGGTGATCCTGGTGGATGCGGAGGACCGGCGCGCGGCTGAAATGGCGATTGTGGAGAACATTCAGCGCGAGGATCTGAATGCCATCGAAGAGGCCGAAGGCTACCGCACACTGGCAGAGCAGTTCAATCTGACGCAGCAGGATGTTGCCGACCGGGTAGGTAAAGCCCGCGCCAGCGTGGCCAACGCGGTACGCCTGCTTGACCTGCCGGATGAGGTCAAGCAACTGATCGGCAGCAGGCTGCTTTCAGCAGGCCACGCCAAGGTGCTGCTCGGACTGGACGAGCCAACCGAACAGATCATCCTCAGCCGCAAGAGTGTCACTGAAGGACTGACGGTGCGCAATCTTGAGAAGCTGATCAAGCGGCGGCGGGCCGAGGCGGATGCCCCCGCCAAACGTCCGGGAAAACCGGATCTGCCGCTGGAGTATCTCCGTAACCTGACTGATCTGCTGCACAACCACTTCGGAACCGCCATCCGATTGTCACCCGGTATTACCCATGCCAATGGAAACCACACCAAAGGCATACTGGAGATTGATTTCTATGACAACTCCGATCTGGACCGCATTCTGGATCTGCTGGGTGTCTCGGTGGAGTGAAGACTTTATCGCGAAATGATGGGATAACTCGAAGGTCAAACGCATCGGAGTCCGGGTCATTATGCAATACCACCGAGTCACCAGGTCACCAAGTCAAAAAAACAGCTTGTAGCCTAAACTGCGGAACAACTTGCAAGGGATAAGCCGGAGGTCGGAGATCATTTCCGTACGCTTTTAGATACCGATTCCGATAGCGACCCCGACCTCGAGTTATAGACACGAAACTACGACTAAAAGATCGACAAAGTTTACGACAAAGTTTACGACAAAGTTTGCGACAAAGTTTGCGACAAAGAGAAAAATACAATAACTAAAGAAAACCGAACCATGATACTTACACCCCCTCAAACCATAGCACTGCTCGCCTCGCTGACACTGCTCCCGCTGCTGGTCGGCTGCGGACGGGTTGCGCCTGAGGTCGCGGATGCGTTGAGCCCACAACCAACGCCTCTGGCCTTCACAGCCCACCATGCGACCAATGCACTGCTGCGGGTGGATGCGCTCGTTAAACACCACACCCCACGTGATGCAGGAACTCCCGCAGGCGCGCAAGCCGCGGGCTGGCTGCAGGAACAACTTCAGAGCATTGGTGTGGAAGCCGAGGTGGTGCGCTTTGAAGATGAGACCCCCCGAGGCCGCAAAACCTTTGCCAATGTGATTGGAACCCACCGCGGGCGCAGTGATGGGTGGATTGTCCTGCTCTCACACTTTGACACCAAAAGCGGAATTGGCCCCACATTTCAGGGGGCCAATGACAGCGGATCATCGACCGGCTTACTGCTGGAGCTGGCCTCCATTATCAAGAACTCAGGGGAGCGCCATTACAACTTTCTCTTTGGATTCATGGACGGCGAGGAGTGTCAGCTCGCTTATAGTGACCGTGACGGATTTCACGGCAGCAAACACTTTGCCAGGGCGTTGAAAAAAGAGGGACGCAATCTCAAGGCCGTGATTCTGACAGACATGATCGGCGATCGCGATTTAAAGATCAATGTTCCGCGTAACTCATCCAAAGAGCTTAAGCTGCTGGCACTGAAGGCCGCTGCCACCGCAGGTCACCGTGATAAGATCAGCATCCTCAGCAGCACTATCTACGATGACCATCAGGCATTTCTTGACCTTAATTTTCCGGCGATTGTTCTGATTGATTTTGAATTTGGCAGCCGCCCGGGTAGCAATGACTACTGGCATACGCTGGAGGACTCG
Organism: Kiritimatiellia bacterium; assembly: GCA_041673345.1. Lineage (GTDB taxonomy): Bacteria > Verrucomicrobiota > Kiritimatiellia > RFP12 > UBA1067 > M55B167. Next base: position 2,786 of record JBAYXX010000152.1, read on the forward strand.
ATGGACAAGCTCTCCGCCGAAAGCCTGCTGACCACCGGCCAGATCGTTGTTGAGATGATCAATATGCTATGTGGAAACTTTTAAAAATATTAGGACACTTGGTTAAAGCCTTTTTTTGGATCGCTTTGATCCTTGCCTGCATTGCCATTGCATTGCTGTATATCCTTGAACACGGGCTACCCCGGAGCACGGTTGATAAAATCGCGAAAAAACTCTCGTCCGACGAGGTGATTGTCGATATTGGACGCGTCAATTTCAACCTCAAAACCGGTCTTCACCTCCACAATGTCAAGGCCTATCCGCGCCGCATCGCCTCTGAAAGTTTTGGCAGCGTGGAGGACATTGCCCTCAAGTTCTCCCTATCTCCTAACGTGGCCCACACCCAGCGACTGGAAAGCGTGACACTCAAAAACGTGAACAGTCCCCACCACCCCCGAAAAATCCTAAGACGTCTGGCGGCCATGAGCCCCAAGGATAAGGATAAAGAAAAGCCCCGCAAACCGATTCCAACTCTGGCACCGTTTGATCTGATCATTAAAGACTCCCACATAGTGGGCTTCAAGGCACGAAGGGCAATTGCCTCGATGGCTCTCTGCGACCCTGTGATCAGCTTTGATAATATTGTTCTGGAATGGCCTGATACAAGCTGCAAAATGCAGCTCACCGGACATATCGAGATCGACCTCGACTCGGAAATACTCGATGGCACTGTTAGCGGAGAAGCCTTTCCTGAGAATGTGACCGGGTTTTTACAAGAACTCGGAACCCGCGTTGTTCTGCGGGAGCTTAGCCGTTTTTCGGAAATCATTGAGCCAATCAAAGTGGGCTGCGGGTTTGACGTTGACCTAAAAAATAACGATTTCAGTCTCGCCATTGATCTGGATCTCGCCGCATGCGCCTATCGGGGCGTACCGCTGAGATATGCGAAAGGCAAGATCAAAGCGTGGGAAACAAACGGAATTGTGCAGGTTGACCTGCAGGAACTCAGAACCGAGAATGCCGACGGTAAACTGGAAGGCTCGCTATTCTATGACGAAACCGATGAAAGCTTGAAGATCAACGCGCTCTCCACGATGAGGCATAAAGATGTGACGACCATTATCGACATCCTAACGTATGACGAACTTGGGCCACTGATATGTGACCAGCCACCAGTTGTCACAGCGGCCGGCATTGTCGCCGTCGCCACCAACGCCCCTATCACGCACAACCTCTCAGGCCGGATCAAGATCGGCATTGCCTCGATCTTCAAACTCAATGTGCAACAAGCGGATTGCACCTACTCCGTGGTGGGCAATAAGGCCATTCTCACGGATATTAAAGCCACCACCCCCTCCGGCGGTGCTGTGACTGGTTCAGCGGTCTTTTCAATCCCCCCCGAGCACGAGCTTCCTGCGTCGATTAACGCGCAAGCCAGTTTCAACAAAGTTGACCTTTCAGACCTAGCCGGCTTGTTCAGCATTACCAATTCAAAGGTGGGCGAGTGCTCTGGAAACCTTACGCTCTCGAGTGTTCTCGGCACCAACCAGCTTCACACTTTGAACGGCGAGGGTGACTTTAAAATTGACAAAGGCAAGCTCAACCAACTGCGGCTGTTCGCTGGTTTAACCGATTATATGTCGCGCAACATCCCGGGTGTCGCGTCGCTGATAAATCAGTCGGAGTGTACACTGAGATTCACAATCAAAGACGGCCTGCTCTCCACTGACAACTTTAACATTGAAGGCGATGTGTTCAACATCAATGGTAAGGGCACTTATGACATTCCTAAAGACCATCTCGATTTAACCGTGCATGTCGCGCTCTTCCGCCGTGACTCCATTGCTGGTAAGCTCTCCCGGCTGGTCACCTTCCCCTTTAAAAAACTGCTGCTTGAGTTTAAAGTATACGGTACCAGCGAAGATCCGCAGTGGTCTTATGAGAGCATTTTAGAGAAAATCATGGACCAGATTCCTAGCGCGAGCAACGAGAAAGAGACCAAACCCAAATGAAATTTATACTCCACACCTATGGCTGCCAGATGAATGTGCGCGACTCAGACGCGGTGGCAGCCATGATGACCGCGGCCGGATATCAGCAAGCTGTCAATGAGGATGATGCTGACATGATTATTGTCAATTCATGCAGTGTGCGCGCCAAGGCTGAGGACAAAGCCATTGGCAAGCTGGGGCTGCTGTGCGCCACCAAGCGCGAACGCCCAGAGCGCAAGGTTGGTCTGATGGGCTGCATGGCGCAGCGTCTGGGTGAAGATATCTTTAAAAAAATACCTCTGCTTGATTTTTCCGTCGGCACCCGCCGTTGCAATGCCATCCCGCATCTAGCCCGACGCGTGGCAAATGGCGAGACCAACATCTGTGAGATCTCCCCTGCGGAAGCCACGCCGGATGTGCCGGACTCCCACAATGAGAGCGGCCACGCCGCTTTCGTCACCATCCTGCTGGGCTGCAACCGGCGCTGCGCCTACTGCATTGTACCGGATGTGCGCGGTACAGAGTACAGCCGTCCGGCGCGCGAGATTATCGCGGAGATCACCGCTCTGACGCGGCACGGCATTCGGGAGGTCACGCTATTGGGGCAAAGCGTGATGAACTACGGCAAAATGAACAGCGTCTGGGATGAGAGCGATCCCCCGAGTGTGGCGGGCTTCACGGAACCCTTCCCGCGCCTGCTCGAAGCAGTGGCCAACATCCCGCAGATCCGGCGCGTGCGCTTCACCTCCAGCCATCCCTCCGGCTGCACCGATGAGCTGGTGCAGGCCATGAGTACGCTGCCACAGCTCTGCCACCACCTGCACTTGGCAGTTCAATCCGGCTCTGATCGCATTCTCAAACTGATGCGCCGCGGCTACACCCGCGCCGAATACCTCGATGCTGTCAACCGGCTGCGGAGCGCTATGCCGGACCTCTCAATTACAACTGATCTGATTGTCGGCTTTCCCGGCGAGAGCGAAGCGGATTTTGAAGAGACCCGCTCCTTGATGAAACTCGCCCGCTTTGATAACGCCTTTATTTTCAAATACTCCCCCCGCCCAGGAACACCAGCTGCTGATACGATGACCGACAATATCAGCATGGATGAGAAAAAACGCCGCAACCAGGTGCTGCTGGCTGATCAGGATGAGTGCGGGCAACGTAATAACGAAGCGCTGGTCAACACGCTGGTGGATGTGTTGGTGGATGGTCCCAGCCTGCGCAATCCTAAACGGTGGGCAGGGCGCACCCCTGGCAACAAAATCGCGGTTTTCACCCCAACTGAAGGGCTCGAGCCAGGGACAATCGTCAAGGTGTACATTACCAAAGTCGCCCCGCAAACCCTCTACGGCAAGATCGTCGCGGATGTAAATCGTGAGAAGCAAGCAGTGGCATGTTCCTAAGCCGCAGTGCCTCAACCAGTTTTTAAAAATAACAAAATTTTATGAATATTACTGCTTCAAGGATTATCTCTCACAGAGGCACAGAGGACCTAGCGCAGCATAGCCGCAACCAATTTTTTATCTCTCACAGAGACGCAGAGGTCTCAGAGTTTTTTCAGAGTTTCCCCAGCAAAGGCTCAAAGGCGTAAAGTTCGTGC
>JBAYXX010000153.1:0-6310 GCA_041673345.1 Kiritimatiellia bacterium
GGCGATTACGGTCTGGGATCGGTTGGTTAACCAGGAAGGTCGCCGCGAACTCGCCAATCTTTTGTCGACAGTTTACTATAACAAGGCTGGTGCGGTCAGCGCTCTGGGCGACCATCGCGGGGCAATGACGCTCTACGATCAGGCGCTTGCGATCTGGGAACGGTTGGTAAATCAGGAAGGACGCCGCGAACTGGCCAACGACTTGGCAATGGGTTACACGAACAAGGCCATCTCGGTCAGCGCTCTGGGCGACCACCGCGAGGCGGTTGCGTTGTATGACCAGAGCATCGCGATTATGCTGCGGCTGGTGAAGCAGGAAGGTCGTAGCGACCTGTCCAGTGCTGTGATGATAACCGAACTCTACCGTGCCGGGTCTTTACAAGTAATTAGCACCCTTTCCAGTACCGAATGTCGACGTGCGCAAGCTGCCTTCGCCGGAGTAAGCGCTGAGAGCGAGCGCGCGGGAAGTGCGCATTTGCAAAATGTGATGATATGGGCGCAGGCGAATCTCGACGGCATTATTTAATACAACTGTTGATTGACTTTGAGAGGTGCAAATGGGACTGGAATCCGACGGACGCTGAAGAACGACGCGGTTTACAAATTCAAGCATTACGAAGATAGCCGCAGCTTCACGGGGGTCAGCAAACACGAAGGCAAAGACATAGTCATCACGCGGAAGGAAAGCCTGAAGGTGTTTGAGAACGTGCCGAGAAACAAATAAACGCGTTGCATGTGAAAAATTCGCCTTTGACATAACGCTGTCATGTTAATCATGTAAATTTGAGGGTGCTTTATGGTTGATGAGTTAAAGACAGAAGATGCTGTTGAGATTGAACGAATCGTCAGGAAAATTGGTGCTTTGGTGTGCACGCCATCTTCGATCTCGGATATCTATGACTTGGGCGTCTATCGTAGCGCGATCACACGTCGTGACCCCATGAAATTGTGGGTACTACTGGACAACAACATTGTGACGCAGGTCGTGTCGTTCTTAAGTGGCGCACGGAAAACAAGAACACCCCTTTCCGAAGAGATGAAAAAAATCTGTGCGATCATGGCTTTTCTGATTCATGCCAGAATCGACATAAACCCCGCAGTCGCGCTGTACGAGCGACCAGAGTATTTAAATAACCCGGACAAGGTTACCCAAGACTATTTCTTTCGGATTGCAGACCATCTGCCAGCCCAGATCTTTGCAGATCTAGCGTTGAATCGAACTTGCAGGATACCAGAGAAGCATTTTATAGCCGCGCAACGCGAAGTGGATTCAAACCCCTTAACTCAAAAGAACATTAAGCGCATAAATTATGCATATGAGAAGGATCATGCGTTTAAGATGCTCCACGCAAATTTGTTGAAGGCGTGGCTCATATCTCATCAGGCGGGGGCACCAAACCAGAGACTCCAACGTTTTCTGGACTGGAAAGAAAACGAACTAGTCTCCGATTATGTTGGCCTCATCTTTGCGCTGATTTATCTCTCAAAGAAGAGAATAGGAGGGATGATTAAGCGTTGCGATTCAAGTGATCGTCACCTTGTGCTAAAGGAAATTGAAAATTCGACTTGGGACATGTATTACTTAGCCTTTTTGGAGAAGCTGCACGAGACGGCTAATGGTAGCCAAATTTGGTTTTTTTGCACGCGCGATCAGGTCTTGTTGAAGATCGCGTCCCATCGTGACGCAGTGGCCACCGAAAGGATTGACGCTTTCATCAAGGAATACTACACGGGTGAAGGTGTTGAAGCCTTCAAGAATTATATGAATAAGATCAAGTGCCGGAGCGATAGGGCTGGCCACATCGCGAAAGTATGTGCGAATATCGATTCAATAGTAGACGAACTAATCAATGCGGTCGCGGTTTGTCCATAACGGTAACACTGGCGCATCCACTACATAAAGCTAAGAAAGAACTGCGGGCCACTCCAAACCAGATCGGCAATTCAGTATCTCCCAACCGTCTCAACATCGCGGATGTTGAGCTTAAAGGCTTTGGTGTCCGCTTCGGCTTTGGACAGAATTACGGGTGTCGGCCACTCCTTGAGCCATCCTTTTACCAGATTCATTTCTTTGTCACCGGTCTTCGCGCCTAGAATCACACGTTTGAGAATTTGGGGGGCGAAGGATGCGGCACCGGCAGGCATCTGATCACGGAAGATGCGATACTCCTCCTCATGTTCCCAGTTTTCCGCTTTTGTCCCAATCAGACTTTTTGCCATTTCTTGGGGGTTCAACTCGAAGAGTTTTAAAAAGTTCAACTCTGGAAAATCTTTCTGACAGATGACATCAATCGGTATGATTCTCGCACGCCCAAACCACTGTTGCGCCAACGTGTATTCGCACGGCATGTCCAAGATGGAAAACGAAAACTCGATGCAGATGCCTGTGTGTCCGTCGGCATAGTAGGAGAACATTTGGATAGAGTCTCCTAAGTGGGAGAAAGAGCAGACGCTGGAGCCGTCATAAATTTGTTTTCGCATTATTGAAAAAATGTCCGTCCCTCTTTTTATGGCATCATCAAGCGTACTTCTTCTATCTGCCTCCGATAGTTCTTGCCACCTATTTACTGCCATATTTACAAAAAATCGTTCACTTTCTTCCTCACTTGAACCGTCGCAGTTCAGCTGGAGGTTGCAGTCAAACGGGTCGTTGAACGAGGAGGGCGCAGCATACCAAAGTTCCTTTTTCTTAAAGATATCTTCCGTATACGGATCGGTCAAGGAGCGATACTTGAAATACGGCTGTGCGGTTAGCTCTTTTTGGGAATAGAGGGCCGGTGCTGCTTCGCGGAGAAAGAGATCGGCGGTCTCCAAGACGTTGTCCGAGTATAGGCCTGTTTCGGGGTCACACAACAGAGCGTACGTCTTAGACGCTAGAAACAGCCGTTCCATTTCATGAAGGGGGCGGTTTAGTCGTTCCGCCAGCTTGGCGGCGATGAAACCGGTCGTGGTGTCGATGACCGCCTGTATTCTGTCGTCACGCCACATACGCCTCCTTGAAGGTCAAGGAAGAAGCAGCCGCCCGTGTGGCGAAAAAGACTTGGTCGAACAGCTTCTCGGTTCGCAGTTGGGTAATGGCAATTGATTTGGCGGTCTCAGAGGAAGGGTCGCCGAAGGCACCATTTGTTAGCAAGCCGAGAACGACACCTACTGTGTCGTTCGCGACGGGGCCGATGATAATGTCGGGTAGCCTTGGACAAGGGGAAAGAACCGGTTTGCCCTTATCGAGGAACCCGCGATTGAACAAGACAAAATCCAGCCAACCCAGGTCTGGGGCTGTGAATCGGTGAATGAGAAGATCCGCCGAGAGCTGACAGTCATAGACGGAGATAAACGCTTCTGCGGCGCCAGCTCTTTTCTTCTTGATCTTGGAGAAGCGTTCTGCCTGCTCTTTCGATGTGGTGGTATAGAACCCTCGGCCAAAATCCTTGCCGGGGGAACACCGCGAAAAATCGATCCGCTCAACACGGGTGAGCCCGCCGTGGAAGACCGTTGACAGCTGAACCGGAGTGTTCATACGACTCCTTCGTTTGTCCTGATATACCGGAGTACGTCATTGACGATGGACGCGTTGTCGTAGTAGTGCAAAAGCTCGTAGTTCTCTTCGAGAAAACGGATGATACCGTACCTGCCATCTTCGTTGAGAAAACGTTCCTGTGACCACCCCGTCATCTTCCGAAGCGACGTGATGGCGAAGGCAATCCATGTGGCGATTATTTGCTGCTCAGACATGCCCATATAATAGCAAAACTCTTTTGGGCACTCAAGCCCGATTCGACAGCCCGATTCGACTCGCTGAACATACGCTAAAAATGGCCACGCAGCATTTTATAGAATTTCGTGTAGTATGTAATGTGAACATAGGCTATCATAACAATAACAAATGGAGTGACACATGACGGAGTGGAATGCGGGACAGACGATTCTGGATGATTACGTGGTGGACAGGGTGCTGGGTGAAGGCGGTATGGGCATTGTTTATCTGGTGCATAGCCAGGCGAACGGACGACAGTTTGCTGTCAAACGCGCGACAGGTCTTAAAGAGTCAGATCGGCGCAATTTTCTGGCGGAGCTGCAGACCTGGATTGATCTGCCGGAGCATCCGAATATCGTTCCATGCCGGTTTTTCCGCACTGTAGGCGACGAGGTGCTGATCTTTGCCGAGTATGTCGAAGGTGGCAGCCTCAAGGATTGGATTGACTCGAAGAAACTTTATGAAGGCGGCCCGCAGGAGGCGCTGGAACGCATACTTGATATCTCAATCCAGTTTGCATGGGGGCTGCACTGCATGCATGAACTGGGGGTGGTACACCAAGACGTAAAACCGGGCAATGTGCTGATGTCCTTTGATGGGGCTGTGGCAATGCAGGGGGTGCGTCCCAGGGTGACCGACTTTGGTTTGGCAAGGGCGCGGACTGCGGGTGGTGAACGCTTTGTGCCGGCGTTGGGTCGCAGCATTCTGGTCAGCAGTGGTGGACACACACCGGCGTACTGCTCGCCTGAGCAGGCCGAGCGACGGCCGGTGACGCGACAGACGGACATTTGGAGCTGGGGGGTGTCGGTGCTGGAGATGTTCACAGGAGAGGTGACGTGGATCTCCGGGCACGTGGCAGCCGAAGTGCTCGAACAGTATCTGCAATCAGACGAACCCGTAGAGAAGATTCCGGCCATGCCGATTGACCTTGCTGAATTGTTGCGGCAATGTTTTCTCCACCAATCTGCGGAACGTCCCGTTGATCTGGCCTGGGTGGTGGAAACCCTGAAAACGGTCTATCGTAGGGAGGCAGGCACCGACTACGACCGTGCGCTGAATGCGAGCACGCAGGCGACTCCATTTGGGTCTGAAATCGAAGAACGTCGCCACTATGCGAACGTTGCTTGGAAGGATCCGCAAGTGTGGCTTGAAAAGGGGCTGCGTGCGGCGGGGCGTGATCCCGCAGAAGCGGCGGCGATGCTGTCCCGGCGCGGAGTCACCCGGCGGGGTGAGTTGGTGGCGGAACTGGCTGTCTACGATGAGGCCAAGCGGCTGTATCAGCAGTTGGTACGGGATGGACGGAAGGAGCTGGAGTGCGATTTGGCTGTGCTTTGCTCCGATAAGGCTCTGATCCATCGGGTAGCGGCTGACGGACACGGCGCATTAGGGGAATATGATCAGGCGATTGCGATCAGGGAACGGTTGGTCAATCAGGAAGGTCGTCGCGAACTGGCCGATCTCTTGGCGACGGTTTACACGAACAAGGCTATCGCAGTCAGTGCTCTGGGCGACAAGCGTGGGGCCATGGCACTCTACGATCAGGCGATTGCGATCAGGGAGCGGTTGGTCAATCTGGAAGGCCGCCGCGAACTTGCCAATGACTTGGCAATGGTTTACATGAATAAGGCCAGTGCGGTCAGTGCTTTGGGCGACAATCGCGGGGCAGTGGCTCTCTACGATCAGGCGATTGCGATCCGGGAGCGGTTGGTCAACCAGGAAGGGCGCCGCGAACTTGCCAATGATTTGGCGACGGTTTACATAAACAAGGCCAATGCGGTCAGCGCTCTAGGCGACAATCGTGGGGCAATGGCGATCTTCGAGCAGGCGATTGCGATCTGGGAGCGGTTGGTCGATCAGGAAGGCCGCCGCGAACTGGCTGATAGCTTGGCAATCGCATACACGGACAAGGCCGCCGTGGTTAGCGCTTTAGGCGACAATCGTGAAGCAGTGATGCTCTTCGATCAGGCGATTGCGATCCGGGAGCGGTTGGTCAATCAGGATGACCGCCGCGAACTGGCCGATGACTTGGCGACGGCTTACATAAGCAAGGCCACCGTAGTCAGTGCTCTGGGCGACAATCGCGGGGCGGTGGTGTTTTGCGATCAGGCGATTGCTATCCGGGAGCGGCTGATCAACCAGGAAGGCCGCCGCGAACTGGCCGCTGACTTGGCAATGGATTACATGATCAAGGCAGTCGCGGTCAGCACTCTGGGCGACAATCGCGGGGCAATGACACTCTACGATCAGACGATTGTAATTTTGGAGCGGTTGGTGAACCTGGATGACCGCCGTAAACTTGCCAATCTCTTGGCAACGGTTTACACGAGTAAGGCCAATGCGGTCAGCGCTCTGGGCGACGATCGCGGGGCTGTGGAGCTCTATGATCGTGCGATTGCGATCCGGGAGCGGTTGGTCAACCTGGAAGGCCACCGGGAACTGGCCGATGATTTGGCGACGGTTTACTTTAACAAGGCCAACGTGGTCAGAGCTTTGGGTGACAATCTCGGGGCGATGACGTTTTACGATCAGTCGATTGCGATCCTGGAGCGGTTGGTC
>JBAYXX010000154.1:0-6130 GCA_041673345.1 Kiritimatiellia bacterium
CCGTCCACTGGGCCCACCCCGTCCATGCCTACCTGCCGAACCTTGTTCAGTATCGTGAGTACGCACCAAGGTAACAGTCATTCTTGTCAATTCAGGAGACGAACATGGCCCATTCTTTCACCTCCAGCCTCTTCATTATGCTGTCCTTCGTCTTGGTTGCGCCGCTTTGGGGGCAGGGGGCCGTACGGGAAGAGGGCGATGCGGTCATCGTTCAAAGCGCGGACAGCATTCTCCGGCTCAGCAAGGCCGGCGTCGGCGCCATCCTGTCCCTCCAAGACCGGCAGAGCGGCCGGGAATACCTCGCCGACGACAAGAATACGCCGCTGTTCCGCTTGTCACTGACCCGCGCCGACGACAAATCCGGCGAAGCCATCGCCATCAGCAGCGGCGATGCTTCGGAGATGACCGTTGCAATCGTGCCGGACGACGGCCAGGACGCTATCGAGCTGCGTTACAGCGGTTTTGCAGACTGGCCGCAGCTGGCAGTCCACTGCCACGTAGCCGTGCGCAAGGACGATGCGTTGCTGCGCTGGCGCTTGCGCGTGAGTGGCGCGCCTACGCTGGTGCTGGAGGAAAGCCAGTACCCGCTGTTGCTGCTCATGGACTGCCTCGGGGACAGCCGTGCCGATGACATGGCCCTGGCCGGCGCAACCGAAGGCGGTGCCTACATGGCGCCGGGCGACTGGAAGCGAGGCTATCAGCGCCGCTATTTCCAGCCGGGCTCTCTGGCGGCGCAATTTGCCAGCTACCACGATCCTGCCGGCGGTTTTTTCACCGCTACGCAGGACGCCGTCGGCTACCAAAAGGCCGTCACCATTGCCCGCCAAAATGGCGGCGTTGAGTACAGATGGTCCCACCAATGCTTTCACCCCCTGGCAGAGCCCTACGAACTGCCCTACGACGTGGTCTGCACGACTTTCCGCAGTCCCGATCCCGCCCGCCCCAGCGATTGGCGCGATGCGGCGGACATCCACAAACGCTGGGCGATGACGCAGCCGTGGTGCGCCAAAACTGTGGCCGCGCGACAGGACATCCCCGAGTGGATTAAGCGCGGTTGCATCCGCGTGCAGTGGGAACTGCGCAGCGATGGCCAGCCCGACGCCGTCATTAACTGGCTGGACAACAAGTGGGCCAAGTATTTTCCAAACCTGCCGCCGTTCTTGACCTTCTTCAGCTTTGAGCATGTCGCAACCTGGGTGGCACCCAAGTACACGCCATTTTATCCCTCAGATGACGCCTTCACCGCCATGACCCGCCACATTGCCGACATGGGCGGCCACGTCTGCCTCTTCCCCTCGACCTACCAGTGGTCAGTGACCTACCGGGCACGGCCCGACGGCAGCTTCGATTGGGATGACCGCAAAGACTTTGCCGCCATCGGCGAAAAACACGCTGTCAAAGACCGCATGGGCACTACGATTCTCAAGAAACCATCGTGGCTCCAGGGCGGCCAGACGGCCGCACTCTGCCGCGGCGATGCATGGACACGCGAATTCTTCCGCAACGCCGTGGACGACATGGCCGCCCGCGGCGTCGATGTCGTGCAGCTCGACCAGGTCGTGGGCGGTGCCTGGCCCAGTGACGGTCGTACGGCCTGCTTCAACCCCGAACATGGCCACCCGCTCGGCTTTGGCCGCTGGGATAGCGACGCCTTCCACGAACAAATGACGCTGTTGCGCGCACGGGCCGATGCCAAATACCCCGGGATGGTTTTCAGTCTGGAATCGCCACAGGAGCTTTTTGCCCAGGACTTTGGGCTCTACGACTACCGTCATGCGCGATCGGTGTTCAACATCAACCAGTGGGAGCAGTATCCCCGCAAGCACGCGGCGATTTTTCCCTATCTGTACAACGAATACGTGCCGGTCTTCCACATTCCCCCGCATAGCGAGCCCGTGGGACTGATCCTGGCCCAGGCCGTCGTCAGCGGCGAAATGCCGTCATGCAAGCAACACCAAATTAAATTTCCCGGTGAACCATTGGTCGTTAATGGTGACTTTGACAAACCCAGTGCGACGCCGACAGGGTGGACGATCTGGCGCAATCAGCCGCACGGTCCCGCCACAGTGGAGTACGACAGCACTACGCCGGCGCAAGGCGCAGCCGCCCTGCGCATCGTCGGAACCAACGCCGGCGAGGTCGTGAACGTCTATCAGCTGCTGCCGTTGGTCGATGTGCCGCTCAAGGCAGGTGGCAAATACCGCCTGCGTTTCATGATGAAGTCCAAAGAACTCAGCAGCACTAGAAGCGGCGTCAGTCTGTCGGCAATGAGCGACACAAATTGGCAGTTCTGGAAAGAACTCGAAGCCTGGCATGCTAACGCCGCAAGCAGCCAAGACTGGCAGTCCTACGAACAGCTCTTCACGGTGCCGGCTGGAACCAAGGCCATGCGTATCACTCTGCACCTTAGTGGCAAAGGCAGCGTCGCGTTTGACCAGGTCATTCTTGATGAACAGTTGGCCGACGGCAGCTTTGCCGAGATGAAGCGCCCCGGCAATACCGTCTTTACGATCATGTCGCAATGGGCGGCACTGGCCGCTGCCGGTGCCGGCAAGTACTTCATGCAAGGAAAAATGCTGCATCCCCCGCCATTGACGACGGCACGGCTGGAAAAGACCGTGCGCTCCAGCAGGGCGGCCAAACTCAACGGGCAGCTCTACACCATGACTATAGACGCCGGCAGGACGGTCGACAGCGCGTCCTGCGCCATCAACCTCAGCGCCAGCCAAAACGCCTGGCTGCAGCATAGCATGGACATCACGGTCACCGCCGGCGCCCGCGAAATTCACGTGCCCATCAGTCTGCGCCAGAAGGGCGAAATCCTCTATGATGATTTCGTCCTGACCGAAATCGGCGGCAATGGTGACAACCTCCTGCCTAACCCCAGCTTTGAGAATTGGGTGGACCCCGCGCAGGCCCCGGCCGGCTGGGTGCACCTCGTCGAGTACCGGGAACGAGTATTCAAAGGGACGTACCACCGCGAAGAAAAGGACGTTCATAACGGCAACTACGCCATTCGGCTCGCCTGCGCCGTCAACGACGATCTGGCGCAGCTCAAGCAGGTCCTGCCCATTGACGGCAGCAAGCTCGCCGTGGGCAAGAGCTACCGCCTGAGCTTCTGGGTGAAAACGCGTAATATTGCGCGCTGGTTACCCATTGAGGCCAAACACGAGTTCCCAGCCATCCTCCACAACGCCTTCCAGGCTCCCGATGGCGATTGCGCCGTCCTGATGATCAATATCTGCGACGAGCCGCAAACCGGCTCCCTCCAATGGCAAGGCAGGGAAACCACGCACACCCTACAGCCATGGGAACTCAAACTCGTGGAACGCAAGAAAAACATCGACTAACAGGAGCCTGTCCGAAAAGCATAGTTGGGTTTTGCGAGGGGGAGGAAAGGGCCATTGGTCCTTTCCTCCCCCTCGCAAAACCCCACCTATCCCTTTTCGGCTCAGCGTCAGCAGCTGAGGGTTTGGACCGGGCTTTTCACCGCTGTTTTCGCAGAAGTCATGGCTATTTTATGGCTAAAGAAAGACGGAAAGCACGCTTACGGCAGGCAAATATAGTTTTCGGATGACCTCTAACAGGGTCCCATCCGAAACTCAGGCCGCCCGAATAGGTTTGCGCATGGATGTCATTTGCTATTATCTGAAAACAATTCCGTCAGTCCCGCTACAACTTGCTTGTGGATAGTTGCTATCTCGTCATCTGTGAAACATGCTGACCAATACATATACGAGAATGTCATCGTCTGCCAATCAAGGAAGTCCGCGATATGCAGGGTCATGGGCAGATAGTCACTGTCGGAATGGTAATAATGATACGTCGCGTATGACATCGGCGGTTTTCTGTTTTCACAAAAATATGAAAAGCAAAACTGCGGGATATAACGACCATACTTCATTTCGTATGGCTCTGACAATATTTTCGTATTCAAATCGTAGTTTTTGTGCTTGTAATAATCAACAGACTGTTTCTTGACTGATTTTATCACATCATAAACATCATTCGTAGTAGTGAAATCAAAAATAAAAGGCGGGGAAATTTCATATGTTCCAATGCTATTCTTTTCATCATTTCCAGATCGGTTGCCAATAGGTATTTCAACATAGAAACGCTTACAGCCGGTCTTCATGCTGATGATACGGGCCACTACAGCAACAATTGCAATATGTGGGGGAATAGTATGATCAGAGCAATAACTTAACAATGCTTTTTTAAATGCCTTGCTCGTTTGGATTATCATAGTCTTTGTCGCAGATTCATTACAGTCAATGACATCAGGAAAAAGATATTGACAGCGGGATAATTCTTCAAATCTGATGTCCCAAAATTCTTTGTCACGCCTATATTTATCACTGTCATAGTAATGATTTATCTTCTCTAAAAATGCGGCATATGGATGCCATACTATTTCTTCATCTTTGTTGTTTAAGGCGAGTTGTATCCTATCAGCTAATAAAAGACCTGATATTGCGTCAAATACAATGTGGTTGAAACACAAATGGATGTTATATGCAGAGCCAGCAATTGAAAATATAAAAATGTTGTAAAGTTTATCGCGATTGTTAATCTTTTCTGCCTTCGCTATGCGACAGTACATCTGATATTCATCGCGCGAAGCAAAATCTATAACGGCTATATCTCTCTTCTGATACGGCAAAAATTCCATGTAAGTACGGCCGTCATTCACTTGAAATTGCGCACCAAATATATCAGCAGTCTCAATACACTTTTCAATCGCACAAAGTAATTCTTCCGGTGAAAATGATACTGAAAAGACAAGTGAAAAAGATATTTTCAACGGAATACTACGGATGGCTTCATTTACGTTAAAAATATAGTTTTGCTCATCGCAAATCGGATATTTATAACGATCTATTGAAGGATATTTATCAGCTTGGCCAAGTGAATTTGACATAGTAATTTCAAGCTCTTTTAGATAGCGTTGTGGGTTGTGCAATAACTCATAAACTGCTGTGTCTATAATAATTGTCCAGTGGAAAGACAAGTTACTCACTGTTACGAGAGGGGCATTTCCGAGCACATCAACCATCATAGAGGGTACTTCCCTCTGTCGGTGACGCATCCTTTGCGCAAGGCACGAAAACAATTCTCGCCTCACTTCCCGGCACATCGGATTGAATGCCATCGCGAAGACTGGCGACAGTCCGGGATACCTCGCTCACCTGCTGCTCCGGGGCGAAACTGAGAGCGACCTCAATGAAAATACGTTTTCCGGCTCGCCGCGATCTGACGCCATGAAAGTCCTCGTAGCCATGAAAATGCTCCGCTAAGCGCCGGTCAATTTTGAGCTGCAACTCATCTTGTAGCGTTCTATCCAGCAACTCGTTGACTTCGGCAACGAGTTTTGGCGTAAAAGAGACAATAGCAAAGCACACGAAGAGCAGGGCAAATATAGGGTCTAGGTAGATTGCCCAGGGTCTTTCTTTAAGAAGCAGCCACACCATCAATGATGCACAACACACCAGTGCCGAGAGTGCATCAGCCCGATTGAGCCGCCACTGCGTCTCCATCACTGGCGAATGCTGTTTGCAGGCGAGCCTTTTGTTTTTCTGCCAAAACCAGCCCATGACAAGGAACACAACAAATTGAAAGAAAGCGCCGACGCTTGTAAATGACTGATCCATGGTTGCTGGCTTGACCATGCGGATCAAGGCAAAACCCGCAATTAGAATCAGTGACATGATGTAGGTTGCCGAGCATACCACGCCGGCAAAGACCTGCAGTTTGTCCGTTCCGTAGTCATACCCATGCAGACGCTCTTGGCGAATCGAACGCAGAACGCGCCAACTGAGAATGTTCGTGATGATAAATCGAAAATTGTCTGGGATATCGCTTGATAAAACGAGGGAGCCGGACTTCACCGCCAGCAGCAAATTTGGCACACACCAGAGTATTGCGAGCACAAGAATAACGAGAACGGATTTTTCCTGTTGATAGACAATGTCTTTGTTCATCAAGGCACACTCCCGGGTGCTGACGTGCTTGCTTACAGAATCCTATTTGCAGACTGAACGAGTCGTCCTGTTGTCGTTGCTCAGGAAGACAGCTTGGCCTTGCGTAGGCCCTTTCCGGCATGGCTCGGTTGTGGCGCCTTGGCGGGCTG
>JBAYXX010000155.1:0-6038 GCA_041673345.1 Kiritimatiellia bacterium
TTCTGCCCCACCGGATGTGTCGTATTTTCGCTGTTACCGCTCCACCAGCCCAATTCATTCATGTGATCTTCAGAGGTCCCGACAATCTTCCCGTTATTGAAAGTAGTCGTCGTACCCGCCCTGCAGGCGTATTCCCACTGAGCATCAGTCGGCAGGTCAAATCCCGCCTGTCCTGTCTTTGTGCGCAGCAATCCAAGAAAACTGGACGGCAGAACTGAGGCGCCCGTACCCGGCCAATCAACTGGTGGAACACTATTCGTCGCCCCCCGGATATCATTGTACGACATTTTTTCGACAGGATTAGTCGGATCTTTGAATCTTGCAGGATTCGCCCCCATGACTTTTTCCCACTGGTCCTGGGTCACTTCATAAACACCAGCGTAGAAATCCCGCGACAGCGCCACCTCCACCGCCGACGAACCCATCGTGAACGCCCCCGCCGGAATCCGGCGCAGGACGATTTTGTCGACCTTATAGATGTCGTTGGTTGTCACGCCGGTCCAGACCACGGATTCGACGACCGTCACGCCGTTGGTCACCGGATTCCTCACCCACGCGCCCCAAAGGCCGTTCGTGAGATCTGACTCGTAGACGTATTCGATCTGCCCCGCCTCTCCCGCTGACTTGGTCAGATCCACGATCATGTAGAGCGGAACCGGTTCCGGGGTGAGAGCTACCCTGAATTCCGGCAGAACCCCATTGTTGGTATAAACGGTCTTTGTCGGATCCCAGACGATCCGCCGGGCACCGCACTGCACACGATCAAGGTCGCCGGAGAACGAACCTACCGGCACACCAAGCGGAACAGAACCATTGTACGCTCTAACGGTAATATCCATCGGCTGCCCCAGATCACATTTCAGTACATAATCAATATCAACCAGTCGGCTCCAGGGCCACCGCTGCTGAACCATCACACCGCTGATTGTCGGCTCAGCCGCCATAGCGCCCATTGACACAAAAACTGCCGTCATTCCAATTAAAACTCTTTTCGTTGTCATTTCTTTTTCCTTTCATCACTGCTTTAGAAGTCAAACATTTGTTATAATTATTTCACCGAAGATCCCATTCTCGGATTTTTTTCAGCAGAGCCTCCCGCTTGTTGAGCAGAGTCTCCGGCAAACGGTCATAGTAATGCGGGTGCTGAAAAACATCGGGAACCAACGCGACAAAGGGCGCTACACGGGCACCATATTTCCGTGACGCGCTTTCGAAAATCGCAATGTCCTGCATGCCGTCCCGTAAAACCTTCAACCTCAGCGACGGAAGCGGTTTACCCTCCTTTGTCCGGGGAGGATACACCAGAAGGCCATTCCCGTAATGTGTCCCACCCCCGGGGAATGTGTAAGCCGTCCGGTACGCGCTACCGCTCATATCCAGCGTGTCCCAGAAATTTGTTCCGAGGTGTCGCCACTCGGCGTTGCCGGAGTAGATGGAGACTGCCTTGGCTTTGTAGTACCATGACATCCAAAGCGCCAGCCTGTGCTCCAAAGCATCATTGTCAATCTCCATATTCGGTGCGCGCGTCAGCGGCGCTCGCATCTGCCAGTTCATCGGCATATGACAATAATAATGCCACAATTGGGGTTTTGTGGCAAGGGTGAAAGACCTCGGATCGTAGTTCGCGCTGGAAATATCCGTCATCCAGATGTCACAACCCTGACTCATGTCAGCATGATATTCAGAAGCCAGGAAAATTTTCAACTTGGGGAAATCTTTCCAAATCGCCTGTGCCCAAGGTATATTTTCCGCACGAAATGTGCTTTCGGAAGGCTCATCAACGTTGCTGTAAATCATGAAGTGATCAATCCATCCCTTTTTCAGCAGAAAAGCATAGAGTTCCGGTTCAGGCGGTCCAATCTGGAAAACCCGTTGTCCTTTCTCCATCAACGACCGCACCTGCCGCTCGAATTTATCCGGATGATCCTTGCTCCACAGCGCTGTCAGTTCTTTCTGAGTCAGCGAGTCAAGCCGATGTTCCAGCGTCAGGTCGCATAGCGCGTTGAACTGGGCCGTGCTGAGTTTACCTTTGTTGAACCGCGCCACAAGATGAAAGTCTAGCGGATCGGGTCGCATTTTGACGAGCTCGACCGGAATCGTAAAGGTCGCCTGGTCTCCCCCGTCCGCAGCCACCCTGACCTCCACCTTGAAACTGCTCTGCCCGAAATCCTCGGGGATCGTCACGTCCACCCAAAAAACACCCGCCCGCACCCCTGACAGTTCGCAATCATTTTCAGGAACCAGCGGATCCGGCCAGTATTCGCTCTCAAATCTGGGGTACGACGCCGACCCCAGCTTGATAAATTCCTCCCGAAAAACCTGGACAGGAATCGGTGACTGGGTGGTGACTGTATAGCTGGAAGCCTTTGTTCCGATGTTGGGCAGAACTGCGATTTGGAAACTGACCACAGAACCGGCTGTCCCCCATAGAGGCTTTGTCTCCTTTGCCTTACCAGGTACAACCACCTCTGTGCCTCTGAACCAGTACTTGTTTCTCCATATTTTGACGAGATTGTGTGTGTAACCCACCACGAATGACGCCTTTGCCGAGTTCTCGAAATAGCCCTGAAACCTCGTCATCTGATCTTTAAAAGGCAACCCCCACGGGTCAACCGTGTTTGCCAGCCCTTGTTCCTCATCCGGCCAGCTTTTACGATCAACGGCCTCTGACAACGCCGCAAGCGTTATCCCGCAGAACAAAAAGGTAAGCACAGCGTTTTTCATTTTTATCCCTCAATTTCCCGATCAGCAGGGTAACCTCACTTTGCTCGGTAGCTTTCAAACAACAGAGCCCTATTTCTTCGCGGCGCTCTTTTTGCGGTTAATCTTGCCAGCGGCTTTGGAGATCGCTTCAACACTGGTTTTATGCTCTTTGGCGATCGCCTCATAGCCAATTCCGCGATCAGTGTTCTCCGCTTTCAGGAGGGTTTGTTTCTCTTTACTCAACGCTTTTTTTGCCTCAAGAAAACCATTCTCTCCCTCTTCCACGTCGCCGCTGGTAACCAGCGCGGCAACCTCATCCCTGCGCGCCTTACGACGCTCATGCGCCTCGGTCTTAGCATCGGCCAACACAGTCAAGTTCAGCACTGCCATGCAAACCATTATAGTCAACAGTCTCATTGTTAATGTTTTCATTTTTCTCCTCCTTTAATTGAATTAATTCAGCTTAAAGCGCATCGCGCTTTAATCGTCCAGATCAAGGAAATTCTCCAGATCTTTTTGAACCTTCACATTTATGTCCATTGTGATGTGAATCGGTTTAACCTCGTGCTCGGTTTTCAGGGAAAAACAACCCGCGCACAAACTCAGGCACAACAAGCCATACCTAAAAAAACTCTTCATAGAAAGTACCTCATTTTTGTTTTATCCATACTACTGGTGTATATCCATCCCCAGATCCAGCAACTGCTGCAACTGCCCATTCAGGTTTAAATTCAAACTCACGGGAGCCGGACGCTTCTGATAATTGGATTTTCCATTCAACTTGATCCGCAGTGAAGAATCGCCATCCAGCCTTGGTTCAAAATCAAGACGGATAGTACTCAAATCCAGGTCACTCAGTGCTTTGGAGAGTGATTTTTCCCGGTCATCGGTGATACCTGCCCGGTTGAGCAACGACTCCATCTGCGCGGGATTGTTTAATTTCAGCACTCCTCCCTGATTTGGTAAAGAGTACAGGTATCCGCCGGAAAGTTCAACCCTGTTTTTTCTCAGTACCACCGGGAAGCGACCATAAAGCACCCCTTCCATCCGCCCCTCAAAGGGCATGACCAGCATAAAAACCTCTCCCAGATCCACCTTGTCAGCGTAAATGACAAACTCATTGCGAATATTTCCATCGAACCCCGCATGAATCGCATACGTATGCAGAAACCCTTTGGCCCAGGCCATCTGCACCCGCTCAATAAAAAGCTCATCTTCCCTAAGCTGAAAAAGCGCCTTGCCCGGCCCCATCGCAATATTGCCGGCGCGTACGCTCTCAACTGTCAGCAGTGCCTCCCCGGTTGACCGCAAGGCGCCATCAAATTTTAAAGGCATATACGCCGCGATCTTGCCCAGTGTCACCTGCTCGTTGCTGAGCGACCCGTTCGCCAGCCGCACCATCCCCGTAATCGCCGCGCCGGAATCTAGACCATCAACCCATACCGCACCCGAAATCTCACCGGCAAAGTCGAACTCAAGCCCGCTTTTTTTTCGTAGCAGCTTGCCAAGCTTACCGTTGCTCTCCACCATCACTGGCAAAAGATCCAAACGCAGCGTGCCTGCCCGGGGATTCAGCAGTGGAAGCTCGCACTCAACCGCGACCTTCAGCCATTCATCCTTAACTGTGACCCAGCTCGCTATCTGTGCGCAACGGTTGCTGGCAGAGAGCTGCAACACGCCAGCCTCGAACTCCACGCCCCCAATTCGGCACAGAGCCCACTCCAACTTTGATTCTTCAAATGCCCACCCCCGCGGCTCCGAAAAACTGAATGGAAGGTTCAACATCCCCTGCCTCAACATCAGCAGTTCACCAGCTGTGCAGTGCAGATCATCCACCCCGGCAGATCCGCTGAGCAGGATGCCCCCCGCTTGATCAGCTGCATGCTCTGGCAGCTCAAAACTTAGATGAACCCGCTCCGCACGAGTCGCAATAACAGAGTGGCCCTCAGCGCCTTTGACCTCGCTCACAAGATTACTCAGAATCAAAATTCCGCCACCGCTCAACCGGGAGCCAGCTCCGCTGAACTCGCCTCCCCCATGCAACGTGGCGGAAAGCTGCGCAGTGTCAATTGTCAAAGCACAGGGATGCTCCGGCAAATGCAGCTTCAAGCTCCACTCCGGCACACCCGCTGCCAGCCCTTTGACAGCAAACTCTCCCGTCAAATCAACCTGCTTTGGTTTAAAGCCAGGCGGCAGACCAGTCAGGCCGCTCAGATCCGCAACCGCTGTGATCCGGGCAATGGTCGCGGAGCTGAGATCCAGCGTCGGAATCTCCACCCGCCCCTGCAGCACAGGAACTCCTGCCCCCGGCAGATTAAACCTCGTCCGCAGGTTAATCGCCCCAATGCCCTGGCTCAAGCGCAGGTCAAAAACCACCCGCTCCTCAATTGAAAAAGAACCCGTGCCAATCAGATTCACAGTGCCCCGCTCCAGCGTAAACTCAGGCAGAACAAACGGACCTTTCGCTCCGTCCGTCCGTGACGGATACACCTGTTGTACGCGGGCCACCACCTGCAGTGCCCGTTCAATCAGCTCGGATTGCGGCTTGTTCTGCTTGTTAAACAGGAGCGAAGTCTCCAGCCTGCCAGCCACAACCTTGTCAACACCTCCGGCATAAAGTCCTTTCAGAGTATATTGAACCTTGATTGAGGAGAGATAGAGGAATGGGTTCTGTTGCTCACCCCAGCGAATGTCGCGCAACTCAAAGGCCGATGGAGAAAGCTCGACAACCTTAAAATCCAAATCATGGATCGCCAGCTTGTGTAACTGACTCCTTATCACCATCTCCGCAAGGTTTTCGCGCTGTACAACCAAAAAAGTCAATAGACAAAAAACCAGAAGCAAGAGCGACTTTAAAAAAAATTTGAAAAACTTCACTCCCAAAAGAAATCCCCTTCAGCCTATAAATTTCATCAAACTCCCTCACATAAACAGAAGCATCCTACCTTATTCACACCACACTTGCCAAGCCGTGATTTTTCTGATAACCTCGAATTAAATTTTCAGGCCAGTAGCTCAGTTGGACAGAGTGGCGGATTCCTAATCCGCAGGTCGGGAGTTCGAGCCTCCCCTGGCCTACCAGTTTTTTAACTACTAAATTCGTAACTTCTCAAAATTACAGTGCTTCCGGGTTTTCATGATCCACTATCCGTGCTACTGTTTGGCAAAGGATATTTGCTGAGCATTGGAATGCTTTCGCTGGCTATTACATAGATAAGCAGGGTCGCCATCCACTGGATCATTGGTACGAGAATGTAGAGCGAATGCTCTCCTGCGGTAATATTCGTGAAGGATATTACGAGTATCAATGCCTTTCCTGCGGTGCGACACGGAAA
>JBAYXX010000156.1:0-5980 GCA_041673345.1 Kiritimatiellia bacterium
CGTCAGCAGCGGTTGTGCTGCTGTAGCTATTCGCGTCAGCTTTACCTGTACCGTCTTCAACTACGAACGCCATTAGGCACCCCCTGCAATTTTAACGAATACACCGAAACCCGTATCCAGCAACAGGTCAAAGTTCGCGCTCGGTGTAACCACACAACCGCGCTCAATGTGGTCTAGCGTCATGCGTGTACCTGCTGACATAGCGAGCGTCTTAATGGTTCGCGTGTTAGCGCCAACAATGATTGCGGCTACCGTGTCAGGGGTGCTTGGTGCATTACTACGCAAAGCGAAACGACCTGAAGCGGGCAGCACCACAGCACCGGAAGCGGGTGCAGCAATTAGACGCTTGAACGCGCTAATGTTCTGTCGCACCTTGCGTGCTTTCTGTAGCTGTTGCGCTGCCCAATTCATTAGTTAGCTCCTGGACGGTTTCCGCCGCGTGTGGTCTTGCGTGCTAGTGCTTGGTCGATCGGTGAACGGGTTGGCAATAAATCCCGCAAGGACTTAGGCGTAAACCCTGCATCGCGTAATGCACGTCCGCGCTCGCTACGCTCTTCCAACAGCTTGCGCTGAGAAGCTAAATAGCCTTGGATTGCGTCAGCGTTGCTTTCACCTGCACCAGCGTCTTCACGTGCGTTAATAGCATCGTCCAAGAGACGTTGTTTTTCGTCGTAGAGGTCTTGTGCAGCAGCCAGGAAAGATTGTGCTTCTGCGAGCTCAGCGTGTGCATGTGCTAATGCTGCTTCATGGTCTACTTCGTGCAGTTCAGCATGCTCATCTTGCTCGGTGCTACCTTCAACCGCGCCTTCAGTTGGCTCGGTTGTTGCCGTTTGTACTGTTGCAGGGGCTACAGTAGCAGTTGGCTCGGTGTTACCCTTGCTCGCTACTTCTTGCGGGGCCTGTGCAGTCGCTTGCGGTGCAGTCCCTTCAAGTGCAGCAGCACGGTTGAAACCTGTTGAGACAGCGGTAATGCTGTCACGGGTAAGTGTTTGATCACCAGCTAACATCTTGACCGTGTCAATACGCGGTAAACCGTCAGCCGTCCAGTGATTGTCGTTGTTGCCATCTAGCTTACCTAGTGCTTCTAGAATCTTGCTCATGTGGTCAATTCCTTATAGTGCAATAATGGGCCCAGCACCTGAACTCGTTACAGTAACGGATCCGAGTGTGTTGGTAGCGGTGACCGACACTGTTATGGTGGCTCCAACGTCAGTTACAGTTAGAACATAAGTGGCGGCCGTTGCTGCTGCAATAGGTGCGCCATTGCGCCTCCATTGACGGGTATAAGTGGGGGTTGGCGTACCTGTCCAAGTACCATTAGACGCGGTCAGTGTTTGCCCCTGAGTCTTAGTTCCCGTGATTGCGGGTGCTACCGTATTGACTGGGAATTTACCCGTAACCGCTTCAACCTGCTGTGTGCTGAAACCCTGCACCAGCATGACGAAGATATTGCCAACTGAAGTAGCTAAGCGCGTGGACTGTGCAGTTAACCATGCCAACAGAATGGTCGAGTAACGTACTCGGTCAAGCTGTCGGTGCTTAAGATGTTTGATGCGAGGCGTGCGAGCCATAACGTATCTCCAGGCTGTTGTAAGTGTTAGGGCCCGAAGGCCCCAACTAGGAGGTGGCACAGCTTAGATTAGAATTCACGCGTGATTAAACGCGCAATCTTCATCTGTTTACGTTCGCCAAACACACGGCGCCATGAGGTAGCCGCTGACAGGTTGTTGGTTGTTGCAAGGTTAGACGGGCCGCCGTTCGGTGCTGTGCCCACATAAGCTGCGCCAACAGGGTGCATAATCCATTCAGTACGGTTGTACAGAACTTCTTGACCGCCACCGTTACCTGAGCTCGCCTTACGTTCAACTTCGGTTGGGACTTTAGGAGCTCCGCGACCGTTACGAACTGCACCAGCACCAAACAACCAAGTCTGGAACACACCAGCCGCGAAGGGCATAGCGTCATCAACGATAACCACACGACCCAAGAAAGTTGGGATACCTTGTCCACTTGCGCCAGCATTAGGATAGGCAGCGGTATTTGTTGAATCTGGGATAAAGTCAATCAGGTTGTTTTTAAGCATGCGGCCGTATACAACTGAGTGAACCATGATTGCACCAAGTGCATCCATAGAGTCGCCCATAGTAAGGCATGAATCAATGAAAGACTCCGCGCTGAAGTTGGTAACGCCATCCGTGAAAGAACTACCGGAAATATCGTGCGTCATGTCGTTCTGCGTGTGGTAAGCGTCTGTCACTGTTGCGTTGTTAGCAAACACACCGCCCATCGTTGCAACGAATGCGGCTTGCTCACGACGTACCCAATAGTCTGAAACGCGATTAGCAATCGCATCCATCGGGTCTGCACCAGCAAGGGCTGAAGCAAGGTCCATTGAGCTCCAAGAGTTGTTGCGCGATAAGCGCACTTGGATTTCTGTTGCTGAACCAATTTTATTAGGCGAGGAATTTGTATTAGGATCGTCGGACGAAATGTTATCAACGTCGTCGTCCAAATCCTTAAAGGAAGGTTCGTTAAATGTTAAGCCGCCACCCGCTAAGTCCATATCTAATACCGAGTCGCGCACAACTGCGCCAGACTGGATTAAACGTGACTTCTGCTCGGTGAGCTGCTGCACATAAGGGGTGAAAAGTTCAGGTACGATCACATCAGTGATTTGAGTTACGCCAGTGGCCATAGTGGATTCTCCTAAAAGGCTCAAGTTTGTCTAGAACTGGACGCCGTGGCCCCATGGCTGGCATTCTGTATTAAAATATCAGGGCACATACCCCAATGATCCACACTTTAGCAGGATCATTGAGGTCGCGCAAGGGCCACGGATAATTATTTGCGTGGTGCTGGTCGCGCTCCACCCAATGTGGTTCCCGCTGCCTTTGCAAGCTGCTCCGCTTTAGAACGGTTCTCGGTCAGGATTTTACCCTGCTCGGTCATGTTCCACGCTTCGCTTGACCAAGGGTTTCCACCAGTGCTGCCATGGCTACGTGAACCACCTGCACCACCGCCTTCTGACGGGCCCCACCAGTGTGGCTTCTTAGCTTGCATATCCATGAGCCATACTGTTGCTTCAACGCCAGGGGTAACACCAACGCCATCACGGGTTACGACACGGCCGTCTTCTGCCACTTCCAGCATGCGCTCTGCGAACACCATAGCGTCCTCAACTGCTGCACCTTGGAAGCCTTTTTGCTTACCCACTGCATCGCGCACGCTGTCATGGATTGCACGGGTACGCTCTTTGGCTGTGTAACCGCTAATGACTTCGTCACGCTCAGCAAGCTCTTTGCGAAACTTATCAAGGTCACGCTTCAGAGGTGCTGTTGCAGTATTTAAACGACCTTCCACCAATTTCTGGATCGCAGCGTCATCTAATTTACCGCCAGCAGCAGCTTCAAGTTCAGGGTACTTATCCAACATGGCCTGCACTTGCTCGGTATCCAAATTGCCCAAGAATGCGTATCGATCACGGGTCGCTTTGTGGTCGTTGCGCTCTTTAGCCAAACCCGCTTGGATGCGGTCAATGTCAGCTTGCGTCTTGAAACCTTCTACACCTGTTAACTCGTAGCGGCCGTTCTTCTCTGTGTAGAGATCGCGGTACTTCTCATCAACCTCGTCAATTGAATCTACCAGTGCTTTGATACCCATGGCATCTTTCTCCTATATGCTGCTCATGCAGCGGGTTATGACCACAGCGCACGCCGTGGCAATGTTTACTTATACCTATCAGGGTCTAAACCTGCTGCACGGAAAGCATCTGAATCCCGTACCGCAATGTCTTTCAAGCTAAGCTCATGCCCGTTGTTATCAACAAAGCGATCCAGCTTTAGCCCCCCGTCTCTAAATAGCTTACCCTTCGTGACGCCAAGGGTATCGTTCTGGAACTGCACACTTTGCTTTTCAAGCCACGTCTGGTATGTGGTGCTCGCAGGCACTGTACCAGTTAACTCACGCACGCGGGCGCGGGAGAACTTGTCGTAATCCCCTTTCGTTCCCCGTGGTAGGTGTGCGCGGCTTGCTACAGGTTCCAAATTGTTCTTCTCCGCATACTCTCGCAAGAGCTGCTTTTCGGTTGATGCTTTAGCAGGGCGCTGACCCATGCGTTCACCGTTGAACGCTGCGATCCGCAAACTGCGACAGGCGTAGTGTAACGGAGGCATGGGCCCTTTGCCAAGCGGAAATATTTGCCCATCAAACATACGGCAAACAGGGGTCGTTCTTGCGTCCAATGTTGCCACGTATTGCTCTTCGGATATAAAGTCCTGATTCTCCTGCAAGAACTCGCTGCGGGCGTTGTTTGCAATATGGTTGACCGCTGTGCGTGTAATTGCTTGCACCTGCCTGCGTGTAATTTGCGTCATCCCGTCAGCGCCACGGAATGCACCAGTACCCACCACACGCCTGGCAATGGTTGCACTGTCTTCACCTGCAACCATGCCCATCTGGATTGCGTTACTCATGCGACGAATATCTTCGGACGCCATAGTACGCGCCCAGTCCTTCATCACTCGTCCCTCAAAAGGACGTGACATAGCAATATGCTTGAGCAGGCGTGCGCTAGGCATAACCGTTTCAATGACCACAGGTGAGGTCGTTGCCAGTATGCGCCCAAAGGTTATGGGCTCTTGATATGCAAGCTGCACACCTTCTTCCAGCCAATACTTATTAGCCTCTGCCCATGCCTCCCCTCTAATGGCGCTAAGAGTTTCAGTTAGCGCTTGCAACCTGCGCCACTCCACTGGTGTGGTCAACCCTTTGTTGTTCATTAGCTTGTCACGTATACGCCTCGCAATATCCTCTTCGGTAGCGTTGAGAATGTTGGTAATACGGTTCCGGACGTGCGAGCTATAGCGCAACAGGTAAGTCTGGTGACGTACAAGTGCGTCATATAGCTGCTCGTTGGCTGTTGGGGCAACCATTACTCATCTTCCGCTAAAGGGTCGCCTGTAGGTAGCACAGGGTCGCCCCCTGCCGTTGTTCCCAGCGGTGCAGCACCAGCATCTTCCTCTGCAATGATATCCATTTCAGTTTCAAAATCTAGTTTAGTAATGCCGCGCTCAACCATGAGGTTATGTATGCTCTCTTTTGATAGAGGCGCACCCATGCTTCGGGCTGTCATTAAGTAAACAATCTCTTGCCCGCTTAACTCAAAGTCCGCAAATTCTACGTTCGGTGTCACCTTAACTTCGTCAGGGTTCGCACCCATCCAAGTCGCTACGACTTTAAGGATCTGTTCCAATCCAGCAGCACCAGCAAGCGCAATTTGATTCAATGTTGCAGTTTGTGCAGCCATGCGCGTGCGTAGTGCTTCGCCGCTCTCTTGGTTGCTTGCACCGCTAATCATTTGCCCAGCTTTCGTCTCCGCTTGTTTCTTATCGTTTTCAAGTGCTGCACGTTGCTCAGCAAGACCCTGGCTACTGACGCCAATGTACTTAGCGTCACCGCCCATTTCAATGTCAATGCGGCTACCTGCACCAGTGCGAAGCGTGGTAGCCCCTTCGTCCGTTGCAGCGTCCAGCGATCCTGATTGCTTTAGCAGGCCACCAATAGTGACCAGCGTGTCCTGACCCTGCATATACAGGTTCTGTCGGTAATCCGCTTCCCCACGGTAGATGGCAAGCACAAGTCTGCCCAGGCCCATAAGTGGGGGCTCGTCAGGTGCTGCAACTATATCTTTTGAGTTAATGAATACAAATGGGATTTGTTCCAATGTGCTACCGCGTAGCGTGGGCGCTTTCATTTGCGCTGCTGCATACACCTTACTTTCAAACGTGCCTTGCAGGTAGGTAGCAGTCCCCTCGGCTTCGTTTTCAGCTAACACACCAAGCTGAAGCACCCGATACTTTTCTTGCAGCTCCCAAGCAAAGTCGTCGTCCCGTTTGAACGCGGTTTCGTTTAGCACCACAAGATTGAGCGAGCTTAGGTCCTCGGTATAGCTGCCATCGTCCCAGTTGTTAATGGACTCCGC
>JBAYXX010000157.1:0-5955 GCA_041673345.1 Kiritimatiellia bacterium
TCAAGCTGATTTATTTCCACAAGCTGTGGATAACTTTTTGTTCGCAGGTTAAAATCCACGACCTGCGGCTTTCACGTTTTTTATTGCGTCCCCCCATGTAGAACGCAACCCCAGCGCCTGCCAGGCAAGCTGAATAAAAACGTGAAGCCTGTTTATTCATAACAAAATCAGATAGTTGAAATCCTTTGCCCTGCTTGTTCAACGAGTTTTGCGAGGATAGGGAGTCTCTTTTTTCATGTCCGCTTTCTGGGAATCCTGCCTGCAGCGTTTTGCTGCAGAACTACCGGCACAGCAATTCAACACCTGGATCAAACCGCTGCGTCTGGAAGGCGAAAACACGGCTCAGGAAAAGGGACTGCAACTACTCGCTCCCAACGGCTTCATCCTGAAGTGGGTGCGGGAAAAATTTCTGCACCAGATTGAAGCCCAGGCTCAGGAATTCTTTGCCGCCCCGGTCAGCATCAGCCTGCTGATCGGTAATCAGGGAGCAACTCCCGGCAAACGCCCGGGCGCTGCGGCAAACCGCAATGAATCATCGTCTGATGATCATGGCGAAGCCACGGAAAATTCATTGCCGGCCCAGTCAGGCGCAGGGATTCAGGAAAACCCATCAACCAAAAAACAGCGCAGCAAAACCCCTGGCAACTACGAAAAGTCGCGCCTGTTCTCTAATTTCACTTTCGACAATCTGGTGGTTGGTCGTGCCAATGATCTGGCCCGTGCTGCAGCGGTACAGGTTGCGGGCAATCCCGGCGGTGCCTACAACCCGCTCTTCATCTATGGTGGGGCCGGCCTGGGCAAGACTCACCTCATCCACGCCATCGGCAATCACATCGTGGCGGAACGCCCCGATGCCATCGTCCGTTATGTCCATGCCGAGGACTACTACTCGGACGTGGTGCGCGCTTACCAGCAAAAATCCTTTGATACCTTCAAGCGTACCTACCGTTCCATTGACGTCCTGCTGCTCGACGATGTGCAGTTCTTCAATGGCAAGAACCGCTCTCAGGAAGAATTTTTCTTTCTTTTCAATGCACTGATCGAAGCACGCAAACAGATCATCATCACCTGCGATACCTATCCGAAAGATATCAATGGCCTGGATGATCGCCTGGTGACCCGCTTCGACTGGGGTTTAACCGTCCAGATCGAACCACCCGAACTGGAAATGCGGGTTGCCATCCTGCAGAAAAAAGCCGAGGCAGAAAATATCCGCCTCAGTGATGAAGTGGCCTTTTTCATTGCAAAACATCTGCGTTCCAATGTGCGTGAGCTGGAAGGCGCGTTGAAGAAAGTGCTGGCGTACGCTTCTTTCCATGGTCGTCCGATTGCGCTCGATCTGGCCAAGGAAGCACTCAAGGATCTGATCAACTCAGTGCGCAACATCGGTATCGACTACATCCAGAAAACCGTGGCCGATTACTACAAGATCAAGGTGGGCGAGATTTTTTCCAAGAAGCGTACGCGCGCCATCGCCAGACCACGGCAGATTGCCATGTGGCTGTCACGCGAGGTGACTTCGCATAGCTTTCCCGAAATCGGCGATGCCTTTGGCGGTCGTGACCATACAACCGTCATTCACGCCGTCAAGACCATCGATTCGCTGCGTACCAAAGACAACGAACTCAATCATGATCTGCATGTGTTGTTGCAGGTCCTCAAGGGCTAGGCAACAATGCAACTCTCACGACCCGCTTTACTTGTTACCAAGGGGAGGATTTCCTGGGGGTAAAGCTGTACACAGCGTGTCAGTAGTTTGGGGATAAACCGGAAAATACCATCCTGTGGATAAGTTATTCAGAATTCATCCACAGCTTTCACAGGTACTTACCAAGCACTGAAATGAAGATTCAACGCATTGAAATTAAAGAAATATTTTAGGTTATCCACAGAAGTATTCCTGACTTAGTATTTAAAGGATTTTTATATATGGCTCTTATTAAAAGTCAAAGAGAGACACTGCTGGCACCCTTGCAGTCTGTTTCGGGCATCGTTGAACGGCGCCATACCTTGCCAATCCTTTCCAACGTACTGCTGGAAAAGCAGGGCGAAAATCTGACTTTTCTGGCAACCGACATCGAAATCCAGATCACGACCCATACCCAATGTGTCAGCGGTGAAGAAAATGGCGCGGTGACCGTGGGCGCCAAGAAGCTCCAGGACATCCTGCGTTCTTTGCCAGAAAGCACGGAAGTGACATTGAGCCTGGATGACAAGCGCCTGCAGATCAAAGCCGGCAAGAGTCGTTTCAACCTGCAAACCCTGCCAGCCGATGACTTTCCGCGCATGGCCTTGAGTGAAGGCGAAAGCCGCACGTTCACCGTCAGCCAGCGCGCGTTTCGTCAGCTCATCAGCAAAACGCAGTACGCCATGGCGACTCAGGACGTGCGTTATTACCTCAATGGCATGATGCTGCTGGTCGACGGCAAGGAATTGACCAGTGTGGCTACCGATGGTCACCGTCTGGCATTTGCTCGTATGGAAATCGAAGGTGAGTTGCCGCGTCAGGAAATGATCCTGCCGCGTAAAACCGTGCTGGAACTCAACCGTCTGTTGAGCGACAGCGAAGAGCCGCTCAATGTCAGCATGACCAGCAACCAGATCTGTTTTTCCTTCGGCAGCGTGGTGCTGGTTTCCAAACTGATCGACGGCAAATTCCCTGACTTTGAACGAGTAATCCCGGCCAGCCTGCGTCACCATATCCGCATTAATCGCCTGCAGCTGATCCAGGCCATGCAGCGGGCAGCGATTCTGACCATTGAAAAACTGCGCGGCGTGCGCGTCATCCTGGGTGAAAACACCCTCAAGATCATTGCTGCCAACGCCGAGCAGGAAGAAGCTACGGAAGAAATCGAAGTCGATTACGCGGGTGAATCCATCGACGCCGGCTTCAATGTGGGTTATCTGCTCGACATGCTGAACAACGTGCAGGCCGATGAAGTGCAATGGAGCTTCAACGATGCCGGTTCGAGTTCCTTGCTGACGGTGCCGGAAAACACGCAATTCAAGTATGTCGTGATGCCGATGCGTATCTGAGCCGGCAAGCCAGGGACAGACTGATTTTTGCAGTACCCTATCCGCCCTCGCGGGCGGATGTGTTTTTAAGGAAGCAAGAAGAATGAGTGAACAAAATCTCCCGCAAGACGGTGGGCCTGCTTACGGCGAATCCAGCATCCAGATCCTGGAAGGGCTGGAAGCCGTGCGCAAACGTCCGGGCATGTACATCGGCGACACGTCCGATGGTACCGGCCTGCACCACCTGGTGTTCGAAGTTGTCGATAACTCCATCGATGAAGCACTGGCCGGACATTGCGACGAGATCATCGTCACCATTCATACGGATAATTCGATTTCGGTCATCGACAACGGCCGGGGCATTCCGACCGGCGTCAAGATGGACGACAAGCACGAACCGAAGCGTTCGGCAGCTGAAATCGCGCTGACCGAGTTGCACGCTGGGGGCAAGTTCAACCAGAACTCGTACAAGGTTTCCGGCGGTTTGCATGGTGTGGGTGTTTCCTGCGTCAATGCCTTGTCGAAATTCCTGCGCCTGACCATCCGCCGCGACGGGAAAAAGCATTTCATGGAATTCCAGCGCGGCGTGCCCGTCAATCGCGAGATTGAACGTGTTGATGGTGTGGAAATTTCCCCTCTCAAAGTCATCGGCAATTCGGAAAAACGCGGTACGGAAGTGCATTTCCTCGCAGATGAGGAAATTTTCAGCCACGTCGAATTTCACTACGAAATTCTGGCCAAGCGCCTGCGCGAACTGTCTTTCCTCAACAACGGCGTCAGCATTAAGCTGATCGACCAGCGCTCCGGCAAGGAAGAGCTGTTTGCCTTTGCTGGTGGAGTGCAGAGCTTTGTTGAGTACATCAACCGCAACAAGAGCGTGCTGCATCCCAACATTTTCTACTCTGCCGGCGAAGCCAAGGTCGGGCAGGGCGCTGCCGATACGGGCATCACCATTGGCGTCGAAGTCGCCATGCAATGGAATGACTCCTACCAGGAACAGGTGCTCTGCTTTACCAACAACATCCCGCAGTCTGACGGCGGCACCCATTTGACCGGCCTGCGTGCGGCAATGACGCGCGTGATCAACAAGTACATCGACGAAAACGAGATTGCCAAGAAAGCCAAGGTGGATATCGCCGGTGACGACATGCGCGAAGGCCTGGCCTGCGTGCTGTCGGTGAAGATGCCGGACCCGAAATTTGCCTCGCAGACCAAGATGAAGCTGGTTTCCAGCGAAGCACGCGGTGCCGTGGAAGAAGTCGTTGCACAAAAACTGGCCGATTTCCTGCTCGAACGTCCGGCCGACGCCAAGATGATTTGCGGCAAGATCGTCGAAGCCTCCCGTGCCCGTGAAGCTGCCCGCAAAGCGCGCGAAATGACGCGGCGCAAAGGTGTGCTCGACGGCATCGGTCTGCCCGGAAAACTCGCCGACTGCCAGGAAAAAGACCCGGCCAAGTCGGAAATCTACATCGTCGAGGGCGATTCCGCTGGCGGCTCCGCCAAGCAGGGCCGCGACCGCAAGTTCCAGGCCATCCTGCCGCTGCGCGGCAAGGTGCTGAACGTCGAAAAAGCCCGTTTCGACAAGCTGATTTCTTCCGACCAGATCGTTACCCTGATCACGGCCCTCGGCACCGGCATCGGCAAGGACGACTTCAACATCGAAAAGCTGCGTTACCACCGCGTCATCATCATGACCGATGCGGACGTTGACGGCGCCCACATCCGTACCCTGTTGCTGACGCTGCTCTATCGCCAGATGCCGGAGCTGATTGAACGGGGCTACGTTTACATCGCCCAGCCGCCTTTGTACAAGGTGAAGCATGGCAAAACCGAGCGTTATCTGAAGGACGACCAGGAATACAACCAGTTCCTGCTCAACATGGCGCTGACCGATGCGGTACTCAGCCCGCAAGCTGCCGGCGTCGAACCCATCACCGGGCCGGCCCTGGAAAATCTGGCGCGCAACTGGCTGGCGACCGACGCCGTGATCGAACGGCTGGCTCACCTCGTCCATCCGGACATCCTGCACGCCATCGTGCGCCACAACATTGCGGTCGATCTCAGTGGAGAAGAGGGCGCGCAGAAGAGTGCCGCTGCCTTGTCGCTGTACACCCCGGCGGATACCAGCGTACGCGTCAAGTACGATGACATTCAGGAACGCTGGACCCTGCGCGTCGAGCGCATACACCATGGCAACCTGAAAGTCGGCATGATCGACGAGGATCTGCTGCTGTCCGGCGACTTCCTGCAGATCAAGCGCACGGCAGAAATCCTTGCTGACCTCTTCACTGCCGGTGCCGTCATTACCCGTGGTGAGAAGAAACAGGGTGTGACCACCTTTGCCGAAGCCATCAAATGGCTGTTCAACGAAGTCGAACGTGGCATCAGCAAGCAGCGCTACAAGGGTCTGGGCGAAATGAACCCCGAGCAACTCTGGGAAACCACCATGGACCCCACCGTCCGCCGCCTGCTACGCGTCCAGATCGACGACGCCATCGCCGCCGACGAAATCTTCACCACCCTGATGGGCGAAAACGTCGAACCGCGCCGGGAATTCATTGAAAACAATGCCTTGACAGCGCGGATTGATATTTGATGCGGTTTGTCGGGTGACACAGAAAGTGAAAACTGTGCCAAGTTAGTGAAAAATTGCTGACACAGATAATGAAAAGGCTCCGGAAGGGGCCTTTTTGTTTCGTTGGAACGCAACTCTGCCACTGCGGTCTTGGCGGCAGGCACCTTATGCGTCAGAACCCCTTCGGTTACCAGCTTTTTAGAAGCCCGGACATTCCAGTGAAAAAAGCGGGGATCGATTAGTGCAGGCCATACGCCCGCTCCTCGGGTTGAATTACGGTACGAAATTGGACGGTGCCAGACTTGAGCGTGTAAGAATTTTTGTGTAAACGGTCACCCGGCAGGAAACTGCCACATTGCCAGGAG
>JBAYXX010000158.1:0-5897 GCA_041673345.1 Kiritimatiellia bacterium
TGCTGCTCACGGGAAAGCCTGAACAAAATGTCCCAAAACAACCGTCTGCCCACGGGATCGACACCAGAGGTCGGCTCGTCCAGAAAAATCACCTGAGGTCTGTGCACCAGGGCGCATCCCAGGGCCAGACGCTGTCCGACACCCATGGGCAGACTGCCTGCAAGCCGTTTTTCATACCCGGCCAAACCGGCCATGGACACAACCCAATCAATCCTTTCCCGGGTTCTCTTGCGCCCCAGGCCATAAATTCCCGCATACAAACGGATATTTTCTAACACGGTCAAATCCCGGTACAAAGAAAACATCTGCGACATATAACCAATCCGCTCTTTGATAATCCGGCCGGCCTGCTGCATACCGGCTCCAGCCACCTGCCCGTTGCCGTCACTGGGACGGATAATACCCGTGAGCATCTTGATGACAGTGGTTTTTCCCGCACCATTGGCCCCCAGCAGACCGAAAATCTCTCCCCGAGGAACCTGAAAGGAAATCCGATCTACAGCGGTGAACGAGCCAAACCTCTTGGTCAACTCCCGGGCCTCTATGGCCGGTTGCTCATTGCCTTTATCCAGCGTTTCTGAGCTGCCGGCCAGATCATCCCCGAGGACGACCACCGGAGATTCCTTGACCAGACCCCGCTGCAGCAAAAGCTGGACAAAAATATCCTCAAGTTCAGGCGATGCTGCAGAACTATGGACCACCTGAGCCCTGCCCACCAGAGAACATACCTGGCGCAACGCTTCTTCTCGATCATGGCCGGGAACAAAAATGCGCACCGTGGTTCCAAGCGTCTGGACCTGGGCAAAATGTTGACGAACAGTATTCGGCACGTCACTGCCCTGCTGCAGTTCCAGGGTGACAATATTCCCTGGCAGAGTGTTCTGGATAGTGTCTGGTTCCCCCTGGGCCACGACCTTACCTGCGTACATGAGGGACATGCGATGGAATCTGGACGCCTCATCCATGTATGCCGTCGACACCAGCGCAGTGATTTCCCGTTCTCTAAGAAATTCTGCCAGGATGGCCCAAAAATCCCGCCGGGAGACTGGATCAACCCCTGTGGTGGGTTCATCCAGAATAACAAGCTCAGGTTCATGGATCAGGGTGCAGACCAGACCCAGCTTTTGTTTCATGCCCCCGGAAAGTTTCGCCATAGGCCGGTCGCGGTAACGGTCAAGACGTGTCACCTCAAGCAGACGCTGCTTGCGCCGACGCAGTTCATCTTCGGGGACACAGCGCAGCCGGGCAAAAAAATCGATATTCTCGTCGATGGAGAGGGTCGGATACAGATTCAGGCCCAGGCCCTGAGGCATGAACCCCATGCGAGCCTTGACCTTCTCAGCTTCAGCTTCCGTCCTGACGGGCTGGTCAAAAATCCGCACGCTACCACGGTCAAAAGACAGTACCCCGGCAATAGCCTTCATCAACGTACTCTTGCCCGCTCCATCTGGGCCGATGAGCCCATAAATCTCACCGGGCTGAACCTCGAGATCAACCCCGTCCACAGCGCGGATTGTACCATAGGACTTGAAAAATCCGGCAACGTGCACACGAGGAGAGAGAGGGATATCACCGCTCAGCATGCATCAATCCTGCAGTCATTAGCTTTATCATCCATCCACAATTCCTCACCAGTGCGGTCGGACCCAGTCCATACCTTGTTTCCAGCGGATCACGGCATCGGCCGGGAGGCCCGGGGTCATATGTCCTTGGGGATTTTCATCCAGATACAGTTTGACCTCGTAGACAAATTTAACCCGTTCATCGGGAGTCTGGACCTCCTTGGGCGTAAACTCAGCCTCAGAACCAATATACCGCACACTGGCAGGTACAGGTTTATCAGGAAAAGCATCGGTATAGATACGAGCCGGAAGCCCCAGGGCCAGATGCCCCTTATCTGTTTCAGGAACATAAACCTTGAGATACAGCCTGTTCATATCCACGATTTCCAAAATAGGACTTCCCGCACTTATCACCTCTCCCTGCTCGGCAATGCGTGTGGTCACGGTGCCATTACACGGAGACACGATAGTCAGGTCGTCCAGAACGGCCTGAACCTCTTCCCGTGCAGCAAGGGCCTCTTCTTTCTGGGCATACAGAGCTTGGATATCGGCCTTTCTGGCCGTGATATCATTCCATCCCAACCGGGCCTGTTCCAGTTCTTTGAGACTGCGTTCCTGAGTTGTCTGCCCTGATTGCAGCTGCCTGCGGGAGACAATATAGCGCAGATTCTCAATTTCACTTTTCTGTGTATCCACCAGCCCCTGAGCTGCCAGTTGCTGGAACCGTTCGGCATCGCGTTTATTTTGAAGACACGTGGCCTCAAGTTCAGCCACCCTGTCCCGGGATTGAGATACCGCAGTCTTGGCGATCTCAATATTCAAGGGTACGTGTTTTTCAAGACGGGACAAATCAGTTTCAGCAGCCCTGATCCGAGCTTCCAGGGAGGCAACGGCCTTATCCGCCTGTTTTCCTTGGGCGCTGATACGTTCATCGTCCAGCAACGCCAGTTTCTGCCCCTCAACAACCCGGTCACCCTCACGGGCCAAAAGACGTTTTATTCTCCCTGCATATTTAGACGAAAGAGTCACATGATCTCCCTCAATACGCCCATTGGCCTGGATAAGCCCCTCGGGGAAGGGTTCCGCAGCAAACCAGTGCGCATAAACCACATATCCCCCTGCCACAAGCACCACACAGAATATCCAGAAAAGATATCGTTTCATTTATCAGCTCTCCAGAGCGCGTAACCATGCACAATATTCAGATCTTTTTTGTATGAGTACCAATTTGAAAAATACAATTCAACAAGAGAATGAAGCTTGCGCAAAATAATTGAAACCATCCAAACCAAAAAATATTCCCTTATACACAACGCACTCTGGAAACATTCGTTATATCGCTGTGCACACCAAATAAAAAATCATCTCACTACATAGGCAACGGGACGGGTCTGCTTTGTGAGAGTCTCTTCTTTTACGAGTCGTTCCAGCCACTTTCTGGCCAAAGTCACGCCCACATCCAGCTCTTGGGCGACAAATTCAACATTTCTGGGCTGCTGAAGACACTCTCTGAGAATCTCACGAACCGTTGCAAAAAGGATTTCCGAAGGTTTTATCTCCCCGGCCGGATCTGAGGTCTGCATGGCGGATGCAGTCGCAACATCTTCCCTATTTTCCGCGCAGGTCTTTGAAGCACAGGATTGCACTTCCACTTCGCAGTCTTCTGCAGAATCCTCCCGGAAAACATTCAGAGTTTCATCGTTTCCAGGCGTTGTTTTCAACAAAGCATTATCAACAACGGCTTCGATAGGAAGAGGAAGTTCTTTCTGGCTTCCAAACTTCTGAGCACTGGATTTGTGCACAACAAAAACAGCTCTGAAACTCTCGCAATCCTGCGGATCAGGCCAAGGCAACGCTCCCAATGCGAGCAATGCGGACGCTCCCTGTCCGCATTGCGGTTTTGTACGGACATAGACAGGAACAACTTGAAATTTCTTCAACTGCTCACGGGCCCCGTTCCAGGTCCCCCCTTTGTTATACTCGACATTAACCACAAAAGCCGCATCTGACAGCCCGTAAATAAATTTGTTGCGCTGCATGGCATTGCCCACGTTGAACCCGGCCCGGGGATCAAAGGGGGAAACAAGCACCAGCCTCCCCTGCATCAATGCATCCCGGTACGTACGATCAGTGCTCGCCCTTTCCAGACCATTGGCCAAAACCCCGATGACCCTGCCCCCAGCATCCAGAGCTCCGAACATGGATGCCTGATCGACCCCTTTCGCGCCGCCGGAAACAATGCTCCTTCCCGCACTGGCGGCCAAGGCTCCCACATCTCTGGTATAGGCCATAAGAGCTTCGTCCACGTGACGCGAGCCCACAACAGCCAGACCTCGCTGAGCCAGAAGCCCGATGTCGCCACAGCCATAAAAAACAGGCGGGGCCTGGTCCCTGAACCGGCTGACAAGATAGCTCGGGTAGCCGGGGTCCGACCTGCTGACAACCCAGATCCCGCGCACGTGCCACTGCTCCAGAGCCTGGCCAAGCAGGAATCCTCTTCCCAAAAGAGCTCGCATCCGCTCCTCGTCGATGACCCTGCGGCATTCGCCCAAAAGGGTCTCGATATCCGTTTCGAGAAGATCAAGGGGCTGACGACCATGTTCGTAAAGACACCGAGCCAGCTGCCTGTACTCAGTAGGAGTCAGGAGCGGGACAGAATTCTCACTCTTGCGCCCGACAATGAGGGGCGCAGTAAGCAGGAGAATAGCTCTGGTATTTGCCGAAAGTTCGGGTATCATTGTCCAGCTCCAGTATCCGCAAGTGCCAGAGGCCAGACCTCCTGAGATCCGTTCTCACGCAGGAGCCACGCTCCAACGGTAAATGTCCATCTCGAATCCACCATATCGTCCACGAGCAGAACGGGCTCATTCAATATCAGTGAGGAAACCACCTCAAGGGAGCCATCAATATTTCGTGCCTGTTGCACACTATTGGCCATGGTTTTCTGTTCCGGTCTGTTGTCGGTTTTCACAAGCGCCTTCCGAAAAGGTAAATCCAGACGCTGTGCAACTCTGCGGGCAAAATCAGGAACCAGGTCGGGATGTCGCAAGGACGGAATACACGTCACCCAGGTTGGCGTGGGTTGCGGGTTCCATTGTTCCACCAATTGCACACAGGCCTCGACCAGTTTATCACTGAACACCCGATCCCGGTACTTGCCCTGACGGATCAACGTGCCCCACCCAGCATCACCCCATCGGGACAGGCATCGTCCCCCGCATGCCAACTTTTCGGGGGCTATCCGCCCCTTGATCCCATATATAGGCATACCTCCAGCTGGCCATTGCTTACGAGGGGAAATACTCAAATTCGTCCGTCGGAGAAAATGTACAGCATCCGCAACAGTGGCCTGATCAACAGCCTCGGACACTGGCGGCAATGAAGGTCTGGATACATGAGTCGCATCCCCGTCCAGAGCCCGGATCAGATAAGGCATATGCTCGCCAAAGGGCAAACCAACATACTCTTGCATCTGACGCTGCTCATGGAACCGCAACCGGGTCAATCGCTCGGCCCGTTCCCAAAAAGAATCACTCAACAAAAAGGCGGTCAATTGCCATTTTGAGCCCTGCTTGGCAACAGGAGCGGGAGACTCGAGGCCCAGGAGATCAATGGTCTTTTCGACCCTGGCCTTACTGATATTCACACAAGCAAGAAGTTGGGGAACAGACAGACCATCGGGTGCCTCTTCCAATGCTTCAAGGACATGGCCAACTTCATCCTTGGTCGGAAACGCGCTTTTGATGAAATAATCCGTAATGTCCGTATCTTCCAGACCGCTCAAAAGGATACCGTAGGCGGCATCGAGAGCACGCCCTGCCCTGCCCACCTGTTGGTAATAGGCGACCACGGAGCCCGGTGTCTGAAAATGGATAACAAAGGCCAGATCGGGTTTGTCAAACCCCATCCCAAGGGCGGTGGTCGCCACCAGTGCCTTGACCCTGTTGGCAAGCAAGTCATCCTCGAGTCCTTCCCGGGCATCACCCGACTTGCCCGTGTACGCTTGGACATCGAAACCACGGGACCGCAACCACAGGGCAACCATCTCGGCGTCACGAACCGTCAACGTATAAATAATTCCGCTTCCCGACAATTCTTCAAGATGATCCGCAAGCCAGGCAAGGCGATCGGCTTGCGAGGGCATGCTCATGGTCTGGAGGGTGAGAGAAGTACGATCCAGAGTCCCCCGCACGGTTTCCAAGCCAGGTCCAAGAATGTCTTCCAGATCCGTCATGACCCGGTCATTGGCCGTGGCGGTCGTTGCCAGCAACCTGAGCGATGGCGGCAAAAACCCGATGATACGTTCAATCAACCGATAGTGAGGCCGAAAATCAT
>JBAYXX010000159.1:0-5816 GCA_041673345.1 Kiritimatiellia bacterium
GGCGTAAATCAATACGGAAATCACTGGAACGTCGAGCGTCCGGGCGGTCGGCAGGTCTGCGTTCACGCTTTCATCGGCAAGCTGAAGGACGGTACTATCGCCACCTACCAGACGCTGCCGTGGAATATGCGAGGCTGGCATGGCGGCGGCAGCTCCAACGATACCCACATCGGCTTCGAGATATGCGAGGACGGACTTTCCGACCCCGCATATTTTTCTGCCGTATATAAGGAAGCGGTCGAGCTGTGCGTCTATCTCTGTAAGCAGTACGGTCTGACCGAGAAGAACATCATCTGCCACTGCGAAGGCTGCAAGCTCGGCATCGCCAGCAATCACGGTGACGTCATGCATTGGTTCCCGAAGCATGGCAAGAACATGGACACCTTTCGCGCCGATGTGAAGGCTGGGCTCTCTGCGGAAACGCCTACGCCGCTAACACCAACCACTCCGAAGAAGTATTACCGCGTCCAGCTTGGCGCGTTCTCAGTCAAGGCAAACGCCGACACCATGCTCAAAAAGATCAAGGCGGCTGGCTTCACCGATGCGTTCATCAAGTACAGCGAATAATTTAAGAGCGCAAGGGCGCAAACATGTGTGCCACTTTGCGCTCTTGCTTTTATGGCCATTGGAGGTTAGCCCCTCTGATGGCCATTATTTTTTTGCTCTTTTTTCGTCAAAACGGATTGCTGATGTCCAGCGAGTTTTGAGGATGGGTTCCTCAGAACGGAGGACAAGGCTATGACAACCGAACAGAAAGACAGAATTGCCGAAATGCGGAGACAAGGCTGTACCTATGCGAAGATCGCTGAAACGCTCTCTATTTCGGAGAACACAATAAAAACTTACTGCCGCAGGACTCGGCTTAACGAAGATAATTTGAAGGCCGCTCTTGTATGTAAGCTGTGCGGTAATCCCATCGAGGTAAAGGACAAACACAGGGCACGTCAGTTCTGCTCGGACAAGTGCCGCGCGGCATGGTGGTATGCCAACCGTGGCAACAAGCCCAGAACGGAATACCATCTGACCTGCGCGAACTGCGGTAAGCCATTTGTGAGCGCGGGGAACAAGGCACGGAAGTATTGCTCTCATCAGTGTTATATTGCTGCTCGATTCGGAGATGGCGGCCATGAATGACCTTGTCCTTGGATATAAATCCGCTATGGCGCAAGCGCGTCGAATGCTCTCGGCGAGCATCATCACCGAGGCTGAGTACGCCATAATTGATACAATGATGGCCGAGAAATACGGCTTATCCTCGTGTAGTTTATTCCGGGAAAATGACTTGCTACATAGTAGTATCAGAGGTAATATGTCACACTACGAGGGGGTGACAATATGCCAAAAACAATAAAAAAGGTGGCGCATCCGCCGAAGCTGGAGCGAAAAAAGCGCGTCGCTGCCTATGCCCGCGTATCCAGCGGCAAGGACGCAATGCTGCACTCGCTCTCATCGCAGGTCGCGTATTATAGCTCATTGATACAGAAGCACGGCGACTGGGAATACGCCGGTGTGTACGCTGATGAGGCGATGACCGGCACCAAGGAATGCCGCGACGAGTTTCAAAGGCTGCTTGCTGACT
The DNA here is from genome assembly GCA_041673345.1 of Kiritimatiellia bacterium. Lineage (GTDB taxonomy): Bacteria > Verrucomicrobiota > Kiritimatiellia > RFP12 > UBA1067 > M55B167. Next base: position 1,580 of record JBAYXX010000159.1, read on the forward strand.
GCCGCACCGGACGCATTGATCTGATACTTACCAAGTCCATCTCCCGCTTCGCTCGAAACACGGTTACTCTGCTGGAAACTGTGCGTGAGCTGAAACTGCTGGAGGTGGACGTTTTTTTTGAGGAACAGAACATCCACACCATAAGCGCCGAGGGCGAGCTGATGATGACTATTCTCGCGTCCTACGCGCAGGAGGAAAGTCTATCCGCAAGCGAAAATCAGAAATGGCGCATCAAGCGAAACTTCGAGGCCGGAAAACCGTGGGACTGCACGATTCTTGGATACCGGGCAAAGGATGGGGTTTTCGAGATCGTGCCGGAAGAAGCGGAAACAGTGCGGCGTGTTTTTAAGTGGTATCTTGAGGGGCTGGGCAGACAGGCGATCGCCAATCGGCTCAACGAGCTTGGCATTCCTACGCGATTAGAAAAGACATGGCACCAGGGTACCATCAGCAAGATGCTCCGAAATGAGATATACGCCGGTGACCTGCTCTTGCAAAAGACTTTCCGCACCGACCATCTGACGAAGCAGACGAGGATAAACCACGGCGAGCTTCCCATGTACCATGTTCAGGATGCACATGAACCTATCATTGACCGGGTGACCTTTGAGGCGGTGCAGCAGGAGCTTGCCAGACGAGCAGATAGCGTTCAGGTAAAGCCCGGCACGGCTACGGCGTTCACCGGCAAAATACGCTGCGGCATCTGCGGGAAGAATTACCGCCGCAAGACTACGCGTACCGGTATCACGTGGGCCTGCGCCACCTACAACACCAATGGAAAAAAATACTGTGCTTCCAAGCAGATACCGGAAGAAACGCTGAAATCCGTGACCGCCGAGGCGCTCGGCTGCGATTTCTTCGACGAGGACGCATTTGCAGAGCGTATTACCTTTATAACCGCGCTGCCTAACAACACGCTTGAGTTTAGCTTTACGGATGGGCATTCGGGAAAAGCCGTATGGCAAGACCGCTCACGCTCCGAGAGCTGGACGAAGGAAATGCGGCAGGCAGCGGCAGAGAAAACTAGGAAAAGGAGTGAAAAGAAATGTCAAGAGCAGTAACAATGATACCGGCCACCAAGAACCGTTTTACAGCTCTGCCGACGGCTTCGGTGGCGAGACGCAAGGTGGCTGGCTACGCCCGCGTTTCTACGGACAGTGAGGAACAGCAGACCAGCTACGAGGCGCAGGTGGATTACTACACCCACTACATTCAATCACGCGAGGATTGGGAGTTCGTCGGTGTCTATACCGATGAGGGAATTTCAGCGACTAATACCAAGCACCGCGACGGCTTCAAACAGATGGTCAAGGACGCGCTTGCCGGGAAGATTGACCTCATCGTCACAAAATCGGTCAGCCGATTTGCCCGCAACACGGTAGACAGCCTCACAACAGTCCGGAAGCTCAAGGAACACGGCACGGAGATCTATTTTGAAAAGGAAAACATTTTCACCTTCGACAGCAAGGGCGAGCTGCTCATCACGATAATGTCCTCACTGGCGCAAGAGGAAAGCCGGAGCATTTCCGAGAACGTCACATGGGGTCAGCGGAAGCGGTTTGCAGACGGCAAGGTCAGTATGCCGTACAAGCAGTTCCTCGGCTATGAAAAAGGAGAGGACGGTACGCCCGTGATAAACGAAGAAGAAGCCGCCATTGTCCGACTCATCTATAAACTTTTCCTTGAGGGAAAGACGCCTGCTGGGATTTGCCGGTACTTGGAGCAACAGGGCATTCCGACGCCGTCCGGCAAGCAGAAATGGAGCCAGACCACAGTCGACAGCATCCTCTCAAACGAAAAATACAAGGGCGACGCGCTTCTGCAGAAGAAGTTCACGACCGACTTTCTCACAAAAAAGATGAAGGTCAACGAGGGCGAGGTACCGCAGTATTATGTGGAGCACAGCCACGACGCCATTATCGAGCCGTTGGAATGGGACATGGTGCAGGCAGAGATTACCCGGCGCAGGTCGCTCGGCAGAGCTTACAGCGGCAACAGTGTGTTCTCGTCGAAGCTGGTATGCGGCGATTGTGGTAGCTTCTTCGGTCAAAAGGTATGGCACTCCAACGACCCATACCGCAAGGTGATATGGCGGTGCAACAGCAAGTTCAAGGGCGAAACGAAATGCGGCACACCTCATCTTGACACGGAAACCATACAGCAGAAGTTCCTGATTGCCTACAATCGCCTGATGACAGACCGCGATAGCGTTATCTCCGACTGTGTCTCAATGCAGCAGGTTCTTTCCAACACATCGGCACTGGATGCAGAGCTCGATAGTCTGAACGAGGAAATCACGGTGGTGTCGGAGCTGGTCAAGACCTGCGTTAGGGATAACGCTTCCACAGCGCAGTCGCAGGACGAATACACCAAGAAGTACAACGGGCTGCTTGCCCGCTACGAGAAAGCGATGGCACGGCTTGCGGAGGTAACCGCAGAAAAAGAACGGAAACATGACCAAAACCGGGAGCTTCGGCTTTTCATTGAGGAATTAAAGAAACAGCCCCTCGTCCTCGAAGAATGGGACGAAAGGCTGTGGATTGCGATTCTCGACTGGGCGACAGTATTTCGGGATGGCAGGATCGCGTTCAAATTCAAAAGCGGCAGAGAGATTGAGGTGGAGCGTTGAGTGCTCCACCTTTTGGGGAAGTCATAGAAAAGTTACATTTTACATATTGACAAATCTCGATTTGGTGCATATAATAATATCGAAGTTAATCGATGTGAGGTGATGAAATGGCTTCAACATACGAAATGAATGCGCGGATTTTTAAGGCTTTCTGCGATGAAAACCGGCTGCGGATTTTGGAGCTTCTGCGAAGTGGTGAAAAATGCGCTTGCAAACTACTGGAGGATTTGAACATTCAGCAATCAACCCTGTCCCATCACATGAAGATATTGTGCGATGCGGGCGTTGTGACGGGCCGCAAGGAGGGCAAATGGACGCACTATTCCATTGACCCGGAAGGCAGCGAACAGGCGCAGGAAGTGCTGCGTCAGATATTAACAGTCAACGGCAACGAACAAGATGGTTGCTGCAAATAATGAAAGGCCACGTTTGAGGTCGTGGCTTTTCAAAAGCCCTATAAATCGACAGTTTTCCATTTATCCATTTAATAAGGAGTAATCATATGCAAGTGCTAAAGGCAATTTGGGACTTCTTTCAAAATCAAATCCTTGGTATGAAGTGGCTCAATGAGGTGATCGGCTCGGGCCTGTCTGCGTTGGGGCTGGACATTTCAAACCGCTGGATCGGAAGCATTCAGTTTTTCATTTATGATGTAATCAAAATCGTTGTTCTGCTGTGCTTCCTCATTTTCCTTATCAGCTATATTCAAAGCTACTTCCCACCAGAGCGCAGCAAAAAGATACTCGGACGCTTTCACGGCATTGGGGCGAATACCATCGCGGCGCTTCTCGGTACGGTGACGCCGTTCTGCTCCTGTTCGTCCATCCCGCTGTTTATCGGCTTTACCAGCGCGGGGCTGCCGCTGGGAGTAACATTCTCGTTCCTCATTTCCTCTCCGATGGTAGACCTCGGCTCCCTGTTGCTGCTTATGAGCATCTTCGGCTGGAAGATCGCCATTATCTACGTCGTATTCGGCCTTGTCATCGCTGTCGCTGGCGGTACGCTGATTGAAAAGCTGCACATGGAAAAGCACGTCGAGAGCTTTATCCTTGCCGCTGGCAGCGTGGATATTGAGTCGCCCGATTTGACGAAAAAAGACCGGCTCGTTTACGCGAAAGAACAAATGCTTTCCACCTTCAAAAAAGTCTTTCCGTACATTCTCGTTGGCGTGGGCATCGGCGCGGTCATTCACAACTGGATACCCGAAGCGTGGATCGCGGCTGTGCTTGGCAGCAGCAATCCCTTTGGTGTGGTGCTGGCAACGCTGATTGGCGTTCCCATGTATGCGGATATTTTTGGCACGATCCCTATTGCGGAGGCGCTGTTCGCCAAGGGCGCTTTGCTGGGCAGCATCCTGTCTTTTATGATGGCGGTCACGACACTGTCCCTGCCCTCCATCATCATGCTCCGCAAGGCTGTGAAACCAAAGCTGTTGGGACTGTTTATCGGCATCTGTACGGTTGGCATTATTATCGTCGGCTATCTGTTCAACGCGATACAACCATTCATCGTTTAGGAGGAAGTAGACTATGGCTAAAACTTGGTATCCCGTAATTGACTATGCTTCTTGTATAGAGTGCGGGACTTGCGTAAATTTCTGCCCCCATC
>JBAYXX010000160.1:0-5654 GCA_041673345.1 Kiritimatiellia bacterium
CATACGAGCAGGGGCGGACACACAGGTCCGCCCCTGCATAATACGACGGTTCTCGACCAAGGGCGACCGCCGGTCGCCCCCAGCATAATACGTCTGACCTCGACTGCCAGCGGCTGTTTTTGCGCCGTAGGCGCACTACAATGCTTAACCCCAGGCGAAGCCTGGAGGGGCTGCCACCCCAGGGCCATGCCTCGTAGAGGCACCACAGTAGCAGGGCCTCTGTGTCTACCACCAACTGGGGCGGACACACAGGTCCGCACCTACTTGTCCTCACCGGCGTTTGCCGGCAGGGCTGTCAGATTCCGCGCCAGGCCTTTTTTCAACACTTTGGCGCGTGTCGTCTCTTCCTGCGCGCGATTATGCGGCCCCGCGTGGGGCGCCCATACATCGTCGTGTTCCACACTCCAGCCGCTCCACTCACGAAATGCATGATATACCCAGCCCCAGCTGTTCTCCTCAAAAATATCAATGAGATCGGCAATGTACTGGGCCGCATCATTGCCCGGGGCCCAACGGATGGCACTGAATTCACCAACCAGTATCGGCACTTGGTACCGTTGCTGAAATTCACGCACCGGCGACAGACTCTCACGAATGGAATCTTTATCCCAGCGGAAGCCGTTCACGACGCCGGGATAACGCACGTTCAACGTCGCTTTCACCTCAGCCAAATCGGTATTCTGGATGTTGTAAATGCCCTGGTGGGTGAATTCGTGCGGGCTGTAAAAGTGCAAGCTATATATCACCCGCGTATCAGGCAGCGGTTGCAGATTAGCAAAACCCCAGTGCATACCGCCGGGGCCGGGCTCATAGATGATCCAGGTTGCTGGATCGACTTCGCGAATCGCCTTTATCGCAGCCTTGGCTATGTCCCGCCATTGCCGGGGCGGATGCGGCATCTGCTCCCGATCCAATGGCTCGTTGTACAGGTCATAACCGTAAATCACATCGGCGTACGGCAACAGGCGTTCGGCAATCCGTTTCCATGCACTGCCGAATCTCACTGGCAATTCCGGATTGGCCCAAAACGCGCCCTTGCTTGCGGACTCTGCAAAACCCAGCCCTCCCCCATTCAGCGTCAGAATGACCTTGAGCTGCTGGGGTCTTGCTGCCTCAAGAAAAGCCTCGACGCTTTTCATCGCCACATCGAACGCGCCAGCATCCTCTGTCCAGTTCTTCTTGCTCATGCCCCCCATAAACACGCGGGCGACATTGGCATGCCACCCCCGTATGTCAGCAATATTCTTCGCCCTCACCTCCGGTGTCCGCTGGCAAACCATGGTGCAACCGCGAACTATCAGGGGGGCAGGGCGACTCGTCGCCAGTTCCGCCAGTGACGGTAGGTCCGTTGCCACTGGCTCCGGCACCGCAGAAATTTTCAGGGACTGGATCACGGCCGTAATCGGCTCGTCACCGGAGGCACGGATGATGACCAGCAGGCGCATCTTTTTCTTGAGCCGGAATGGCCGCCAGTCACTACGCCACTTGTCGCTGGCAATATTCAAATTGAACAGGGTTTTTCTGCTTTGGAAATCTTCGATCAGTTGTATCAGCAACCGTTCGCCCTTGCCCGCTGCCGTAACCAAATAGTACCCCGCTGGTAGTTCAATCCATCGGTAGATTTTGGCATCCCAGCCATTGCCGTTCAGCTCCAGCCCCTCCTCTGTCGGCCGGAGTTCAATTTGCTGGGTCTTGCCCCAGCCTTTGGTGGCCTCTTCACCGATAAAAGAAAAAGCAAATTCGGTTTCGTCCGCTGCCAGCATACGCTGAGCACCCCCTATGATTATGACAAGAAATCCTAGCGTCCGGATCAGGCGCATTGCCATTTTTCCAACAAAAGTATTCAACCCATAATATGGGCCAATACCGACGACATGAATGTGGGTTTCCTTTGTACGAATGCCCATTGTGCATTGCATCACGCATCTCCTTCTGTTTGCCTTCGAATATCCTTTATACACGTACCCAAAATGTTCAGCCTGGCTATTTATGCTGCGTAACCCCAATTCATCTGAGGCTAATCCCATTGCATCGTTTTAGTTGAGCTGCAGCAATTCGAGCCAACACTCATCCGTGCCTTCCGGCCGGACGACATAGAGAACCATCTTCCCAGTATCATCAAAATGCGGATGGGGATGGAAGATGCCCAGGCCCCCGGGATCCGCCTGAAAGGTCTTCAGCACATGCCTCTTCTGAGCGACAGCGTCAAAAAGCACAATGTCTATCACGTTCGGGGTTTGCCGCCGACTGTTGCCCCACCACATGGTATCCATGACAATACGCGTACCAGACCGGTCCGACGCGCAGTGCCAATAATCGCCGCGATCAATCAACTCACAAACACTAGTTTGGGGATCGGCGAGAATAAGGCCAAAGTCCATCTGCGAAACCGGGTAACGGACGGCAACGACCTTGTCACCCGCGATATGCTCGTGCCCGATGCATTCAATCTGCCTACCAGCGACATCATGCAGATGGCGGTACAGACAACGCACCTGGCCGCTGCGCCAGTTCAAACACTGCAGGCGGTCTGGTATTTGCTCCGTAGCGCCTTCATGAGCAAATAGGATATCGGCGCCATTGGGGAAAAACTGAAAATGATTCGCGTTCATGCTCACGGTTTTATGAAATACCATCGGCCACGCGGGATCAAGCGTGTCATGAACGCGAATGTCGGTGTCAGTCGGCTCGTTGCGCGCTGACACCCCATAACACAAATAACGCTCATCAGGAGAAATGCACAGAGGGCCGTGAAGAACGCAATCACCCGCAAGCACGATCTTCAGTTCCTGCGCGTGAGTCGCCAAGTCCGTGACGGCAAGCGCCGTCACGCCGTATAATATCATCAACTCACGCCGCGGTAACAACACCGATGAAAACAATGCCGAGACAGGTGATTGGGAAAACGGTTCGAGGTCATAACACTTTTCTGTCTCACCAGTAGCGACCCAATGCATACATAGGGCCGGCTGACAGTCGTCATTACTCACCGAAAAAAAGTAAAAGGCGTCACCCGCCGCATTCCACGGGCTGTTCGTATAGTAGAGCACAAAATTCTTGCAGCCGGGAAAGCCCACTCGCCGCTCCGCAAACACGGGCGAAACAGCATTTACCCCTGCAATTGCCTTCTCTGTCACTGCGGCTGACTTCATCGGGTTACCCTGTTTTTTCATGGACGCTCTCACATGGCGCATGGAGCCACAAACGCCATCACGTCGTCTTAAAGTGGATAGGTCCTGCCCATGTAAATGCCGCCATAGGGCTTGGCATTCCTCCATAACTCCGGATTCGCCATGGCTTCGACATGGCCATCATAAAACAACCAGTTCGCTTTCCCCCGATGGCGGTCCCAGGCAATCTTGCTATTACCATTGCCTGAGGGGGTCGCCACCCAGACATAAACATAGGCTGCCGAATTCCCGGACCAGTAGACCGCATCCGTTTGCGTCCGATAGCATTCAATTATACATGCGGTTCCCGACGGTTGCTGCAGCTCAGTCTGCCGAAAGGAATAGATGACATATTCGGGCCAGGCCATCGCCTTGCTACTGCTGCCCAAACTGTCCCACAACAACTTGAGCTGAGCATTGACACAGAAACCATAATGAACCCACGAGTTATTATCGACCGAAGTGCTGTCGGTATACTTCCGCGCCGGCGCAGAAGGACAACAAAAGATGGAATTACTGGTATAATTTTTCCGCGATGCACTCCCGGGCGAGCCCAAATACAGCATGCCCTGCAGATTGCTCTCCCCTACCGGCGTGCCATATTGGTTGTAAGCCGGAGTGACAAAACCGTCATACGAATCAGCATAGAGCATGTTGGCCATGCCCATACCACGCATATTGTTGGTACAGCTGATGGAGCGCGCCTTCTCGCGAGCCTTGCTCAAAGCCGGCAGCAACATGGCCGCCAGAATGGCGATGATGGCAATCACGACCAAAAGTTCAATTAACGTGAACAGCCCTCGCCCACAGTCATCGCGCCTGGTCGCCCTCCGCCCGAATACGCCTTTGCTGAAAATGTCGCTGCATATCCGGCTTGTCGTTGGTAACTCTTTGGCTAGCATATACTCCACTCCTGTTTTTGGCTGCTGCATTCCTGCAACGATACAAGCGTTCGTTGCAGAAGGACTAGCCGCCCTTGGCCTGGTTACTTGTTCATACCTGCTGGCTACGAGATTTCACCAGAATAATCCCTGTTGTACCCACCCTAACAATTCAGCCAACCGTTCTATCACCACTCTATTCGCCACCCGCCAGCGCGCGACAGCTCGTTGCCACCCCTGCACGACTCAAGGCTGGCAGCGCCCGACCTTCAGTCTGATCACCTCTTCGGTTTTTTTGCGCCCAACCACGATCTGCTGCAGCATTTCTGTCGCCGTCGTAATCATCGCCGGGTAATCCACCTGCCATTTCACCACGCCTATTTCGTTGTACTTTCGCGTGCGCACATTGATGCCCGCAGCCGTCGTCAGCAGCTGCAAGCCAGGCAGCTCGTCGTACAAGCCAGTCTGCACCACCGCATTGTCCAGTATCTCATCCTGCATGCAGAACAGCGCATCACACTGGTAGTCCCGTAGCCACGCGCCAATCTGCTGCGCCAACCCATCCACCTGAGAAAAATCACAGCGGTTCATCTGGCGGATGATGGGCGATAACGCCAACCGTTTCACCACCAGGTCCGCGCCACGCCCTATGGTCTCAGCCGTCTCGCGAACGCCGCGCTCAAGCTCATGGTAGGTCGATATATCGAGATCGTCCATCAAAACCAATAAACGACGGTGCTCCAGACGCCCAAAGGTCTCCCGGCAGATATCCCGCCCCGCACCGTACGTGTCCAACACCACGCCGGGCAATTTGCTGTCCGTGAACAACCGGTCAACCTGTACCACTGGCACCTTACTGGACAGCTGCTCGAAAAACGCCCGGTTCGTACTCTTCTCCACCGGCCACAACATGATGCCCTGTATGCCGTTGTTGACAAAATGCTCGGCTATCTGCCGCTCCCGAACCACACTGGCCATCGCCGACTGCACCACCACAAAGTTGTTGTGCTCGCTAAAACTCTGCGCCGCATACTGCAACACATGCTGCTGAAAACCAACATCAGCTGGATAGGGCTGAATAAAGCCAAACAAAATCGCCGCCCGCTCCACCTGCCGACTGACACTGACCTGCGCCCCACGACCATGCTGCGTCGATACGATCCCACTACTCTCCAACTCCCGAATAGCACGATATATCACATTCAAACTCACCTTGAACTCCGAACACAACAACCGATACGATGGCAAAAAATCCCCCGGCCGATAGATGCCCTTCCGTATCTGCTGCTTCACACCCAAAGAAACCTGCTGCGATAAGTTGATCTTGTTGCCAAGAACCACCGACGATGATGATGAAGTGCTGGCTTTCATAGACCACGATATCCTTTGCAATTACTACTGTTTTTTGATTATGAAGAACAGCATAACAGAACTCCGCAAACTTGTCAAATGCCTTTTTGCGAAAAAAAATCCACAGTCATCGGTCAATAACCACCCCGGTGGGGAAAACACCGGGGACAATGTGCAGGAAACCCACGGCCAGTCGCCGCCCAGCCATCCGACCTTGATTTCCGCCGACCTACGCGTCAGCGGGTTTCATGGG
>JBAYXX010000161.1:0-5652 GCA_041673345.1 Kiritimatiellia bacterium
AAATGCCCCCTCTTCCTTATCCTCACACGCTGCCAGTGCAGCCCTCGCTGCAGAGATGTTCCGAGAGGCACAGGGACCAGTGGTCCCACCATCGTGGAGATCTGACCATTCCGGAATCGGTTTCATCGCGCATCCGGAGAGAAGCAGAATGGCGGTCATTGCCAGTATTTTTTTCATTGTTTTTTCCTGAAACGTAGGGGACTACAGTCTGTTCATCAAATCCAGGGGAAGACTCTTCTTGCACGCCTCTCTAATCCACGCAGCCATTTTCATATTACGTCGAGCCCCCGCCTTAACGATTGCGTTCTTCAGCTCAGGTGGTAGCTCAATTGTGATAGTGGTTTTTGGAGGACCTCCTGGCTTTCTTCCCCCCGTTCTAATTTCTCTTGATGCAACTTCGGCAATTGCGGCAGGAGGGAAATCCCATTTCCCTCCTACCTTTTTCGCATCTCCTATCCCCGAAGCCATCCGGTGGATAACACTCGTTGAAACGTCTGCAGCAGCAGCGAGCTGCTCTGTCGTTAATCTGCTCATGTAGTCTCCAAGGATATTTTTTTAACTCTCGCGCCAAGAAACGAAAACTGCGAGCAAAGGGCAGTAAATCTTTCAGAGTCATTTTCGACCAAAGTGCAGGGCATCCCCAGCTCAAATGCTGCCATCCCGACAGTTCCCGTTCCGGCAAAGGGATCGATGACACTTTTTACTTTAAAGCTCCCGAGTATGTCGAGGACTGCGGTTTCGTTCTTCGCCTGCCCAAAATCCTCAAGCCGTTCGCGTGGTGCTCGCAAAATTGTTGGCCAATATTTTTTACCGTCAAAGGTATCACTGCGTTGTCTCTTCCGCCGGTCAAACAGGCTTTTAGCCCCGTTTCTGGTAAGATATACCCCCGTAACATGAGTGTAGTGAGGCTGGCGATAGCTCTTACTCTTTTTAGGGACAACCGCATCAAGAACGAAATCAAAACTGAGCATCCACGAAGACGACTCCACAAGTCCAAAAAGCTGGCGCATTGATGTCAAAAGTACGAGGTGATCGGCGGAGATACCGTCCAGAATGTTTGCAAGGTCTTTACCCGGCATATCGAATGGAGGATCTGTAAAAATAAGGTCTGCTGAAAAGTCCCGCAGCGCAGCGCTGCTTCCTGACATTAGTGTAATTTCAGCCATTTATGATATACCTTGAGTTGTTTTGTATGGTTGCTGATATCTGCAGCAACAAAATTCTTTACCCAAAAGTGCCGGTCATCTGTCAGAGAGAAGAAGGCGTTTATGGCAGATATATCGATACCAGCATTATGCAGCGCACATGCTGTCTCATCTCGAATTTTATCAATGCTTCTCCCCACCAGGTCTGTACCCAAACAACCCTTCCAGCTTTTGTTTACAACTGTGCGTGCCAAGCTTTTTTTCTCTATTTTCTCCCGCATAATTTTAACCAACAGCGAATCTATATATTTAACATCGGCACCGCACCTGGAAGATACCGATCTGCTAATATCTGCGCCGCACTCAGGGCAGTTGTCAAGCCATGCGTGGATAAGGAAATGGCACTTAGGACAACTAATAAGATTGCTCTTGACATTCGCAGGCGGCCGGAACAAGTCCCATGCAATATGCGTGTCCGGCAGCCCATGGGTCCTGATATTCCCCACATGGTCAATAAGGATCGAGTATTTCTTGCTGCGCTCCGGGCGCATGGCGCGACCAATCCACTGCCGGTACAGGCCAAGACTCGCTGTTTTCCGCAGCATAATTAGTGCCTCGATCGCTGGCATATCAACGCCTTCACCGATCATGTCAACATTAAAGAGGACATTTATCTGTCGAGACTCAAAAAGAGAGAAAACGCGGGCCGTATCTCCTGCGGAAAGGTCCGAGTGGATTGCCGCAGAGGAGATTCCTGCATCTCTAAAACGCTTTGCTGTCTCTTCGGCAATTGCAATTGAGACACAAAACGCCAGGGCCTGCTTACCTTTTGCCAACCGCAGATAGTGCTTCACTGCGTCACCTGCCATTTCATAAACATGCCGCTGGGTCTCTGTATTCAGGCTCTTTTGAGTAAAGTCATGTGCCCCCATAATAAGCCGAGACGCGTCAACAACTTCAGGGACAGACCACGCCTTATAATCACAGAGATATTCCTGAGATATCAATGTCTTGACGCTGTTAGCCTTCAAGCTTTCGGCCTGCACGAGTCTGTCAAAAACGCCTCCTTTACCCCGCGCAAGACTTACTCCATCAAGCCTGCATGGCGTTGCCGTCGCCCCTATAATCCGCGCCTGGGGAAAAATTTTCCGAAGTTTTCCCCATTTGTTCACGTCAACCATGTGGTGAGCCTCATCAACAATGATTGTCCACGCCAGCTTTGTATCAATCGTCAGGAGAGCCCGCCTGTGTCTGCTTAAAAGAGAGTCGATCGAGCAGACATATACGCTGCTTGTGCCGGACAAACACTGTTTCCTCATTTTTCTGTGCTCTGTGATGCACAACCTGCGGGTAAATGTTGTCCCTATAATGTTGTGTATTATGTTATGCCGGGCTAGTTCCCTGCTCAGTTGCTTAATCAAGATGTTGCGGTGAGCAATACAAAGGACATTCTCTTTTGTATCAATAATTGCTGCAATGACACGGGTCTTTCCTGCTCCCGTGTCCAATTGAATCAGATCGTTGGTTGAGGAACTGGTCACTTTTTTGACCAGCTCCTCTTGATATGGCCTTAGGTCCATGCAAAAAGCTCGCTGCGAAGGGCATAAAACTCGTCAACATTTCCCTGAACCTTTGCCATGTACATTGCCTCTCTCAGCTCCGCGTGACGGCTGAATTTTTCCCTAAATTGTTCAGGATCCTTCTCCCTGTTTTCTATCCAAAACTTTGCCGTTTCCGCCACAGTGTCGGTAACAACAACCTCTGCCAGGGCTTCATCCATTTCCGCAAGCTTTTCAGCTCTGATTTTTTCTCCCCACTCTTTTTGTTTTTTGCTCCCTTTCAGTGCTTTGCCACCGAAGAATTTGGCGATGTTACGGGCTCTCATGGCTTCTTTGCTAACTGCTTTTTCTACTGTTTCTTCTTCTGCAACTGCTTCGGGTGCCACAGCACCAATAACGTCCCAAGTGTAGAAATAGGAATCGCTTACGCCCTGCTCAATTTCGCCAATAATATCTGTATCCCACCGACCAAGCTTTTGGGCCTCTGCATTGCGAGCAGATATCGCATCCATCTTGTCGGGGAAACGATGCTCAACCTGTGCCGCAGCGCGGCGAAAGTTGAGAACAAGGCGATCGGCGTACTCTTCGCCATAACGATCGATTCTTTTCTCTATCCTGGAGACTATTTTCTCTTCTCCGAGTTGCTCCCAGTCATAGAACCATTCTTTTGAATCAAGGGCTGCCTGTGCGGCATACCCCTGCCTCATTGCTTCGCGGTTTGCGAAACCAAAACCATCGTTAATCGAGAGGCGAATTGCGTCGAGTTCTTTGTATGTTTCGTGTGCGGTCAAGGTGTTCTCCTTTAAATTTCTGGAAGCCGTCCAGATCGAGAGGATTTTCTCCTCATTTGATTGTTTTACATTACAGTATCACGTAGTTAAATACAAGTGTTTAACTGTGCAATCAAAAAATATTTACAACCGCTCCCAGCGCGTCCTGTCATACTTCCTGTCATTCAGCCAGGCAAACTCCCCCTCTTTATACGGCCAGAGAGAAATCTCTTGTGCAGGCTGTTCACCGTCCGGGCAAAAATGCCAGGACCCTCTTGTCCTTTTGCGAAACCCAAGCGCTTTCGCCTTTTTATAGAGAGTCCAAACACAAAAGCCCATCTCTCTCGCCAACTCGACTGCATTGCGGGTAGCAAACTCCGCAAGGAGCGTGTCATTATTTGCTTCTGTCCACACCTTTCTTCTCCGAGGCATTTCTTCCTCCGATATTTAAGAGGCTGACCTTTGCGGCCAGCCTCTGTCTTTGTTGTAAAAAACTCACAGTGTCAAAACAAACCAGGCGGCAGGGCTCTGTCATCCTGATCTGGAACCCGGTTGAGGATCGTCACAATCCATCGCTGACCCAGCCCGTATTTCCGAGCAAGAGCCCGCATGGAGATCTTGTTTTCGTCAAAATCTTTGCAGATGGCAGCGTTTCGCCATGCCCGGACCCACTTGACGTGCCCCTGCAGGCGCAGATCCGTCCCCGCAAACATCTCACAGAGCCGAAGGGCAGCACGCACCCCGAACTCCTCTGCGATCATCCGCATATCCTCGTTGAGTTCGGAGAGATCCGGCAGGTATTCGTCCGGCATTTTGGCAATTGAGAACCTGTTTTTGTCGATATTGCAGCTCATGTATCAGACCTCTCCACTCTTTTTTGCAGGTCAGTGATCAGCACATGCAGATCATGGCTGTCCGTGACCCACTCAAACCGGTCTATTCCAAACTGTTTACTGCAGCGGGTGTGCAGCTTCGCCATCTCGTATCCGAGAGAGTTCCACAAGCGCAAGACCAGCCGCTGCTGCAGGCCCGCCGGACCGTTTGCGACCTCAATATAGTTGGGGTTCTTCTCTTTTTTCTTTCCAGCGGGCCGCTTCGCTGTCTTTATCGTCCAGCCAAAGGCTCGGAAGTGGCGGTAGAGATCAGTAAGCTGCGGGCCGGTCAGGTCTTTGGCACTCTTTAAACCGTAGCGGTCAGCAAGCAACGCCTTGCGGTCAATCCCCAGCTCTTTACAGGCTATGGCTATCTTTGCGTAATCGTTTTTTGTTGGCATTTGGTTATCCTCCGTTTTGTTCCCAGCCTGTCCTCACCTTCTCACCTCTCCACACAGCCAGCACCACACAGTAAAGAAAGGCCATAATGATTATCAGGTAGACGACACCCCAGAAGAGTGCCAGGTTGAAGCTCTGCAGGACATACAGGAACATGTTGAAGATCTTCATGGGCGATCCTGAACAGGGCAATAACGCTGCCAGCCGGGCTTTCCCTTTCGCTTCGTTACGGGGTGAGGATGTTTGTTCAAATAGGCAAACTGCCCCTCTTTATACGGCCAGAGATCGAGCTCCTCCCCCTCTTCAACCCAGTAAAACGTCCTTGATTTTGGGCACTTCCGTCGAAAGCCAATCTCCCGGGCTTTTTTATACAGGGCATTCAGCGACACGCCTATTTCCCGGGCCAGATCTACAGACCTTTTTACGCCCATCTCAGCGCGAATCTGCCCCAACTCTGCTTTTGTCCATTCTCTCGGTTTTTGCCAGCTCATATATCCTCCACGTGTAAGGTTTGCAGAACGACTTAATACCCGTATTCGATTTCCAGCGGTGTCGGTCCGGGGATTGCGGCGAGTTTTTGCAGCTGTCGCCGCCGTTCGGGAGTCATGCGGACCTTCTTCTTCCTCCGCCTGGTACAACAACCACAACTCACGGCACGGTCTTTACGCAGGGCGGTGGGTGTAGCGTAGACAAGTTTTCCGCAGACACATTTGCACAGCCAATACTGTTTGCGATCTTTGGTACCGGGGAGATATTCCACTGTCGTGAGAAAATTAAAGGTCATGCCAGGCTTGATATCAAACAAGCGCCGGCAACTGCTTCTTTCCCTGGGGTCATCACGTCTCAAGGTTTCCATTCCGTCTCCTTTTGTGGCGGCGCGTCCTTCTCCGCTGCCGTCATCGTTGTG
>JBAYXX010000162.1:0-5603 GCA_041673345.1 Kiritimatiellia bacterium
CGCGTGCAAGACTTGCCGATCGGTGTAGTAGCCGCTCTACGAGCGGCATTGCATCGTGCTTGCATTGTGCTTGCATGTGTCGCTCATAGAGCGACTACTACACGCGTTGCACTGCGAAATGCAAACGTTGCACTTTGAAATGCAAACCGCGTGCAAACTTTGCCCATCGGTGTAGTAGCCGCTCTATGAGCGGCATTGCATCGTGCTTGCATTGTGCTTGCATGTGTCGCTCATAGAGCGACTACTACACGCGTTGCACTGCGAAATGCAAACGTTGCACTTCGAAATGCAAACCGCGTGCAAACTTTGCCCATCGGTGTAGTAGCCGCTCTACGAGCGGCATTGCGCTGTGATTGCATCGTGATTGCATGTGTCGCTCATCAGGCGTCGTCCCGCAAGCGGAACTATGCCCGACAAGTAGAGCGACTACTACACCGAAACCTGTCGCTCATAGAGCGACTACTACATCCACAACGCGAAAGGATCTCAACTATCATGTCCGAACCATTTCGTAAAAAACCACCACGCCTGCCTTTTGTGCACCAGCAATACCAGATACCTCTTTATTTTATTACCTTCAACGCCTGGCAGCGTCAGGCCATTCTCGCGAATCAAAGCGTCTTTGACGCATTCGTTGAATATGCGGAGTTGAATGCACTCAACAATAGAGCCATCGGGAAATTTGTCATTATGCCTGATCACATTCACCTGTTTGTCTGCCTTGATCCTGATTACAAACTAGCGACCTTTATCCGCCTTCTTAAACAGGCTCTCAGCAAAATCATAAAAGCGGAGCATCCCGAGATCACAAGAGTGTGGCAGCCGGGCTTTTTCGATCATCTGATTCGCAGTAATGAAAGCTACGCCGAAAAATGGAGTTATGTGAATGATAATCCAGTCAGGAAGCTTTTGGTAGAGCGTGCGGAAGAGTGGCCCTGGTCAGGCGAGATTGTAAGGATTGATCGAGTGTGAGGTGCGAGGGTGAGAGGTGTATTGCAAGCTGGTTGCAAGTATTGTCGATCGGTGTAGTAGCCGCTCTATGAGCGGCATTGCATGTGTGATTGCATGTGTCGCTCGTAGAGCGACTACTACACGCGTTGCACTGCGACATGCACGCGTGTGCAAACCAGCGATTCGCTTTGCGCTGCAAGCCATGTGCAATCCTTGCCGTTCGGTGTAGTAGCCGCTCTATGAGCGGCATTGTATTGTGGTTGCATTGTGGTTGCATGTGTCGCTCATAGAGCGACTACTACACGTGCTGCACTGCGACATGCAAACCGCGTGCAAACTTTGCCGATCGGTGTAGTAGCCGCTCTATGAGCGGCATTGCGCTGCGATTGCATCGTGCTTGCATGTGTCGCTCGTAGAGCGACTACTACACGCGTTGCACTGCGACATGCAAGCTACAGCAGCGGCGGTACAAAGTGATAATCAATCAAGGTCAGTATGCTGCCTTTCTCATCACTCGGCGGTGAAATGTCGCGCACCTTGCTGAAATCATACTCTCGTGCTGCTGATGGCAGCAGTTCAACCTCGTCGTTACGCATGAAGGCCCAGTTGGAGAGTGCTGTATACTCATTCACAGCCGGTGCGATGATGGCCCGCAGATTCATATTCAGCTCTTTGGCCATGACCTTGCAGAGCGGAGATATATCAAAGTGCCAGTTTGTCATATGGATTGCAAGCGTACCGTCAGGTTTTAACCTGTCTTTAAAGAGCTGATAGGCCTCCTTGGTGGAGATGTGCGCTGGCAAAGAGTCACCGCTGTAAACATCCACTATGAGCACATCAAACTTGGGCTCCTGGTTGGCTCTCTCCGCTTCAAGGGCCTTTCTGGCATCGCAAGTAACAATCTCAACTTTGGCTTTACAGTTGGAAATATAGGTGAAGTAATTGGTGTTGCAGGCGATCTCCACCACCTGCGGGTTGATATCATACATCCGATATATGTCGCCTTCGCGCCCGTAGTTGGCCAACACGCCGATTCCAAGTCCGACAATGCCGACTTGCATCGGTGTTCCATTGGTGTAGGAGGGGTGGGCCATAAAGGCGGCTCCACCGGCGATAGCGCTGAAATAGCATGTTGTTAATTCCGCAAGTTCCGGATCTTCAAACTGCATGCCATGGGTTGTCTCTCCATATTTAAACTCATAGTAAACAGCGGGTCGGCCGCCGTTCTCCCGGATAGGTGCCTCGTTTTTTTCCACATTCAGCGACCCATAAAAATTCCGCATGCGCAGCACTGTTTTGACATCACGCTTGATTAGCTGGAATCCGCTGAAAAGAATAGCGGCGCCGAAAAAGAGCATGATAACCATATTGATAGCTCCCAGCTCCCTATGATCCCAGATCTTTATCAGAAAAATACCAAGTGCGGCACATACAACCATAATAACGGGATATTCAAGGATGTCGTTAAAAATCATCGGTGCCACAAGCGAAGCGCAGCTGCCTCCAATAGCACCACCAGTTGCAATCCCCAAATAAAAAAGCGTCAGCTTACTGGCTTCAGGCCTGATTCGATATAACCAGCTGTGTAGAAATGTACAGCCACTAAAAACTAGCAGCACACCCGCGCCGAGCAGAGCGATGAACTTATCGCCGATATATTGGCTTGTGCAACCGATAAATGCCGAGGCAGTCAGCACAAGAGCAGCCATGATCGTCCATCCAATCAGCCCCTTTTCGCCGATATTCGAGAAACCTACCACATAGCTGAGCAGAAATGCTGCCAGCAGTAGAACCCATAGCAGTGGAATTGGGGTAATATCGTTGGTTAAGTGGGTCGTGACTGCATTCAGCAGGAAGGTGCTGATGCCAGGCAGAACAAACCAAAGCCAGGGTTTTGTTAGCATAGTCGGCAGTTTAGCCTCGTGATGCAGTGGAGCCGCCTCGGTTATCACCTCAGGAGTTTCCTGCTTTGGGCGAGTGGCTTTGGCTATCAGCCCCATAAAGACGGTATAAACCAGTAAACAGGCCGTAAAACCATACCATTGTGCTGAGAGCGAGAGAAAAGGTTCAATCAGAAATGGATAGATTAGCAATCCCAGCAGAGAGCCGACATTCGAGACAGCATAGAGCTTATAGATCTCACGCCCCTTAAAAGCCTTTGAACCACTTTTTGAGAGCCAGCTCTGGATCAAGGTACTGTTGGCAGAGAGCAATACATAGGGCAGCCCTGCAAAAATCATCACGCAAAGGAGAACTTCCAGTGAGGGGAGTCCCAGATTGCCCAGTCTGTGTTTAAAAAGAATCCTTGTGGCTGCGAAAATTGTTGTCCAAATTACAGAGACCGCCAGCAGGATAATGTGCATTTTTCGTTGGGTTTTCGCGCCTTTGGTTGAGATAAAGTGGGCATAGCCATAACCAGCCAGCAGAAGGATTTGATAGGCGGCCAGACAAACCGTCCAGACCGAGGCTGTGCCTCCGAATGAGGGCAGCAGGGTGCGACCAAGCATGGGTTGAATGCCGAACAGGAGAAAAGAGCCGAAGAAGATAGCTAGAAGGGTTAATTGAACAGGCATAATTTGTGATTCCGTTATTTTTTGAGCGGCACTTTCGGCGTGGCCGGCGGTTTGAACCCCTCACTGATGGCCGACACGGTTGCAGCTGCCATGAGTGTGAACAGCAAAGCTGGATATGTAATCCTTTTCATACCTCTATTATAGCAGATTGTAGACCATTGTTTAAACCACGAAAAGCGTGTGCTGCTGATTAAAACTACGAATAACGCGAATTTACACGAAAGGGGGGTATAGCTGAGAGGAAACCACAAAGGGCCTAGCGCAGCATAGCCGCAACCAATTCTTTATCTCTCACAGAGGCACAGAGTTCTCTGAGTTGTTTCAGAGTTTCCACCAGCAAAGACTCAAAGGCGTAAAGTTCGGGCTCGACGTTCCCAGTTTTCCACATTTTTCACCTCTAAGATTTTTCACCTTAAAATATTCTCTCAGTGCTGCGAAAAGTTCAGCTACTCTCTGTGTTCTCTGTGCCTCTGTGAGAGATAATAAACGTACAAAAAAAACAAGAATATGAATGATAGTAGTACAAAGAGCACAAAGGGGGTGCGTAGCTGTTTTTTGGCCCGCGAATCTCCGCGAAAGGATAAGGGTATTTCATCCCCACTTCGCAGGGTCGCTAATCGCTTGAAATACCCTTATCATAAGGTCACTATTGACAACACGAATTGTACTTTTAACACAGTACTCTGCGCTTTAAATTTTTAGTGATTAACGACTCCACACAGTGGAGAAAAAATTTAAAGCGCAATATTCGCGGAGATTCGTGGGCAAAAAAATCTTTGTGATCTATGTGTTGCTTTGTGGTTTCAAAAAACGCACCAATATTTTTTACCTCTAAGATTTTTCACCTCAAAAACAACGCTGCCTGTCTGCGTGCTACGCACAGGTAGACAACAGATTATTCTGCTCATCATTATTCTGCCCCCTCTATTTAAACTACGAATAACGCGAATTTACACGAATGGTGCGTAGCTGATTTGAAAACACAAAAAGCCTAGCGCAGCATAGCCGCAACCATTTTTTTATCTCTCACAGAGGCACAGAGGTCTCAGAGTCTTTTCAGAGTTTTCTTAGCAAAGGCTCAAAGGCGTAAAGCGGGTGCTCGGGGTTCCCATTTTTCACCTCTAAGATTTTTCACCTCAAAAACAACGCTGCCTGTCTGCGTGCTACGCACAGGCAGGCAACAGATTATTCTCCTCATCATTATTATTCTGCCACAACCCTACCACGCTACCCCTCTATTTTTCACCTTAAAAAACAGCTCGCGCATTTCTCATCTTTTTACCATCTGAATAATACTAGCGCGATAAACACCAATATGATAATTTATTAATGAAATTTAGAGGAGAAACTATTATGAAGTCTATCGACAGAATTACCTTTGATCCGAATGTGATGGGTGGCAAACCCTGTATTCGCGGGATGCGTGTTACCGCCGGGATGATTGTCGGACTGATAGCTTCCGGTAAAACACGAGATGCGATACTGGAGCTATATCCATATCTTGAAGATGCGGATATCACTCAGGCCTTAACCTATGCCGCATGGCGCATTAAAGAGATTGACCTGCCAATGGTTACCGCATGAAGATTCTTTTAGATATGAACCTTTCTCCTGCTTGGGTTTGTGTTTTACGCGATGCGGGTCATGTAGCAATTCACTGGTCGGCAATTGGGTTGGGATCAGCACCTGATGTTGAAATATTTGAATGGGCAAGGGAAAATAAATATGTTGTGTTCACCCATGATCTGGATTTCGGGGCGATTCTTGCCGCAACAAATGCAGATGCACCAAGCGTGATACAAATCAGAACTGCAGATCCTTCACCTGAACATGCTGGGAATATTGTGATCAAAGCAGTTCAGCAGTATGGTGATCATCTCAGAAAGGGTGCACTTATTTCAATTGATGAGAATAAAGCACGCGTGCGGATATTACCTTTCTAGTACGGTTTTTGATGTCCCTTTATTTTAACCACGAAAATCCTAGCGCAGCATAGCCGCAACCAATTATTTTTAGACAGGATAACCCGTCTCCGCCAAAGGCTACGCCGTGGCACGGCAGGAATAACAGGATTTACTT
>JBAYXX010000163.1:0-5546 GCA_041673345.1 Kiritimatiellia bacterium
TGCCGCCTTGCGCGTCGAAAGTCACAGTATAAGAAGGCAGTGGCGCAACATAAGAACCATACAGCTCAAACTCCGCCAGTTCCCAATAAGCCGAATTATATCCGCTGGTGATCACCAGCCGTGCGCGCTGCGCGATCTGGCCTTCCAGATCGAAGACTTGACGCTCCGTATTGTTGGCCAGGGCGCCTTCCTTTATCTTTTCCCATGCGTGGCCGTCCGCGCTGATCCAGAGTTCAAAGCCCTTGGCGTTATAAGTCCGCATCGCGTTAATCAGCGTTAGGCTTGCCAGTTTCGCGCTTTGTCCATCCAAGAAGCTGTACTCGAACGTCTGCGGTCCGGGATTGGCCGTGCTGAGCCAGTTGTGCGCAAAGGAGCCGATCTCTCCATCGGTCAAATTCAACGCCTTCCAAGCTGAGGCATCGTACTGCGACGTAAAGCTCTCCAGAACCCCGCCGTTGACGGCGGCAGTAATTACTTCTAACCTCACTGCAGGGTAATCCTCCCAGATTGGCGAGGTGAAGCCAGTGCTACCGCTGACATAATACACCGTAAAATTATTGGCGGTATCGTAGAAAACATGCGCTCCCATTACTGGGGCATCACCCGCAAAACGTACACTGGACAGGTCGCTACAGCCCTCGAAAGCGGAATCCCCAATACTCGTGATGCTAGAGGGGATCGTCACGCTAGTCAGACCGTCGCAGCCAGCGAAGACGAATCCCCCGATACTCGTGACACTGTCGGGAATACTCACACTAGTCAGACTGCTACAGGAATTAAAGGCGTAATCCCCGATACTCGTAACACTGTTGGGAATGCTATATGCGCCGCTCTTCCCTCCAAGGCATTGAATCAGCGTAGTTTGTTCTAAGTTTAACAGAACCCCATCCAGACTGCTGTAGGCGGGGTTATCGGCATCCACTGTGATAACCGTCAGCCCTGTACAACCGCCGAAAGCCGAAAGGCCAAGGCTTGTGACACTGGCGGGGATGTTTACATTGGTCAGCCTGGTACAAGAGAAGAAGGCTTGATTTCCAATGCTCGTGACATTGTCAGAGATCGTCACGCTCGTCAGACCATTGCAATAACAGAAGGCATGATTCCCGATACTCGTAACGCTGGCGGGGATGTTTACATTGGTCAGACGAGTACAAAGGAAAAAGGCTTGATGCCCAATGCTCGTGACACTGTCAGGGATCGTCACGCCCGTCAGACCACTGCACCTTTCAAAGGCACTATTCCCTATACTCGTGACCGGCAGGCCCTGAATTGCGCGGGGGATGCTCACCACCTTGTCGGAGCCGGTGTATCCAGTTATAGTAACCTCGCCATTCGCAATGGTGTAAGTGTATGGGATTACTTTGGCAACAAAAGTGAAGTCCTTTCCCGAACTCGTACCGTCACTGTTAGTGGCAGTGAGCCGATAGTGATAAGTAAGATCTGGTTGCAAGCCGCTGATACTCTTGCTGACAGTTTGCACCGTCGTGCCATTTGCGGGCGAGAGTGTAACGCTCACGGTGCTGCCATAGGCAGTGGTCAAGCCGTATTCAAATTGTGCCGTTGTGGTTGCCCCATTAGGATTAACTGTACCGTTGAGAGTGCCACTGGTAGCTGTAGTTTCGCTGGCGGCGGTGGTGATGACTTCCGGAGCCTTGCCCAATCTCACCGCCGAATAGCCTTCCCAGAATGGCGAGGTGAAACCAGTGCTGCCTCTGAAATAATACACCGTAAAACCACTGGCGACATTGCTGAAAACATCCTCTCCCATCACTGGGGCGTCACCCGCAAAGATTGCACTGGACAGGGCACTACAGCCGGAGAAGGCAAAGCTCCCGATACTCGTGACCATGGGGAGACTCACACTCGTCAGGCTTACACAGTCTTCAAAAGCCCAATCACCAATATTTATGACTATGGGAAGATTTACACTGGACAGACCGTAACAATCTTTAAATGCAAATTCCCCGATATCTGTGACCTTAGGAAGACTCACACTCGTCAGGCTTTCACAGCCAGCAAAAGTGCCTTCCCCGACATTCGTAACCTCGGGGAGACTCAAACTGAACAGGCCGCTACAATACGAGAAAGCATACATACCAATATGCGTGATGCTGTTGGGGATACTCACACTTGTCAGACCACTGCACCTTTCAAAGGCACTATATCCAATGCTCGTAACGCTGTCAGGGATAATGTAGGCTCCGCTCTTCCCTCCGGGGCATGCAACCAGCGTGGTTTTATCCAGATTGAACAGAATCCCGTTCATACTGCTGTAGACAGGATTTCCGGCAGCCGCAGTAATAGTTGTCAGCCCAGTACAATAGTAGAAGGCATCACCCTCAATATTCGTAACGCTGGCGGGAATGCTCATACTCGTCAGGCCACTGCAATATGCAAAAGCGAAACTCCCGATACTCTTAACGCTGGCGGAGATGCTCACACTTGTCAGACCTCTGCATTTCATAAAAGCACCCCTTTCGATGCTCGTGACACCGACAGGCATGCTGTAGGCTCCGGTCTTCCCATAGGGGCATCTAATCAACGTAGTTCTACCCTGATTGAACAGAACTCCATCCAGACTGCTGTAGGCGGGGTTGCCGGCATCCACCGTGATAGCTGTCAGGCTAAGGCTGCCGTAAAAGGCATAATATCCGATGCTCGTGACGCTATCAGGAAGAGTCACACTCTTCAGGTCACTACAGTCAGAAAAGGACCAATCCCCGATGCTTGTAACCGGCAGGCCGTCGATTGTGCCGGGAATGCTCACCACCTCTTCGGTACCGGTGTAATCAGTAATGGTCACTTCCCCATTCTTAATACTGTACTCATATGGAATTCCAACATAATCGAAGGAGGCGTACAGAGTGCTGTCTCCAGTCACCGCGAACGAATAGCTAGCGGATGTGCTCATTATAGTCGAGCCCTTAGTCCAGCGGCTGAACTGATACCCGAAATTAGGAGTCGCCGTCACCGTGCAATATGACAACAACGCCTTAGACCCACCACCACTCGTTGTGCCACCAGTCGATGGACTGGAAGCGGTAGTGATGGTGCAATTTTGCAAAGGAATCGGGTCCAGAGAAAAAATTCCGTTTCGCTTCCCCCATCGTTGGACTTCCATACCATACAGGTATTGAATATTGTAATAATTGTCTAGTGTGCCCGTCTTGCCAGAAATAAAAGTCAAATCAAAGGTATCCACAACGGTACGAGGAGGCTCGTCCGGCATTTCCACCCTTACTCTCATTGTCGTGCTGTTAAGCCAAGTAAGAGAATATTTAGAATACTTAACACTGGAATCTTTGTAAACTTCTCCAAAGGTGTCTGCCGACAAAACGACATAGGCAGCCATCCGGATCAACCCGGAGCCATAATAGCCATCAAGGTAAAGAACGTGATTAAGTGGAAGCTCACTCGGTACAGCGTAAGCAAACCTTGTGAACAAAGTGAGAATTATAGATACTATGAATCTCTTTTTTATTTTGGCACTCATTTGGTTGGACTCCTTGCATCTTCAGCCACGGCGTAGTGCCATAGCCAAATTACAGTTTTCAATATGGAAGAAAGGTCACCTTTAGTCACCCCCCCCCCAATTATTTTTTGTAAAACAACTTTTCGTCTGACACCGGCCCACTTAGGACGAGGACGAAATCATATTAGAGTCAATATTTTTGGAGAATAGCAGAAGCTGGGATAAACATCAAGTGTTAAGCATAATAAATTTGACCATTATTTTTCGATGCTGATTTTCGTATTTCTCCTGCACGTTTTTATCCCGCGCAAAGATAAACCTATTTATCATCGAATTAACCTTATTATAAGAAGAGTGCAGGTGATCAGGAAACGCATGACAACCGGCGGACCGGGATCAACAGCGATCACGCGGAACACGGAGTTGGTGTCGTTCGGATCAGTGTCGGCGACGTATTCCTGCCATAGAGTCGTTCGCTTGCCTGTCACAGGCCGACTATCCAGATCCTCCCAGCTCTCACCTGGACCACGCTCAAACCCGTGCGCAGTGTACCAGAGATCGGATGGCCGCTGGGGCGCGTCAAAATAGCCGTACAGCTTGAGCTCCGCCAATCCGAGCCACACAACGCAAACAGGGAAAACAGCCCCAAAGATTACTGCGACAGCAAGAGATTCAAACATCTCGCCGGGTAAAAACCAGCTTAAAAAACGTTCATAAAAACAACAAAAACACCCAGTTGACAGATCAGTTGGCTCTCGCTATAATGTAAGAAGTTTAAAATAAGTAAGGAAATATGTTATGATAACGGCAACAATAACAAGTAAGGGGCAGGTCACAATACCCAAAAGCATCCGGGCATCTCTTCGTTTAGCAACCGGCGACAAAGTGGCCTTTGTTATCCAGTCTAATGGAGAAACGGTTCTTAAACCGATTACTCGTTCGGTTGACGATGTGTTCGGTCGATTGTATAAAAAAAATGGCGTTACCTGTTCAGTGGATCAGATGAATGAAGGAGTTAAAACCCGAATGCGAAGTAAACGCTCATGATTGCCCTTGATACAAATGTAATTGTGCGCTTTCTTATCAAGGATGATGAGAAACAGGCGTTATGTGTATATAAACGCTTCAAGCAGGCTGAGAGTAAAAAAGAGAGATTTTTCATTCCTCTGCCGATTCTTCTGGAAACCTTATGGGTACTGGAAAGCGCATATAAGATAGGACGAATTGATATATTGAATTCATTAGAAGCATTGAGTCAAATGCCGATTATTGAATTTGAAGCCAATTGCGTATTGGAACAGCTTATCATAGAGGGAAGAAATACCAATCTGGATTTATCGGATATTCTAATTGCATATGCGTCAAGGAACTCCGGGTGCAGTTCAGTGCTGACTTTCGACAAAAAAGCTTCAAGACTCTCCCTGTTCCAGCTTTTGGAATAACGCAGCGCATAATCTTCACGCCTCCGGGAACTCCTCAAACCACTGCGCTGTGCCGCTCATCAGGCGTCGTCCCGCAAGCGGAACTATGCCCGACACGCAGAGCGACTACTACACAAGCTGCCGCACTGTGAGTTGTTTGCCGCTTGCAAGCATTGCCGTTCGTGTAGTAGCCGCACTGTGAATTGTTTGCCGCTTGCAAGAGTTGTCGTTCGTGTAGTAGCCGCTCTATGAGCGGCATTGCATTTCACCAATCACCAATCACCATTCACAACTCACCACCAAACGCACTCTTTACGGCAGATCTACTTTCATGCGATAGAAGCGACCGCCAGTTGCGGGTGCGTTGCCATCGGAGAGTGAATCTTCACCGCCCGCTCCGACATGGCCCATAGCGCCGGGGACATCATGCCACTCCGAGCCTAAGTCGTCGGTGTACTGCAGCGTATATACACGCTCGGTTGAAGCGGGCACGAAACGCATAACAACCGGCGGGCCGGGATCAACAGCGATCACGCGGAACACGGAGTTGGTATCGTTCGGATCAGTGTCGGCGACGTATTCCTGCCACAGGGTCGTTCGCTTGCCTGTCACAGGCCGGGTGTCCAGATCCTCCCAGCTCTCACCTGGACCAC
>JBAYXX010000164.1:0-5533 GCA_041673345.1 Kiritimatiellia bacterium
GGTTTTTACGGCGGCGCGGGTGGGTACGCTGGTAACCGTAGTTTAATGACCGCTGGTGGTGGTGGCGGCGGCGGCGGTGTTACTGGCGGTTCTGGTGGCTCTGGTTCTTCTGCTGGAGCGTCAGGTGCTTCTGGTGGTGGAATTGGTGGCGGGTTGGTTGTGATAGTAGCAAAAGGAAACATAACTATTGGTTCGTCTGGGGTTATTAGAGCTTCTGGCACATCTGGCGTAAACGGTGGTTACGGTGGCGGCACCACACAGGTTTATTCTGGTGGCGGCGGTGGCGGAGGAGGCCAGGGTGGTGGCGGCGGTGGCGTCGTCGTACTAGCCTATAAAGGAACATACTCAAATATAGGTACTGTGCAGGTGAATGGCGGCAGTAGTGGCTCAGGCGGCAGCGGTGGATCGTGCGGTACCTACGGTAGTCCTGGCGCGCCTGGATCTAGTGGTATGTCAGGGTCTGTAGGTACAATCATAACAGCAAAGTTATAGGAGTGATAGTATGCAACGAATGTTTTTTCATAATCAGCACGATAAAGAAAGCCGTGAAATACTGCAGTACTTGAAGAATGATGTGAAGGTCTATGATGTTTTTGGCGCGGATAGGTATTCCCTCCCGGAAGGCATAAGGCTGACCGCTTTGCCGTACATGGTGGATAAATATATAGACTTTAAGCCTGCCGGTCCATACGCGGCCACGGTTCCCTTCGTGCTGGAATTTAATTGCATGGACTACCTGGACCAGCCGGCCAGTGATGAAGTCGGTGTTTTCCGCGTGCTTATTAACGGCAGGCCCTATGACTTGATACCCGAAAAAGGAGTCATTCAGATCGAATTCACCTGTCCGGAGGCGACAGTTATAAATATACAGATTGAAGGACCGGGCTATTTGCCCTTTGAAGCGGAGGTGGTGGTCGTTGCTTAAAATAACCCTGCCTAAAAAAGAACTATCAACCGAGGAAAAGTTGAAGCTGCTGGAAGCCAGCCTGTCCACAGTCAAAAGCGCTACCGAAACAACCAGGGCAGAGCTGGACGCGGCCAAGGCTGAAATAGATTCATTGAAAAGCAAGGTGGCAGATACCGAAAAAGAGGGGGTGAAGTCCTGATGTCGGGTGAAAACAGAGTAACCGATGGCTTTCAACTTAACCCGTTCACCGGGGGATATGTATCAGATGACCAGGCTGAAAAATTTCACTCAAAGCGGTTTGGCCCGTGGGCCTATGCCGCGCCGCTTGAGGAAACTGAAAAACTAGAAATCCTCGCGCCGCGTCTTGGTTATGGAAGTTACACAAAAGACACCAACAACGTTACTTTTAATTATGACCGTACCGGCAGGGTCTTGGGCAATGCGGCCGCAAACGCGGAAGGTAAATTGACGCATAGATCAATGGACACCCTTTTTGACTACATGGACGCGTACAAAAAATACCTCAATCAACACGATCCAAATTATTATAACCTCGACTTCCGGGGGCAGACGCAAGGGGCAAGCGTCAATCCACTGCTTCAGTCAATGACAAACTTATCTACCGGAAAAGAAAACTTGATACAGCCGGCGAGCGGCGGCAAAACAACTTGGAGCGATCCTTTATTGGATGCGCTTTCTAAATTTACAGTGGGTTAAATGAAAGGAGGTTTTTAAATGGCAACTAATATGAGGGACTATTTAGGTAAATACGGTATCACGCCGAATTACGACCCTGCTACAAACAAGGTGACAATCAACGGAAAAAGTTTCTCAAGCGGCTCCATACCAGGAGCCTATTTTGATCCTACCACCGAATATAACTACGTTTCGGATGAAGGTTTGTTTAACAAAACCTTTGGATTAACAGCACCAAGTACGCCTAAACCGTATGGCCCAACAAATAATAATAACCCAGCACCACCACCAACGAGTAGCTCGTTTGACTGGGAAAGTCTGTTTAATAAACTTGCTCCGAAGAATGATTTTGTTGCGCCGTCTGATGCGCAGATGCGCGGGTGGGCGTCTGGTTATGCAAGCACACAGGTTGACCCATTGATTACGGCAATAAAAAATAACCTTACAAAACAGCTTGCGGCACAGGAAACTGCCAAAGCGGATACAGAGGCGGCTTATGCTGGGCTGCCGGAAAAGTACGCAGCGCAACTTGAGGAAGCACGGCGAATAGCTTTAGAGAGTGCTATTGCGCGCGGCATGGGCAGGAGCGGTGTGGCAGACTGGCAGACGGCACAGTATTCTAAACCCATACTGGAGAGCCAGCGGCAAAGTGAGGCTGACAAGGCCGCCAAGTTAGCAGCAATAGCCAATACTATTGCGGCACTCAATACTACAGCACAGAACTCTCTTACTGCGGCAGAACAACAGCGCGGCGCTCTGGAAGCGGCTCGCATGGGCGAATTGGAGCAGTGGGCGGCGCAGATGGCGGCTACAGGCGGGCAGAATAACTTTAATAACATGATGCAGATGGCGAACCTGTATAACAACAATCAGGCCAACAGCCAGAACCTTATTCTGCAACTCCTGCCTCTACTGATGGGAGGTGCGTCATAAATGGCGAGATACGGTCAATTATTCGCAGAGGCTATGCAGAGGCCGAACATAGCTGATTCCCTGGCGGAGGCGCAACTCCTGGCGCAGAATATTTCCGACAGTCAGAAGCAGGCGAGGATAGCGCCGGTTGTCCAGGCGCTCCAGCAGTTTGCAAATAACTATAAAGCCGCCACCACGGATGAGGGCAGGCAGACAGCGAACGCTATGGCAAACCAGATCCGGGAAAACTTTGCGGCCGGCGGCGGCTCATTTACCGACCTTCCTACACAGCATTGGGGGTCTGATCCAACGCGGGGGGTACAGACGGCAGAAGGATTCCAGGTACCGATCAGCGGCTACGAGGGATTGGGCCGCAAGGATACTATAGCCCTGAAGCGGCAGGCGCTTTTAGACGCGCTCACCCAAAGAGTACAGGAGGCGGGACTTACCGGAATAGACCCGGATACGGGACAAAAGACCTGGGAGCGGCAATATCAGGAATATACGCTGGCAAACAGAGGAACCGGCGGAGGTGGAGGCGGAAGTGGATCGGCTACGGCTACCACAAGAAGCAATTATGCTTCAGCAGTGCAGGGGGTAGCCGACGCTCTTTCAGGCTTAAAGGGAGCACACGGTACACAACAATATGCGGATAATTTTTCGACCGAATCAGGAGTGCTTGCGCCAATACAGATTGTCGAAGAGCAGATTAATATGCAAAGACCTCAGCTGATAGCGCAGGGTATTGATGCAGACAAGTTAATCGACGATGCCTATAAAATGGCTTACGGGGTTGACAGAAAAACATACTGGGCGCAGGCTAACAAGGCAATTGGCGCAGGTGACGACTTTAACCTGGAGGACCTGTTAAAATAGGGGTGATCTAATGGCCTGGGATTTTACCGGAGGCTTCAGTTCATCTGGAGCAGGACAAAATAATTCTACTGCCGCCGGGTGGGACTTCTCCGGCGGTTTTAAATTTGATCCCGAAAAAGAAAAGAAAAAGAAGGATCTGGAGCAGTCTGTCCAGCAACTTGCTGACGATCTCTTTGTAGATGCTTCTCCACCTGATACCACATCGGTACAAACGCAAAACTCTCTCCTGGATGCGCTCAACAGCATGTCCGCAGAGAGCAGCACGCCGTTTATCAGTCCGCGCATGGATGTTGTTAATGCTAACTTGGACGACTATCAGAAAAGTATAGGGGACTCCGAGCGCCAGCAGATGGAGCAGTTAGCCGATTTACTGCCTGAGCCTGGGCCAAAAGACGGTATTTACACCAGGGCGGATAAGGCCATGGGCGGGATGCTGCCGTTTGGTATCCCCATTCAGAAGGAATTACAGCAACCGGGGCAGCCGAGTAATTTTGAAAAGAACTTTGACATTCTAGGCGCAGGCCCGGAAGCGCCTCCCGTATTCGAGGACGACCCTGTAATGAAAGCGCGGGCGCAGGGCTATGGCGATCTGGCTCAAATACTCGGCGGCGCGTCAAAGTGGCTGGGAAAAGAGGAATTTGGCGATAAACTAGTCCAGGGCGGTCAAAAACTGATTGACGAGAACCAGTTCTCCCCCGGCACTCCAGGCGCGGAAGGCTTTGGCCTGAAAATGGTGCGGTCTATGCCGCTCACTGAAGCACTTCTGCCGCTGGGATTTGCTGGTGGTGCTATTGGCAGCGGTATCGCCGGACTTGCCAAGCTGGGAACCCTTGGCAGAGGACTTGCCGCTACTGGCGGCGCGGTGGCCCTGTCCAGGCCGGCTGAGTCACTTATGGAGGCCGGCGGGGTATACAATGAGGCTTTAACACAAGGAATGAGCGAGTCGCAGGCGGCAGAGGCAGCGAAAGAAACATTCTTGAAGAACCTTCCTCTGGCGGCAACAGACTTCGTTGAAATAGGCGCTGCTTTCCTGGGTGCGAAATTCCTGCCGAAACCACTGCAAAAGTCACTGCAAAAGGGACTTGAATCACGCTTCGGCAAGCATGTCATTGACCCGGCGATTAAGATAGCGACACCGGCCCTTATGGAAGGCGGGGAAGAAGTTCTCCAGGATGTTATTCAAAGGTCATCGCTGGACGAGTCTAACCCGTGGGCCTGGGACGAGCAGAAGAAACACGCTTTCGGGGCTGGCGCTATCATGGGCGGCACTATGGGTGGCGCTGGTGTTATTACCAACCTGCAGGCAGGAAGGGAACAGCCCGTCCAAGAGGACGATACTCCGTATACTCCGCCACCATTGCAGAAGCCTGTTATTGAACCTGTTTCTTATAGCGGCCCGGTTCTGGGCAATATCGAACCGTATCGGGGCACAGCTACAGCGCCAGAAACCACTCTGGCAGCACCGTCAGAACCAGCACCTGCCGCCACAGCATTGCCGCAGGCTGAAGAAAAAGGACAAGCTGGGGTGATTGCACCTGTACCGGAAGTAAGCGTGCCGCAAACAGGGGAGAAAGCTATTGCAAAGACGCTCATAGATGAGGATATGAATACCTACCGCTACGAAACAGAAGGTGGGTATCTTGATGTCATAGTAGACAGCAATACGGGGGAGGCATTAGTTGACTTTGTGGGAGTAGACGCCGCACACCGCAGGCGAGGCATAGCAACGTCTTTAATTGATGCCGCGGCTAAAGACTATGAGTTATATGGGAAACCCGAGAGCGATTCTGGCTTGCAGCTGATTAAGGGACTTGGCGCTACCCAGGAGAAACCACGAGCAGAATGGATCGACATGCAACAGCCAACATGGGATGGGACGGCAAAGGAAACAATGGAAAGCGAGGGGCTTGACCCTTACGGCGCATGGAGAATCCCCAGGCCGACCAAGGCCAGTCAGGAGCCAGCGGCGAAGGAAGCTTACAAGGCTGAGAAATATGAGAAGAAGGAACCAACTGGACAAACCGAACTGGCACAGCAGAAGCCAGGAGAGAACCCTGCAGCAAAGCAGGAGCTGGCGGGGGAGGGGGCCAAAACAACGGGAGCGCAGCCGCCGGTGCCGGCTGTGGCAGGCAACAAGGTAAA
>JBAYXX010000165.1:0-5503 GCA_041673345.1 Kiritimatiellia bacterium
ACGCTTACGCGGTGAAAGGGCCAATGGCAGCGCCCAGACCACTTCGCGCACAGCAATGTCTGGCTTTCCTAATTGACATTGAACGCGAATACGCTGTCCTTCCGCCTCAACGCGATAGATAATCGTAGCTGAGGTATTTTTGTGAACGGTGCCCAAGCGTCCCAGCACACGCACACCATTTTCTTCGGCTCCAGTACTCTCAGCCACAAAAGAAATTCGTTCGCCGCTCACCAGCTCGAGCGAGAGCGGCGTTGTTGGCGCAGGTGTATCTACCAGCACTTTGCCGTTCCACTCCCAAAGCACAATCTGTCCACTGCGTTGCGCATCTATTTCCACTTTTACACCATCGCGCTCAAACTTCCATGGATTTGCCATAGCTGAAGTTAACACCCCGCATAACAATGCTGCAAACACAGCCAACAACTTTTTTTTATACGATTCCACAGCGCGCCTTTTTAGATTCTTCGGCTGTTAATCCGCAATGTGAACGAAGTACCTGATCCAGGCCCTCCTGCTCCAGGCGCTCATGAAACATTATGTCTGACGGGAACATCCTGCCGCTCTCATCCAAAGCCTTGAATTTCAGAGCCACGGCAATGGCTTTGTATATCGCTGAACAATCACCATTGTATTGCTGCACCAGACGCAGTGCGCCGATAAATCGATCACCTGGCGCAAGTTTACGGGTAAGGTCTCGGCCCACACGGAAGATTGTATCGCCTAAGGCGCGGTTCCCAAAACGCTTGATAAGATCTTCAATATGCGCTCTCTGATTATCCTGATTGAATTCAGAGGGCCACCGTTTGACCAATGCGTTTGCGGATTCATACATAACCCCGTGGGTCTCAGCCAGGACTTCACTGTCGCTAACAGCATCGCAGATTAATTCGTATTTCTTTTGAAAGCCATAGCAGGCGCAGGTGGCATGGCCAAGGTTATGAATATAGAGTTTACGTTCAACATATGCCTGAAAGCAATCTTTAAGCTCAAGTCCTTCAATACCAGCCGGAACCTGGCCGACAAAACCATTACGATCAGCGATGATTTTATTATATGCTTCGGCCCAGAGTGCGAGCGGGTCATGCTGTCGCACCGCATCAGGCATGGTCGGAACCATCTTCCCTATACTGGTTTCCACAAAACCGACACTTTTTTCCAGCGGAAAACCCTCTGGTAAAGCGTTCTTCAAATAATCACGCGCGAACTCTGCCACACCATTGAAATTTTCACAGAAGAGCAATGAGAGCGGGGCTTCTTTACGCGCCAATATCCCCGGCACCATTGACTGTAAAACCGCTGATATGTGCGCGGATCCGACAGCAGTCCCCACCAGATCCGCATGCGAAACCGCATCTGTAACCGCAGCTGCGTCGCATACATTGATCGCATTAACGCCGGTGACATCAATGACTTCCAATGTCCCAGCAGGCAAATCGCCCTTCACCGTAATCTGATAACCCCTGCGCTTATGCAAGGCATCTACAACAGGCTGAAAAGCATCAACAAAGAGGACATCATATCCAGCCCGACTGAATATCGCTCCGGCAAGGGCGCGACCAATGTTGCCAGCTCCAAAGTGCACATACAGCGGCATGACTTCTAAACCCCGATCTATTTAAGCTGCGTCAAGACATAATGGCAGTTGACAATTTTTTCCAGCAGATCCTGCGGTATGTAAAAATAGTGATTGGATGACTCATAACCGATGCGTGAATCAGCCTGCACAAGTGGAAGCATCTGTTTGGCAACATCCAGCTCCGCCTTTGCGGAGTTCCGCATTGTCTGAACATATTTATCTCTGTTCGGTTCGTCAGCTGCGAGCTTGTCCCGCGCATTAATAAACTGCGCCTGATTTATCATTGATTCAAAGTGCAGGGTAGCCGCGCGATAGGTTGTTAATTCGCGTCGCACCTGCGCCCGAACATCCGCGTCGACAGCATCAGCTAGTTTTTCATAGAGAACGCATCCCTGTTTAAAACCATGGTGTACTTTCTCCAGCTGCCGCACCCATACATCGAAAGGATATATGGAGCGCCACCGGTTCAGGCTGTCATAAGGGATACCCACCATTGTTGCCGAATATCCTGTCGCTTCCAGGTAAAGAGGGTTGGCAGGACCCATATGCTGCGGTCCAACATATAACGAGCCTATATGATATGGATACTCGCGGAAACCGTCGGAGAATGCTGCCCAGGCTTGACGGGCCAAAGCGCGTCCCTTCTGACCATATAACGAGTCAGCCATAGCATCCAACACTCCATCCACGCTTTCACCTTTGCCTTTCATCGCTTGAAACACTCTCAGGTTGGGCGATGGGTAGCACCCCAGACTCCAGCTTAGCATAACTCCGTCCACATTAGCGTCACTCAAGTTATGGGCATGCTCAGCCACCAGATCCATAACCGGCAGATAAGGAATAACACAAAACTCCCAAGTCAGCCCAGCCTGCACTTTCGCAACAGTCTTGAGACCTCGCTCCTGTGCCAGCTTCCAATGTTTCGAGGCGCGCGGTCCAGGTCCGGGAGCGGAGATCGAATACTCCCCCACATTTGATTTGACACCACCGCGTTCGATCGGGAGAGACCACTCGCTGACCGACATAAACCAGCACTCTTTAGGCAACTTAGCAATGATATCAGGCACATACTCATCATTCCACCCCCAGTCCCATACAATTGTCCGGGCATTTGGATTACCACGCTTCACCCCTTCGGCAATCGTTGTGTTAACCTCTGCGATTATATCCGCGTAGTCACGTTTTTTGCAGCGCTCACAACCCTCATGCAACCTGTGCGAAGCACAGCTGGTTAAATTCTCAGATGCGCTTATAGTGAACACCCCGCCAAGTCCTTCAACCTCTTTGAAGACATACGCGAGTGAGTTAGAGATCCACTGACGCACCGCCGGGTTTGAAGTACACATGGTATACAGAAGACCGTTCCGACTGGCGACCCCCTTCAAGGTTTCGCGGTCACCGACATCAAAAAACTCCTGCGGCATAGCGCGTGGTTCATTCACGTATAGATACACATCAATGCCATATTTCTTGGCGCGCCGCACTAAAACTTTCAACCCTGAAATACGCCGCTGGTGATCTTTGCCGAACTCAGGAAACTCCTTGGTTGGCGGAGCGAGGGTACGCAAGACTGTATGCAGCCAGACCGCATTAACTCCGTTTTCAGAGAGTCTTTGCAACAGGCCGTCTGGATACGAGGGAACCTCAGGATCATACAGAGGATCGGCAAAGTCAGCAAAGTACGAGAAGATCAGACGCAGATCAAAAGAGGATCCATCTTTCTTTGTTGCTTTGGCAGTTGCTGAAAGCGGCTTTGAAAGTTCAGGAATAAATGCAAAGCGAGGCTCAACGCTGCCCGCGTCAGCTGGTGATACACCATCCTTTTTAAGTAACGCCGCAATTCGTTGGGCGCGTTCGCGCTCAACTTCAGTGGGTTCGTGATAAACCAATGGGGCGCACTTTGGTTTAATGCCGCCAAGCTTAGTGAAGAGAAAATCATTTTCAATCAGATGCTCACGCATCTTCTCCCGCGAAAAATCCAGCAGAGTGAGCAGCTGCTCATACGGAAGCAGATGCCAGTTGCGTCGCAGCACCGTAATATATCCCTCGTTCTTCCACTCCGGCAGAATTTTCTGCTGTGGAGACAATCCCATGGAAACCGCAATTTGCGAGACCTTTGACGGTGTTGTCCCAAGCACCTGAGCTAGCTTATCAACAGACACGACACTCCAGTTACGCCACACAAAAGTGTGCATCTGGCTGGGAAAGGAGTCGCAAACCAGCGCAGCTTTCTGGCCATCTTCTCCAGGCAGAGGTATCTGTTCAGCCGCCTGACCCCAGAGCGAACACGTAAAAACAGAAAAAAACAATACTGTTAAAACTCTATTCATAAACTATTCCTTTTGTTACTGATGTTTTGTGGGCCTTAAAAACATGTCGGGGCCCTAATCCTAATCCTAATCCTAATCCTAATCCTAATCCTAATCCTAATCCTAATCCTAATCCTAATCCTCGTCTCTTTCGGTCTGCCCAATCAAGCTCGGCCGACGATGCTGTGCGACCCGCCTTCCAGTCGTTCGGCGTGGCAAGCGATGTTGGTGGACGATGGGGATCATGTGTTAAATCGTCCATCATCATCGCCGCCGCTATCGTCAACCGGAGGCGCAGCCGGCTTTCAGTAGGTCCGGTTTCCAACCGGATATCTCCGATTGGAAACCGGACCTGCTTTAAAGAGTCTCAATGCATCTCAACTTCCACTGTGCCAATACCTGAACGCAGGTAGTTAAAGTGTACATTGGGGTGATCCGCCAGCAAAGACATTGGAACAGATGAATCAGGAATTTGCTTGGAGATCATCAAAGCTGAGAGGCGCATACCGAACGGGTTGTCATGGTGTCCGGGGTGCCAGATTGAGACCTTCTCTGATTTCCATGTTTCAACAGGACCAACCGTTGCCGCTGTTATAGGCACCATCGAAACATTGCCTCCCCCAGAGGTGCGGGCATTCTGGATGATTGTCACAGGGTGCAATTCAACAATACGGGTTGCCAGCTTGCGGTACTCCTCAGGTGTCGGCGGCGCATCGGTATACGCTCCAACACGCTTGACAGGATCATTAAAGGCCCAGTGCTTGATCTCCCCCTGCCCCCCCTGCATCAGAAGACATTTCACATTATCATACGACTTGGTGTAACCAGCAATATCACCGCTCGGAAAGTGCATGTTCTCCTCCGGCATCCTGAAAGCCGGGTCCATCTTGTCAAAGCACATCTCTTTGACACATTTGGAAAAAGAGAGCGGATGATCTGTTGTAACGGTCTCTCCGTTTTCCACCCACTCATCCATCCCCCAGTAGTGAGCATTTGCCAGATTAAGCTCCATGGCATTCACCATCCGCGCCACCAAAGGCAGCTGCTCTGTTGGTCCGATAGGCCCACACACGCCAACGGGATTATCCGGGGTCGCCTCTCTCCAAACCCTGATATACTCAAGCGCTTCAGCAGTATAGAACTCCTCTACCGTATCATAAAAATTAACAGTGAAGCCAGGGCGCGCAAGCTGCCCAAGATCTTTGGCGGACAACTTGGCCGCATCATTTAAAATCTCCGCATCCAGAGTTGTATAGTCCCACCACAAAGGTGCCAGCTTACTTATCGCACGTGCCATAATAAATTCCTTTCAACAATTAAGATTTAATCACTAAACGCGGGCGTTGCCCGCAATCTCTCTTGTAGCTTGTTGCTACTAAACGTCTAGCGTTTCTAGAATCGTTCCCGTAATTGACATCTATTATGCTAAGAGGGGGTAAAAGAGTCAACCTCAAAATTACCTCAAAATTTTTGCAGATTTATGATTGACGCTGATTGAATGGAAGAGAACCTGTAACGTGCTGGTCAGAATACCGAGTCAAGCTTTATTTTCGTTTATTTGTTTTTTATTTCCACGTTTGAGTGTATGATAGCTACGTTTTGGTGCCTGTTTTTTACA
>JBAYXX010000166.1:0-5430 GCA_041673345.1 Kiritimatiellia bacterium
TAACCGCTCTCATCAGTGACAGTGATGACCGTCTGCCCGACCGCTTCGGTACCAGATACGGTTGTGGTGACTGCTGGATCAGACGCGGTGCCGGTAGTAACTTCTTCACCCATCAGCAGCGCAAATAAAAGCGCCCCACTATTGGGGCGAACAAACAAGTCGAATTTGCCATCAGGCTTCCACCGTTTCAGGTGGGTGAAACCGGGAAATTGCGAATCGCCGCCCTCTTGATATCGCTCAAAATCCTTTGCGGGCGATATAGTTGGCGCACCCTGGTAACGAAGATAGTGACTAGGCACCACACTTGTACCTTTAAGCGACTGCTTGCCTATCCCCAAATATCCATTGTTACGAGCGAAACGAGCCATTTCAGACTTCCTCCCTCCGGGCGTTCAGCTGGAAACTGTGCCCGTATGCTCCCGTATTGGTCAAATCAGGTTGCCAAAAAGGTTTGCCCATCGTAATCTCGGCAGACCAGCAAGTATCGCCCAGCGTGGGATTATCTCGAAACGCACTCAAAATAATGGGCACGAGCTCCTTGAGCGACTCCCAGGATTCGGCTTCGTTGCGAATTGGAAAATACACCGTAAACTCCCACGTCCAGCCGGCATCTTGACTTTCTCCGGATGCAGGCGTTAAGCCGAAACCTGTATAAAGAACAGTCAAAATTGGAAACTCTCCAGCAAACTTTTTAATGGGGTACTTATAAACCGTTTTAACTTCTGTAACGGCATTGACTGTGGATATGATCTGCGCTTCTACTGTCGCGATGCTCATTTGAAAAACTCCCCTACAATAGCCTCCGCCGTTTCTTTTGCCATCACGGTCAGTTGTTCTGAGGACTTTTTCAAGCCGCCAGCCAGAAACTGATAGCCCTTTGTTCCAACCTTGCTAATTTTGCGGGCGATCACAAACGCGATGCCCTTGGCCTCTGATTCTTTCGTAATATTGAACGCCGCTTTGTGCCGCCATACCCATTCTTGAATCGGCTGTCGCGGCGGCCAGTGCGGCCTAGTGCCTTTGTCGAGATAGTCGGCATAAAACAACCGTGACCCAACGGCCGCCCGGTGTTCGTCTATAATTCCGGTAGCGGTATTGACGTTACCTGGTGAGATTGACTGCCGCAAAAGCCCTCTATCAATGGCCTTGCGCCCCTGCTCATTACCTTCGGTAATGGTCTGCACAACATTAGTGGTGATCAGAGTCATTGAACGAGTCAGCATTATACGACGCTGATTAGTTATAATCTCAGGGGCATTTTGCAGATTTTCTAAAAAGTTGGTTGGCGTCCAATGAATAGCCGATGTAAGCCCCTTCATATAATCACCCGCTGATTGCGCTGCAAAAACTCTCGCACCAATGGCGGTAACGCACTAGCCGGGATCATTACGCCTTCCTGAACCCGGCTGAAACTGGCCAGGTCCTTAGCGTGTAAATGATTGACAGCCTGCAATGCCATAGCCTTCCACTCATCAGCGATGGTCACCGCTGTAAGCTCTCCTGTCCCAACCGTCCGGGTCTGTGTACCCAGCCCAGCGGTGTAGGCGAATTTCAATGTGGCGAACCCGCCGGCGGGTATGACGTTGATAAACCGCACCCGCCCGATATCGGCATACAGGTAATAGCCTGTGGCGGCCATAGCCACCCAGGCGCTGTTATAGTCGGCCCGCTCAGAGACAGTCAGCAGTGATGCTGGATAAGCAGATAGCCAATAGGATGATTTGCCGGTACCGTCCACAATTTCTTCAAAGGTGCGTTTGATCAGCGGTAATCCGATGAACGATTCAAACAGTCCGGATACGCTGTTGATAAGTAGATAAAGATTGTCTTTCTGTACATCTGACAGCGCAGTAGCCTCATCGCCGAACACGTAGGCTTCGGCTTCGGCTGCTGTGACCAATGCCTTTGTGCTGAGTGCTACTGTCACTGCCATGCTGCTCACCCTTTACAAAAAGGGAGGAGCGCCAGCTCCTCCCTTATATACATCATGTGGTTATAAGTTGACTACTGCCGAACGTATTCGACAAACAGTGTTCCCGCTAATGCTGTAGTAGCGCCGGCATCGTCGCCAACGTCCTTCGCCAATACCACAATGTATTGATTGACTGCGCTGGTAGTCGGTAGCAACGTAGCGCCTGTGGTCATCGTATAGACCAACAGGTTAGCCGCCGATGTATCAGCGCCTCCGGCCAAGGTTGTAATTGGCGTCGCTTCGTCGTCCGTGTCGTTAAGTATCAGTGTGATAGTGTCACCGGCATCGCCTGATCCCGTTGTCACCTCGACGAATGCCCTTAATATTTTGGCTCCATAAGGGATGGTCAGGCCGCCCGCTTTAACGCCGTTTCCACCATCTGCATTCATCGCCGCTGCCGACAATGCGACCG
This sequence comes from Kiritimatiellia bacterium, assembly GCA_041673345.1. Taxonomy (GTDB): domain Bacteria; phylum Verrucomicrobiota; class Kiritimatiellia; order RFP12; family UBA1067; genus M55B167. The sequence goes on from JBAYXX010000166.1 coordinate 2,385, forward strand.
TTGCATATGCCATTGTAGGCTGGTAATACGTGTTTTGTTTAATGTCACCAGTCACAGACACCACATCGGCCACTCTCAGTTTTTCAGAAGCCGCGGCGCCAGCCACCATAGTCTCAAATACAATGGCGCCATCCTCAGTGGTATCTGTCGAGTCGGTCATCAATGTCTTGAGATTTGCCACAGTCTTGGCTGTAGGTGTGGCGTTGTCGTTATACCCCACGCTGCTTAGTAGGTAAATCACATCATTGTCTTGTAGTGCGCCACCTGTAGTTCGCAACTTGGTAATCGTAATAGTTACACCAGTGGCGTCATCTTCGCTGTTTTGTTGTGTTACGTCGCCGGTTGCACCCGCTACTACCAGTTTATTAGTGTTAATGCGCAGGTCATCAGTGATAGACACATTGCCATCAGGGACCTCTACAGCGTTCTGGCCATTAAGCCCAGTCGCCACCAGCTTTCGCCCGGTATCAGACCAGACTAGACTTGCCCCGGCAGTATCGCCGTAGAAGGTCACGGTATGCCCGACCCCGTCGGCGCCTACCGTAAGCGCCCCAGTAGAGGTTGCACCCACGAAGGACATTACACCATCAGAGTTTATGGTCGCCACTGTTACGCCAGCAGAATCCAGGATGGTAAATGTTCTTGCACCTGCTGCATCACCGAGAGTAACCGACACATCTCCGCCGGTTGGTTTCATCGTAATGTCGCCGGTGATGGTGACCACAAAATCATCAGTATTGACCACTAGGTTGCCGTTGGCATCGATGTAGGTGACGCCTTTGACTTTGAATGTGGCACCAGATTCAATATCGATCTCGCCGCCGCTGGCGACATCCAAGTCACCGCCGATTACCCAGCGCTCGCCACCCTGCTCTTGGTAGTTATCCGTACCGTAATAGTTCACGGCGAACGCGGGCATAACCATGAGCAGGCAGAGGATTATCGCAAACATTACACTTTTTACTAGCCTCATGCCATGTTCCCCCTTAATTGATAAGGGGCAGGATATGCCCGCCCCCGAATCGTTTACTATGTTACTGCCCGCTTAGGAAGCGGCCATTGTTTCGTAATGCCCGATGATGGCGTACACGCCGAACTCATCATTGGCGTCACACTGGTTGACCAAGGCCTTGATGAAGCGCCTACCACCTTGCGCAGGCACTTCGACCTGATCATTACCAGCTGCTGTCAACACCAATTCGGCATCGGCGCCGGCATCATCATCCAAATCTGCCAGTGCTCCACCTGTCGTGGTAGCACCTTGCAGAGTTACAGTCAGATCGGCTACTCCGCCGACTACGCCGGCAGATACATACATGATCACCCGCTGCCCGTCCTTGATGTCCTTCTCCACCGATGCAGCGTTGGCTGCGCCTGCATTGGCATAACGTGCGGCTGGAATCAACTCAGCGATCACGATATTACCTGTTAGTTCATGCATCATTGTCACCTCTCACTTTAATAAGAGCGGGGCAGCTCCTCGGAGCCACCCCTTGCAGTTCACAAACCGATTACGATTCAGATTCGTGAATCGGGACCGGATACCCGATTGAATTACCCGATGACCAGAGAACGGAAGGCGGTATCGAGCATGCGCTTACCACCACGACGAACCCGGAAGTAGAAGCCGATCAACGGCAGGTAAAGCTCATTCACCCGCTGCATCGACATCTCCAACCGGTCGACTACCCAGTAGTAGTTCCAGTCGCCGAGAATCGCTACAGTATTGCCAGTTGCCACTGTAGCGGATAACTTGGTGCTAGATACCTTAACAACCGGGATGCCGTCGAAGTTGGCTGGCTCACCCACTTGCAGGCTGGGCTGCCAGAGATAATGCCCGTCTCCAGCCTTCAGCTTGCGCAGATGACCGCAGAGAGCCCGGCGGCACATCAACACAGAATTGGCGGCGTATTTCTCTTCGAGAGCATACTCGAAATCGAACATATCATCGGCACTGCATCTATTGGCGGCGCCGGTTGTGGTAACCTGGGCTGCCGGCAGGTTAGTCAACACGCCTTCAGGCTGTGCGTTGCCGGTACCACCGATGAACACATCGTCCTCTTCCAGCCCTAAGCTGGATTTGAACTCATCGGAGATATACTGCTCGATATTGAACGCTGAATCGTCGAGCATGTTCGGGCTGGCCTTGATGAGACCGCCAGCGTTATGCACGTTGATGGCAATCATGCCGGCGGTTTTGCTGGACTCACCAGGCATGGTGGTTTCGTTCACCCAAGCCCAGGTCATTGCGCCCGAGCCAGATGGCACCATGATGCGATCACGCGTGGTCTGGATGATACGCACACGCGGCAGGCCGCGTACCTTAGATTCGTCTTTCAACGCTTCCATCAGATCAGCCCGCACATCGTCGGCTACCCAATAACCAGCGCTACTGTCATCGGCCACGATTAGCGCCTTCATCAGGTCGGCCGGGGTCTCCTTACCCTGACGCACGTAAGCGAAATACGCCTTCTTGTCGAACGCCCGCTTGACCTTCGCTTCATCATCATCTTCGCCGACCACGAAGCGGCCCTTGCGGTTAGGCATTTTCTCTAAAGCTTCCAGACGGGCTTGCAGGTCAATAACTTTGGCATCTTGCGCTTGCTTCTCGCGGACCGCCTGATCCGCTTTCTCTTCCAACTTATCGATTTCGGTGTTGTACTTCTCAATGCTGGCGGAGAGCAGACCGTCGTTCTTGGTCTGATTCTCTTCTACACGCTGGCGCATCTCTTTAACTAACTTTTGGATCTCGGCCAGCTCTTCTTTGGTCACTGCCATGGGTCTCACCTCTCTGTTATTTGTCAGGTTCCGCAGGAGTGGTCGAGCCGGCTCGCTGCATAATGCGTATGGCGTTTATGCTGGCTGAGTGGTCACCCGGCTCAGTAGCCTAAACGCGAATAACCCGGCTTGATTAGGCCGGGTTGACGCCATTGAAATGTGTTCTTACTCTTACTTGGTCAGCACCGTCGACAAGTCCTTGAACTCTTGGATCAGGCTGTCAGCGCCGCCTTTTTCGTCATCGTCATCATCATCTTTATCTTTGTCG
>JBAYXX010000167.1:0-5420 GCA_041673345.1 Kiritimatiellia bacterium
ACCTTCATCCGGCGTGGTCGGAGCGTTACAAACATCGCAAAGCATCTTCCGCGTTTGGAGTGTAATTGCTTGATCGTACAGTGCCACCGACCCGCGATTGTCACCCAGAGTGCTGACCGCAGTGCCCTTGTTAAAGCAAACCGTCGCCAAGAGATTAGCCAATTCGCTGCGGCCCTCCCGGTTGATCAATTGCTCCAGGATCGTAATCGACTTATCATACAGCACCACCGCACCGCGATTGTCGCCCAGAATACTGACTGCTGCAGCCTTGTTCGTGTATGCCTTTGCCAAGAGATCGGCTAGTTCGCGGCGGCTTTCCTGATTGACCAACCGCTCCAAAATCGCAATCGCCTGATCGCAGAGCGCCACCGTTCTTCGATTGTCGCCCAAAGTGCTGACTGCGACGGCCTTATTCATGTAAGCCCTTGCCAAGTCTCCGGCTAGTTCGCCGCAGCCTTCTTTGTTAACCAACCGTTCCCAGATCCCAATCGCCTGATCATAAAGCGTCATTGCCCCGTGATGGTCGCCCAGATCGCTAACCACGATGGCCTTACTTGTGTAAACAGTCGCCAAACGATTGACCAGTTCGCTGCGGCCTTCCAGATTGACCAACCGCTCCCAGATCGCAATCGCTTGATCGTAGAGCGCCATTGCTCCGCGATTGTCACCCAGATTGCTGGCCGCATTGGCCTTGTTCGTGTATGCCTTTGCCAAGTCATCGGCCAGTTCGAAGCGGTCTTCCTGATTGACCAGTCGTTCCCGGATAGCAATCGCCAGATCGTAAAGTGCCATTGCCCCGCGATTGTCGCCCAGAGTGCTGACTACAATGGCCTTGTTCATGTAAACCGCTGCTAAGTCTTCCTCTAGTTCACGGCGGCCTTCCAAGTTGACCAATCGCTCCAGGATAGTAATCGACTGATCGTACAGCTCTATTGCCCCGCGGTTATCGCCCAGAGCGCTGACCGCATTGGCCTTGTTTATGTAAACCTGCACCAAGGCATCGGCCAATTCGCTGCGGCCTTCCTGGTTGACCAATTGCTCCCAGATCGTAATCGCCTGATTGCAGAGCGCTGCCGCCCTGCGATTGTCACCCAAAACTCTGACCGCACTGGCCTTGTTCATGTAAACTGTTGCCAAGTTATTGAGCAGTTCGTTGCGGCCTTCCTGGTTGACCAACCGCTCTAGAATCGCAATCGCCTGATCGTATTCCCCTAACGTGCCGTGTTCGTCAGCCGCTGCCCGATGGATCAAAGCCTTATCGGAGCAAAGCTCAGCCAAATCGCTCTCCAGCTCCTTTCGTCCATCCCGCACCAACTGCTGATACAGCCGCTTGGCCTCGTCATAGACGGACATTTCCGCCACCAATTCACCCCGCCGGGTGACTCCCCGACGGGACAGCATCGCTCCCGCTTCTGCGGGGTCACGCCCTGCCGCACGCAGCCCCTTTTCGAGCCACACTTGCGGATCCGTCCAACCAGCGCCCGAATAACGACGACGCTCTTCAATTCCCACTACAAATGGAGTCGCCTGCGCGCTCGTATTCAGCTTACGGTCGTAGGCGGCACCCGCCTCCCTGCGATAGGCCGCCTTCAGGTTTTCCACCACCCAGGCCAGGTCAACGGGACGTTCCGCAGATTGGTGGAGAAAACATTGCCGCAACAATTCAGCAAGGTCAATCGGCATGGCCGGAATCTTCTCAGCGGGTTCGCCAGATTGCAGATATTGTTCAAGCACTTCAGCTGCCACTTGCCCGGAGATCCACGCCACCTCCCCTGTGAACATCTCCAGCACCGACACCCCCCAGCTCCAAATGTCCGTCTGTCGCGTCACTGGCCGTCGCTCGGCCTGCTCCGGCGAGCAGTACGCTGGCGTGTATCCACCACTGCTAACCAGAATGCTGCGACCCAATGCTGGCACAAAATGTTCACCACCCGCAGCCCGCGCCCTTGCCAAACCAAAATCGGTCACTCTGGGCCGCACCCCCTGCATTGCCACAGCCCCATCAAAGGACATCAGCACATTGCCCGGTTTTACGTCTTGGTGTACCACCCCCAGTTCATGCATGCAGTGCAGACCCCATGCAAACTGGATTGAGATATCAAGTATGCGTTCCAGCGCCTCCTGCGGACCACCTTCATAAAGTTTTTTCGAGTCAATCCAATCCTTGAGGCTGCCACCCTCGACATACTCGGCAAAGATCAACACCTCATCGCCTACAGTGCGGAAAAACCGGCATGGAACTATATTCGGATGCTCCGGCAGATCAATCCAGGTCTGCAGCTCCGCCAGAAAATTGCGCCGATCTGATTCTTTCAAACCTGTCGCGCGTTTGACTGCGAACTGTCGTCCGTTCGTCCGGCTATGCACCAGATAAACAATACCCATGCCGCCCTTGCCCAGCACCCTGTCCACCACGTAATCATCCAGAATCGTCTGTCCCAAGTTCCACTCAGTCATATCTCACTCCAATTCACTTATGCTATGATACACCTTGCCCACACTTCCTTCTACACTATTTTTTGTCGAATGCTGCGTGGACAATAAAATTTGACTCATTGCATCAATACTGCGTTTGTAAAACGCATTACGAAATAAACGTTTACAGTTATTCTTCTATTGCATACCGACCATGGCCGATGGTGGCTTCAATGCGTTGGGTTATGTGTTTTGCAAAATCTTTGAGATTCTCGTGTCCTATTTCCCATGTGACGATGCTGTACTGGCGGACATCAAAATGAAGATCTTTCGCTTCGAGTTGATTCTTTTCACATGTCCATATGACCGGCTTACCGAGGCCTTGGGCGAAACCGGCCTCGTAATATGCCCCCTGGTTGTTTCCTGTCAGGTCGGCAACAATGAATCTTGACTTGCGTATCTCAGCCACAATCTCGTCGTCGATGCGGTTGTTGTGGTCTTTTCGGTCGATACGAAGGGGCTTATATCCCGCTTTCTTGATCCCAGGGTAAATACCGGAGTCGGAAACCGGTTTCAATTCCGGTTTAAATGACATGGCGATGAAGCCCTGTTCCGCTGCATCGGCACCGATGCCTGACAAGTAGGCCCAACCTGATGGAGTTATTCGATAATCATTACTGATTTGACCCACCAGTGGTTTCGGAACGTTTTCAATAACTTTCAAATCAAGCAGGTAACTGCGGCAGAAAACGAATTCGTATTTGTTGTCGCAGAAGCCAACTGAATAGTTCTGATCAGAAGCGAGCGTAATGATTTTACCTGGATATGTGGATTTGCGTTGTAAGTGACGGAGTATCAGATTGGCTTTTGCAGGGACATCTGATCCATTCGGGATCTGCACAGGAGAGACCTTTTGCAGAGACTCCATTGAATCGACTTTATAACAATACACTTCAAACTCTTTGCCTGTGGTTTCCCAAGTGTTTCGGATTACTCCCGAAAGAAGGTGTTTGGAAACACTGAAATCACAAAACATTTGTTCGCGCGAAATGCGGTAATGGCCACATAAAGGACATTCAATTTTACGCATTTCCTTGCTATCGTCAATAACCGTGTCATGCGTTTTACAAACCGGACATTTGGATTTATCGATGGTCATTAGCAATCTCCTCAAGTGAATCAACAGGGTTCGTAGTTAACTATTCTGTAAATACAACTCACTCCTCATTTTCTCCAAGAAATTTGAGAGTTTTTTTATGCATCACTCAGATGCTTATCCTTCTTCAACCTCTTTTCAATGCGTATCGTCGCCTGCGATACAGCCTGCACCTTCATATCGGTATTCAACCACTGCAAAGCGGGGCTAGCGTTACTTCAGTTGTTTTTAACTGCGACCCCTATGCAGCTCCCACCAGGTCATGGTGCGCTGCCGTGTCGGGCCGGACACTGCGGATATCGTGAGTCGCGACGTTTACTGTGGAGGTATCCCGATGATCGCAGTTTACACGTACAGCATTTGATGCGTGCGTATTTGCTGCTTTCAGGCTGCCCCTGAAACTCTTATGGCGTCGGCCTCCAAATGTTCGGATCTCCGTATAGCCTGATATCGGGGCTCTTGTTACCGTGCAGGATACTTGCGACAATGCGACGGGCATCCCGAAAGTTTTTAGCCTTTGATTTTTCTTTTCCGGCCAGAAAACTGATAACCCCATCCCCGAACTTCTGACTCATCACACCCCAAAATCCTTGATTCATGATAGCGAGCACTTCTTCAACAGCGTCCGCGTCCGTCAGAGTGATGCCTTTCTCCGCAGACGTTTTTTTTATCCTCCCAACAGTCCGTATAAATGCGGCCATTCCCTCTAAGCCGCGGGGAATAACACCAATCTTTTGAAGCTCAACCCCCAGATCATCAATACATCTACCACGCATCAAAGTCGTCAGCCCCGCCTTTATGAACGCACTTCGAGCTGCCTCACGCTTGAAAGTGTTAATGAGATCTATAGTGCCCTCTGTGGCACCGAGGTTCACAATGATTGTTCCTTTGGGTGTTGTTAATCCCTTTTGGCAGGAACTACATTCAGTATAAGAAATTCCCTCTGCATCATGTACTTCTATGCTCGCCCTGCGCATATCGCCATAACTCTGGACTAGTACGACCTTACATCCCGGAGCACACACTTTGGCGATGTTCTGCGCGCTCTTAGTCTTCGTGGTAATAACGATATCATGCGCTTGTTTCAACTGGCTCATGTATTCCGCCGCTTTCTGCGACTCGTCAATTGAGTCAGCTATTATTTCGTACGTTCCGCCGATATCAAAGATTGTTGTGATCACGATCTGACTGAACTCAATCTGCAGGCGGAGGTCTTCAATCGAATCATAGTTTATTTCGTGTGTTCCAATGCTCGGGATAGCCCATATAATTTTAATGCTCATTTGTGAGATCTCCCTTCTGTTCTGACAAACTCCTTTTGTGGAGGACACCAACTGTTACTGCAAGCATCACAACGGTTACGATGTTCACCGCCGACCAAATCTCTCGGGTGAGATGAATGCGAAAAATGGGGTTATAGATCACCGCCGTCACACCGAGTATCCATACCCAGATTTCATTGCCAAATTTCAAAGCACGAAAGGCCAAAAACGCACAGATACCGCAAATGACAATGCGCATCAGCATATAATAACCGTAGGGATTCTCTGGGTTGAGTGCCCAAAGAAGCATCAGGATCGCAATAATCTGTGGTATGAATAATACTCGGTTGCGGTTCTCAGTCCTTTTAGTATTGTGTCGCATGATATTTTGCGCTTGCGCCGCGCACTGTGGGCAAAGGAGCCACGGCGATTGCGAGGCCACGTACTGCTGTGTCAACATCGTAATGGCCTGCTCGCGCGACAACCCCAACTTCATCGCCATGCTGATATTGCTCTCGTGAACTCCCCAACCTTTGGCGAGAAACCTCCGAAAGTCCTCAGGCGATACCACGATACCTTCATCCGGC
>JBAYXX010000168.1:0-5393 GCA_041673345.1 Kiritimatiellia bacterium
CAAGCATGTAAAAAACATGCACCAAAACGCAACTATCTTACATAAAAACTTGGAAAGAGAAAACAAATAAACAAAATTAAAGCTTGACTCAGTATTTTAGTAAGTGCGTTACAGGTTCTCTTACATTAATAGTCAAGCGCTTTTTTGAGTTATTTATTTTATCCCGAATGGAGTGAGCGAAAATGGTGTAACGTCGATGTCTGGAAAGTAGCACAGGCGTCTCGCCTGTGAATTACGTGTCAAACACAGGCGGGACGCCTGTGCTACTTTAAAAACAACAAATTTCATTATGCTTGACAGCTTCCCATTTCTCCTTCGAATATTTCCCTGGCAGATGAAAAGTTGAAAATTCGGCGTGGATAGTCATTCGGGCTGCCATCATCCTATATATACCGCGCCTCCAATTGCACAAAGTTGAAACTGGGTCCAAGTAACGGTGTCGGCCGATAGTGTAGTAGCCGCTCTATGAGCGGCATGTGCTGGATGAAGGTCGGTTTAGCAGTCGATAGGTGCTGCCATGCAACTCGGAGTCGGTGTCGGAGTCGGAGTCGGCATCGGGGTCGTTTTTTATGCGTTTTTCAATACCGATTCCGATAGCGGCTCCGACCCCGGGCAATAGGTCGCTTTATCGCTGACGTTCGGCTTCACCTTTCTCCAATTTTTTGAAGGATTTTTATTGAGGAGGTATTGTTGCATGGGACATTTTTTTATCCAATGTGTTGTCGCATTTCATATTACAATTCAGCTAAATTTTGAAAATCACCTATCAGATTGACAGATGATACTGTAAAGCTATAACATGGACACCATTATGAGGAGTAAGGATTTTGATAAAAATGCAACATCAGATTCGCCCGCAGTGTGCGCCTTTATCGAACGTTGGGCGCGCTCCGGAGCAGCCGAGCGCTCAAACCACCAGCTCTTCATCTCGGAGTTATGTGGGCTTATCAAGGTTCCGCACCCGGACCCGGCAACCCCTGACAACAGCGAAAACGCCTATGTCTTTGAGCGGACAGTCACATTTCAAGATGGCAATGGCAAGACAAGCACCGGTTTTATCGACCTCTATAAACGCGGCTGCTTTGTGCTGGAGGCCAAGCAGGGAGCTGACGCGCCAACCGAGGAACCCATCTCCATGGAGGCGCAGGAACTGAGGCGCAAGCTTCGAAGAGGGCATGGCCAACGCGGCAGCGGCGCATGGGATGATTCTATGCTGCGGGCCCGTGGTCAGGCTGATCGCTATATTCGCGCACTCGCTACCGAGGAGGGCCGTCCGCCATTTTTGATTGTGCTGGACGTGGGCCACTCAATCGAGCTCTTTTCGGAGTTCTCTTGCACTGGCGGCACCTATATCCCATTCCCGGCTGCCGGTAGTCACCGCATCTTTCTCCCCGATCTGCAACGTCCGGAGATCCGGGAACGGCTCAAGCAGCTCTGGACAGCTCCTTTCGAGCTGGATCCCACCCGCCGCAGTGCGCGCGTAACGCGCGCGATAGCCTCGCAGCTGGCCAAGCTTGCTCTCTCACTCGAGAGGGCTGGGCACTCTCCGGAGATCGCATCCGCGTTTCTCATGCGCTGCCTGTTCACCATGTTTGCCGAGGATGTCGGGCTGCTCATGCGCGACGGCTTCACAAACCTGCTCGAAAGTATGCGCGATACACCTGAGCACTTTGCACCCATGGTCGCAGAGCTCTGGAAAAAGATGAACACCGGCGGCTTCTCAACCTCTCTGCGCACAAATATCCTACAATTCAACGGCGGACTTTTTGAAGACTCTGCTGCCTTGGAGCTGACAAAAGATCAGTTGCTGCTGCTGCTTGAAGCTGCAAAATCTGATTGGCGCGATGTTGAACCCGCAATCTTCGGCACCCTGCTTGAACGCGCCCTGAATCCGGTTGAGCGTCACAAGCTTGGCGCGCACTACACGCCGCGTGCCTATGTTGAGCGTCTGGTTATGCCGACTGTGATCAACCCCGTACGTGAGGAGTGGGAGGCTGTCCACGTGGCCGCTGTCTCCCTTGCAAATCAGAGTGAGATGAAAAAGGCCATTGCCGAGGTCAAGAAATTCCACCGCAAGCTGGTCCACATCCGTATACTCGACCCTGCCTGCGGCAGCGGCAATTTCCTATATGTCACACTCGAACACCTCAAGCGCATTGAGGGTGAGATCTTCGACGCACTGGACTCTTTTGGCGAACGCCAATCTGTACTGGAGCTGGCAGGCGAGACCGTGGGTCCGCATCAGCTGCTGGGAATTGAGGTCAACCCGCGCGCGGCCGGCATTGCCGAGCTGGTGCTCAGGATCGGCGCGCTGCAATGGCACTTCCGCAACCGCGGCAACGTCCAGCCAGCGCAACCCATTATCCGCAATTTCCGCAATATCGAGTGTCGCGACGCACTGGTCGAATGGGAGAGTGTTGAGACGCTGCTTGATGCCGACAACAACCCAATCACCCACTGGGATGGCCGCACCACCAAGCCGCACCCGATCACAGGTAAAGAGGTACCCGACGAAACCGCCCGCACCCCTGTTTACAAATACATCAACCCCCGTAAGGCCGAGTGGCCCGAGACCGACTACATTGTCGGCAACCCGCCCTTTATCGGCCCAGCCCTGATGCGCCAGGCTCTGGGCGACGGCTACACCGATACTGTGCGCAAGGTCCACAGCGATGTCGGCGAGTCCAGTGACTTTGTAATGTACTGGTGGAACCACGCCGCCAAACTCGCGCGCGCCGGCAAAATACAACGCTTCGGATTTATTACAACCAACAGTCTGCGCCAGACCTTCAACCGCCGTGTGCTCGAAACACACATTAATGCCAAGGAGCCGCTCTCACTGCTCTTCGCCATTCCCGACCACCCCTGGGTGGACTCTGTTGACGGCGCTGCTGTACGAATCGCCATGACAACAGCCAGCAACGGCGAATATCAGGGTCTGTTACAGCATGTCATCTCTGAGCATCCCGCTGACGGCGGTGGCTACGCTGTAGAACTTGATTCAAATACAGGTAAAATCTGGAGCGATCTGACAATCGGCGCGGATGTTGCGGGCGCACTGCCTTTGCAGGCTAACCAACAATTAAGTTCGCGCGGTGTGCAGCTGATTGGCTCCGGGTTCATTGTTACACGGGAGCAAGCCACTCGACTCGGACTTGGCGGCGTCGCTGGTCTTGACCAGCACATTCGCGCTTACCGCAACGGACGTGATCTCACGACAGCAGTGCGCGAAGTGATGGTCATTGATCTTTTTGGGTTAAGAGAGGCCGAGGTGCGAGAGCAGTTCCCCGCGGTTTATCAGTGGGTGCTGGAACGTGTCAAACCAGAACGCGATCAGAACAAGCGTAAAAGCTACCTTGAAAAATGGTGGATCCATGGAGAGCCACGCGGTAACTTTCGCCCAGCACTCGCCGGGCTCTCCCGTTTCATCGCGACCGTTGAAACATCCAAGCACCGCTTCTTCACATTTCTGGATCAGTCGATTTTGCCCGATAATAGACTGATCAATATTGCCACTGATGACGCATATTATCTCGGCATTCTGAGCAGCCGCATCCACGTTTGCTGGGCATTGGCAACGGGTGCTATTCTCGGCCCAACGCCCGTTTACAACAAAACGCGCTGCTTCGAGACCTTCCCCTTCCCTGATGCCAGTGACGAGCAGAGGGCAAATATCCGTAATTTAGCCGAGCAGTTAGACATCCACCGCAAGCGGCAGCAGGAACAGCACCCTGAGCTGACCATGACTGGCATGTACAATGTGCTGGAGAAGCTGCGCAGCGGCGAAGCACTCGCTGCAAAAGAGAAGATCATCCACGAGCAGGGTCTGATCTCGGTACTCAAGCAGCTGCACGATGAACTCGACCAGGCGGTCTTCGCGGCCTACGGCTGGCCTGCCACACTCAGCGATGGCGAGATCCTTGAACGTCTCGTTGCGCTCAACGCAGTACGAGCTCGCGAAGAGGCGCAGGGGGAAATTCGCTGGCTCCGTCCGGAGTACCAATGCCCCGCAGGTGCTGGTTCCAAACAAGGGGAACTCGCAATCACAGAGTCTGCGTCGCCTATTGCAGCAAAGAAACAGGCCAAGTCAGCCAAGCGCCCTTGGCCGAAATCCCTACCTGAGCAGGTGCTCCTCTTACGCGAAGCCCTGACAGAGCAGGCTAGCCCTGCCACCGCGGAAGCCATTGCCCGCCAGTTCACGCAGGCCCGCCAAGATCGGGTAGAAGAACTCCTCCAAACCCTGGTCGCTGTTGGACAGGCGCGAGAGGTCGGAGACGGGCAGTTTGTGAGCGGATAATTCGGCGCACCAAATTATATGATGCCGCTTGGTTCTCTAATCGGTTATTGAGAAGTTATTCTGGAAGAGATAATGGAGTAGTGCAAGCATCCTGCTTACAGATGAATTTACCAGTTAAATGAGAGCAGTTTTAAATGCTGCTTTAAGCGCTTTCAACATCATTGTTGTCCATTGCATAGCGGAGGACATACTTAAAGTAAATCCGCCGTTACACGGTGGATTATTGCACCGATCACAGATGGCTGGATTGCAACGTTAAATGCGACAAACCTCATTATGCTTGACAGCTACCCATTTCTCCTTCGAATATTTCCATGGCAGATGAAAAGTTTAGAAAGCACAAAGCACATTAACCGCTAAAAGTACGAAATGGGTGCGCAGCTGAGTTTTTGGCCCGCGAATCTCCGCGAAAGGATAAGGGTATTTCATCCCCGCTACGCGGGGTCGCTAATCGCTTGAAATACCCTTATCATAAGATCACTTTTAAAGAACGTAACTTTTAATTTTAGCACATGGCTCTGCGCTACCAATATTTTTTACCTCAACATTTTTTACCTCAAAACAGCGTAGCAAGCAGACAGGCGGCTATAATTCAGTTGTTCCATTTGGCTTTTCCTTTCTCCAATTTTTTGAAGGATTTTGTTGAGGGGGTATTGTTGCATGGGACGTTTTTTTTGTCCAATGTGTTGTCGCATTTCATATTACAATTTAATATTATGTACTTTTCCTGGATACGACTTGACGCGGCAACGCCGCCTAGTTAATATCCCAAAGCTTTATGTTGCATTTTTGTAAAGAATCAGTTTTAATAGCTTCAATCATATTGCAGAGGAGTTTGTCATGAAATCTTTGTACTGTCTGTTTTGTTGCTCCCTTGTGTTGGGGCATGCGTATGGGGTTACGGTAAATGAATCCACGCTGCCGGATTCCGGGTTTGCTGACCTTGAAACAAGCAAGCATATCGAGATTGTGCCGCTTGATCTGACTAAAGCAGCTGGTCGCCGTAACCAAATGGGTTAATGTAATATGCGAACGCTCTCCGCCCTCACTGAAAGGTTAGTGGTGATGAGCCCGCTGCTTTAGTAACAAACGCTGC
>JBAYXX010000169.1:0-5331 GCA_041673345.1 Kiritimatiellia bacterium
ACAACTTGTCAAAGTCGAGGATGGAAGTTGTACAACCACGTTTAGCTACGATTCAAAGGGCAGACAAATAACCGAAACCAACGCCTTCGCAGTCATCACCCGCAGTTATGATCAATATGGGCGTTATGCTGAATTCATTTTAAGTCCTATAAATCCGGTTCATCCTGTCCAAAAAATTGTATTCGGTTATGAGGCTAAAAACCGTTTGAATACCATCACCTCAATCGTCGGTGTGGAAACCAATACATTCACATACAATCAGCCCGAATTACTTTTCACAGTTTAATGTTGCATTTTCATGAATAATCAGTTTTAATAGGCTCAATCAAATTGAGCAGGAGTTTGTCATGAAGTCTGTATGCTGGTTATGTTGCTGTTTGCTTGTGTTGGGCCATGCGAATGGGGTTACGGTAAATGAATCGACGCTGCCGGATTCTGGTTGTGCTGACCTTGAAACAAGCAGGCATATCAAGATAGTACCGGTTGATCTGAATAAAGTGCGCCTTTTTTCAATTGATCTGGAGTTTGGTGGATCAACGCTCTCAAATAATTATGAGATAGCCATGGGATGCTCCGACAACGAAGGAGAGCTGCCAGCCGAGAATGTCGACTTTATCCTCGGCATCAGTTGCGGCACCTGGTTTCTGCGTGAGCGCGGTCTGCGCCGCACCTATACCTGCACCAATGATTTCGCCAAAACAGGCACAAAAAAGCTACGCTTGGCAATTCGCTATGATGCTTCCGGAGTTCCGCAGTCGCTCACGTTTATGGACAATGGCACACCTTTTCAATTTCCCGGACTGGATCTCTCTGCTCCCGCCACAGCTGCTTGGCTGCGTCCCACTTGGAAAGATATGAAACTCACCAGACGAGGGTATGTTGAAGATCCGCTGGATGGAGTTAGGGTAGTTCTAACTGATGATGGATCGAAAATTATAATCCGCTAAAGCAGCTTTCTGAAGCAACCATATGAGGCTATTCAATATGCGAAGGTTATGCGAACGCATTGCGAAGTTTATGGTTATGAGCCCGCTGCTACAGTAACAAACGCTGCGCGTTTGGGGAGACGAAGTTTGTAATTTTTAAAGTAGCACAGGCGTCCCGCCTGTGTTTGGTACGCAATTCACAGCCGAGACGGCTGTGCTACTTTTTAACTCTTCTAAAAAGCGAGCATCAAAGCGGGTTGTTGAGAAGTTACTGTAAAAGTGATAATGGAGTAGTGCAAGCATCTTGCTTGCTGATGAAACAGACAGGAGTTAAAGATGTTTTCAAAGGGCTCTCTGCTTGGCTTGTTGTTCGGGCTGATTTCTCTGTATGTTATCGCAGCCCTATATGAATCAACGGCCACCCGTGAACTGATCCGCCAGCTCTCACGTCAGTGGCATAAACGCTATCTCTATGAGAAGTTCGCTATTGTTATCTTGGTCGGCGGGCTGACGCTCTACGGCGGCGGGAAAAAAAAGGACACAGGTGATCCTGCCGCATCAACAATTTCTCGTTCGGCGGAGTGGCTGGATCCATCCACGGAGTCATTGCTCTCAGGAGGTATAAACACCGAAGATGCCCCGATGAGCTCTGAAAACCCTGAGCTGACGCATGCTCAAATGATTAACGGTTACGCGCTTACCCAGGTTTCAACTGGAACTGTCTCATGGCTACGGTACCCCGATAACTACACTGTTGTTTCCAACTGGCTCGCCTACGGGGTTCATGATGATGTGCAGCACCTCAAGCTTGACCCGCAGTTTCCGGTCCATTACTCAACCAACACCGCCTCGGATCTATGGGTCTCCAGCAGCGGAACGCTCTCGTTTGATGCTGTTAAGGGCGCGCCCTTTATCAGCACCAATGGACTGCCTGACGGCTCTTTAATTCCATACGCGGCGGTGCTGCATGGTCCATTGAGTATTATCCCTCCTGAAAGCCGCGTGTGGTATGCAGCGTCAGCAACCAACTACTACATGACCTGGGAGAACCTCTATGCTGGCCGACAAACTAACAACCCCGTTACCTTCCAGATGGAGGTGCTTGCCAACCAGGACATCATCTATCGCTACCTGCTGGGTTCGAACACTGTCAACTCTCAGACTCTTACCAATTTCTTGGTGGGGCTTCAAGCTAACACCCCCGAGGGAGGCGAGTCACTGCGCTTTAGCTCCACAAATTCCACCCCTGAGGTATTCGAGCTTTACTGGACATATTTTGGCTATCTCGACCCCGCAATTTCAGATCATGATAATGACGGACTCACAAGCAGCGCGGAAATATTCATCTATAATACAGATCCGCATATGCCGGATACAGACCTTGATGGTCTCAGCGATGCTCAGGAAGTTGAGCTGGGAACTAATCCGAACAACCCTGACACAGATGGAGATGGCATACCTGATGGGGCCGAGGCCCCGGGACAGGCGCTTATCTTTAACACCACCGACGATGATGGTGACGGACTGCCTGATAGCTGGGAGATGGCGTGGCTGGGGTCAACCGGAGCAACAGATAATGCCTATGGGGATTACACCTCCGATGGCATGGCCAACATTGTCAACCTACTGACAGCGACTGATCCCTTTGCCGTACCGTCTCCCGGGTTTGCTGTGACCAGCGGTGTGCAGAGTGTCGGCTACGATGTATGGCAGATCGCCCCCGCGTTTTCCATGCAGCTGCCGGAGGGCCTCACCAACATCCTGACCCGTACGCTGCAAATATCCCGCACCTCTCCATGGCAGCAGTTTTTTATCTCATCCGATATAAACGCGGGGGCACCCTGGTCGCTTGATGGTCTCTCACTAACCTGGAGGTCCAGCAACCTTGTCAATCTGGAGCAGGGCGCAATCAGTTCGCCCGCCTCTGACAGCCTCTGGCTGGAGCTGGGCACCAATCTTGTCAGCTCCCTGACCTTTACCCTCGACGCATCGCGTACCAATGGGTATGTTTACTGCCCCAAACCCCTCTACCTGATCCGCTGGACTCCCGAACTCACCTTCACAGAGGCCGGCAATATAAAAGTCGTAACTCACGACAACAAACGATATGCAACATCGATACTCGCCGAGCCTAAGGCGGCAGCGTTGCCCTTCTCAATCAACAACCCCATGCCTCACAATGAGTCCACTGTCAGCCCGGATGTATGGCAGCAGCTTGCTCAGCCTCCATATGCCAACTCAAAGATATACCCCGTATTCTCAAAAAACCGCACTGGGTACCTGACAGCACTCAGCCCCGCTACAGGAGAGCTGCCTGCCTCTGCGGGCAATTTGCCGGTCAGCATCCTGCTCTACAACCCGGTTGTTAAATTCAAAAACGGCATAACCGTTGGTCGCCCATTTGGTGCGCTCTCCTCTCCCTACCCGCTCAACTCCTCTGCAACGCGTCGTACCTGGCGCAACAATGCTGAGGCAACTGGCACCCTGAGCGGCTCGATTGAGGTATCCCTTGGGGTTGACTGCGATTTTGTGGATATCACCCTCAACGGTGTTTCGTTCGACAGCCCCGACCCTCAGACTTACGGAGTCACAACTCTGGAAGCACCCGCAGGAGGTTGTACACAGCATTGCGAGTGTTCAGATGACAACCATATCGACATCAATATATTCGGTGAGTGCATTTGGCATCACTGCGAACCAACCGAAGAAGATGAGGAAGAGCAAGATTATGAGAGTAGCTCACCGCCGGACGAAACTTGCGATGATTGCGACTGTTCCAGCGACGGACCGCAGCAGGGCTCTCTCAAGTTCCGCGTCAAACTGGGTGAGCCGGGTTACGATCAGGTCTCGGGCTACCTCTGGTTCGCGTTTGAAACTCCCGTGCCCATAACCACCAACATCTTCCAGATCCTGAGCGGGCCCGATGTGGATATATCCATCACCAACGGCGTGACCTCTATCATCAGCTCGGCACCGAATGGAAGTCCTCTGCTCCGCACCATCGAGAACATCAGCAGCGGAGTCTGCATCAAGCTCTACAACTCAGAGGGCGGCTACGATCATATGTGGGAGATCACCAATCCTGGCAACAATTCAAATATAGTCCATATCATCAAGAGCAAAAATCGGACTGGCAGCACTCAGCCATCGGTCGTTCTCTCCGAAACCCACACCTATAATCAGGAGAACGGCGCATGGATCAAAACAGATAATCTCAGACATTTTTCGAAAACTCTTACCTTCTCCGGCGATCTTGAAGTTAATGGCTGGCGCTACGAGGCCACAGTACTCAAAGACCACGCAGGAAAAACACTTGCAGCAACAGCGATCAAACGAAGTGTCATGGGTATGGGAGACAGCGCAGTCACGCGCATCACCTGGCAGCAAACATGGGATGGATACGCCAGCTGTTACCTGACACAAAGCTCCCTTTACTGGAGCGACAACCAGAGCAGCCGCCTGCATGGCAGCCTCAAACTGCGCTACGGTGACGACACGCCATGGGAGTACCACTTCTGTGACGACCGTGGGCGCAAAGTACTCAGCGCAGGGCCGCTCAATGGTTCAGCCCACTCCGCCGCTATGAAGAGCCGCAACGACATCGACACCATTCAAGATTTAAAAAACATAGCCGGACTCTCCTGCACAGCTGAGTTAAACTCCTACACCCCGCTAGATGGAACCGACGACACCCGCAGCTCAAAAGACTCCCGTAAACCGCGCAAAACCGAGAAATATATTATCGAAAACGGCAACGCCATTCTTACTGCCCGTGAGTGGCACATCTACAAGCGCGGAGGCAACGAAGAGCACCTGACTCTCGAACACATCGCCATCCGCGCTGCCTCGCAAGGTTCAGCCATCAACGATGCTGCCAATCAGAGAACCGTCACTATCTCCATATCCGATCATCCCGCGAACGCGTTGATCCTGCGGGGCCGCCCGCTCATCCAGCAGAACCCCGACAACACACAGACAACATACGAATACGACCTTGATCAGGTCAACGGCGAGCTGATCATCACCACCCACAACGGCACCACAGACAGCCCCCAGGGCATTGCAGATAAAAGCACCTATGACGTTGAATATATTGATGCCAACTACGGACGCACCATTGCACTTGAAAAATATCTCTATAACGGCGAAGAGGCTGACGATGTCCTGCTTGAGTCTGAAGAAAACTATTATAACAGCGATGACCGCCTCATCTCCACTGAATATTCCGATGGCACCTTCAGCAGCAACCTCTGGAATTGCTGTTACATTACAAACACTATCGCCCGCGATGGTATTGTCACAGCTTACAACGAATGGCCCAGCAACCCCGCCGACTCCGAGGTGGTATATCTATCGCAGGGTCAGCTCCCCGGTGCCGACGGAAATCACCCCGCCCACTATACCC
>JBAYXX010000170.1:0-5281 GCA_041673345.1 Kiritimatiellia bacterium
ACCAGGCCTACGAACGCGGCGTCAAACTGATCGGGGCTACCTGCCATTACGTGACCAGCGAGCTGGATGCCGGTCCGATCATCGAGCAGGACGTGATCCGCATTGACCACTCGGATGCGCCGGAAGACATGGTGCGCTACGGCAAGGACATCGAGAAAACCGTATTGGCGCGCGGTCTGCGCTATCACCTGGAAGATCGAGTGTTGGTGCACGGGAACAAGACGGTGGTGTTCCGCTGATGGCTGCGGTACTGCGCTGTGGAGTGTAAAAAAGTGGGCGGCAGATGTTGACGCTCCCGGCGACGATCCGTAAAATGGCGACCTTTCCTGCTGAGACCAGTGCTTGGCGTGAAATCTGGGTCGTTAGCTCAGTTGGTAGAGCAGCGGACTCTTAATCCGTTGGTCGTAGGTTCGACCCCTACACGGCCTACCAGATTCAAACGGCTTCCCTCGTGGAAGCCGTTTCCATTTCCGGGTCTGCACGGCGGGGATTGCGGGCGCCGAGTTTGGAATTCAACTGCGCCAGAACGGCTGCATGCCGGAAAGATGGGCTGCGCAGATTTCAGTGGCTGCTGCGGTCGAGGTCGACGCGATTTTTTTCGTCGATGTAGATGCGGGCGCTGCTTGGCTGGCTGCTGGCAAAACAGCTCAGAACCACATTCGCAATAGGCTTGCCCTTGTGCAGGACGTCGATGGCGCAACGTCCATAGACCGCTTCCACCGTTGCCAGCAGATTACGCGCATAGGCTGATTCCAGCTTGCCGTCGAGGATCAGGTTGGCCAGCAGGACACCCTCTGTGTTGAGGGCGCGGCGGGTGGCGGACCAGAATTCACGGGTGACGAGGTGGCCGGGAATGGCGGTGTGCGAACTATAGACATCGACGACGACGGCGTCGAAACGACGTTCGGTGGTGGCGACAAAACGGCGCGCATCATCGACGATGAACTCTCCTGCGGCTGGCTGGCGCAGGAAATGTTGCTCGGCGATGGCGCGGATGGCGGGGTCGATATCGACATAGGTGTAGCGATTGCGCGGCTCGTCCTGGGCAAGCGTGAAGCCACCGGCGCCGAGGACGAGGATGTCGCGTTCGCGGAACTCGAGTTCGTCGAGCAGGATGCTGCGCAGATGGGCGATGTAGCGGGTCGTTCGGGGTGGGGTGGAGGCATCGGTCAATGAGGCTAGCGACTTGTTGACCCAGAAGGCGCGGGCATCGTTGTCGCCCGGACGGGAGAGTGGTTCGACCCGATATTCGGCATAGGCGGTGTCGCTGACCTGGGTGGCGGGCAGATTGATGCCGATGATGGGCAGCAACGCAGCCAGGCCAAGCAACGCTGCCGGCAGGCGTCGTTCGGCGAGCATCGGCAGGCCGGCGAGCAGGGCTGCGGCAACTAGCAGTACGGCGGCCGAGACGCCCAGCCACTGCATGACCAGCAGCGATAATCCGAGCGCTCCGAGGAATGAGCCGAGGGTAGACCAGAACAGCGCCTGTCCGCTCGCCTCGCCGGTCAGTTCGGTGTGCATCAGGTTGGTGAGGATGGGGACAGTCTGGCCGAGCAGCCAGGCGATTGGGCAGAGGATGCCGCCGACCAGCAGCAGGTAGGCAAAAGCAGTTGGGGCGCTGGCAAAGAGGGTGTCGACTGCCACGGCAGACAGGCCGCAACCTGCAAGCAGCGCCGCGAACAGGAAATTGCGTCTGACGACGTCCAGAAATGCGCCTCTGACCCGGCCGCCGGCAGCGTAGCCCAGCGCCAGTGCAAGCAGAAACAGGGCAATGGTCGGTGCAGTGACGGTGATGGCGCTGCCGATGTGCGGTAGCAACCGGCGCAGCGCAACGATTTCCGCCCCGAGTGAGGAAAAGCCTTCGATGAAGACGATCAGGTAGATCAGGCGGCGGGGCATGTGAACGCTTTCAGGGGGAGCGTGTGCGGAACGTTGTCGCGCAATTGATGTGCAGCAGTGTGAAAAAGAAAAAGCTCTTGATTCATCAAGAGCTTTTTCTAGGTGCTGGTCGGAGTGAGAGGATTCGAACCTCCGGCCCCTGCGTCCCGAAGACTAAGCTCTAACTTAAAATGGATATTTCCATTTTTTACGGAGCCTTGTTTTTCAATGGCTTACGAGACTTTTTTTGATCCACCGCACCATCACAACCCGCATATCTGCTGGTCGTTACGACACGGCATTACGACAATTCTACGACACTTTACGCCACAACGTGTAAAGGTCAGAAGGCGTCTTCGACCGTCCAGCGCACTTGGTGCCGCATATCATTGTCTTTGATCGTTGCAAGCTCTTCATGAATTGCAATACTCGTCTCTTCACCGCTTGCAACACGCTGACGAACACGCTCGATGGTTTGCTCTGTCAGCAATTTTGCTTTCATCTCTTCCGATTTTTGCTTCTGTTCGCCGGCTTCTTTCCACAACCTGCGGGCACGTGAGTGGTCGCCGCAAACCACGACATCTGGATTCATGATGTAACCGTTCCAGATGCCATTTTTGTAATACTCGCGGACCAGTTCTGGAACCTTCTGATTATCAATCAGCATAACCGATTGCATACGTTTCATGGACTCTGAAACACTGGACTTGCTGACTTCAGCTCCCCAGTTTTTGCATTTTTTTATCATGTCAGCCTGTTTGATAACAGACAGTCCGGTCTGCACAGATACACAGGATTTCAAAACTTCCCAAACTAATGAATCGATAAATGATTTTGAATGCAGCATTCGTTTCATGAGTAATGAAACGCCAATGTCGTCTAGGTTTTGAATTGTGTAATACATGAAATTCACCGTGCGATGTTCTGGCGGCTTATAGAGTGTTTTTCCGCCTGCTGTTTCAGTAACTTTACCGGGCATCTTCCTTAAATCTTTTTCTTCCATGGCAATCACCTTTCCATTTGATTTCTTTGATGGGCGGTGTTAACATGGACTTGCTTAGGTTCCATGCAACACCATTATGCCCGCCCTGACCAGCGGGCATTTTTATTTTCACCATGGAATTACATTTGGGTCAAGTGAAAGTTCGAAGTAACGAACAAAAAGTTCGACTAGCCGAACATTTCATTCGTCTTTTTTTTGCCCTTTTGGGGTTTATATACTACGTATATAAACCCTACGCGTGCGCGAGCGTGCGGTTTTTGACTTTAACTCTTTGTCTTTAGTAAATAAAAACTCATCACTTCAAAACCAAAACCCCAACACCCAAACCAATCCAAACACACCAAAAAACCCAAAAAAACCACCCAAAAATCGAACAAAGCATAAAAGACGAGTCAATGCCTCACTTCACTACAAAACACGATTAAAATCGAAATATAGAGAATTGAAAACAAAAAAGGGGCCGAAGCCCCTTTGCTGTTTCTCGATTTAGTGCTTTAGATGGTCGAAGGAAAATTTCCTTGCATGCGGATGTGGTTCCTCTTCCACAGCTTCGGCAACTTCCTGTTGTTCGTCTTCTGCTTGCGGTTCCTGTGGAACCTCTGCAACCGTCTCCACCGCTTCTGTAGTCTCCTGTTGTGGTTCCTGTGTAACCACATCAGGCTTGGGAAGCGGCTCCAAGCCGAACAGCGCCCGGTCAGCATCGCGCTGAATCGTGTTCAACATGTCATCAATCACACGCTTCCATGCTGCATCGCTCTGCATGGACAGTAGCAATGCCCCCGCGATGATCTTGCGGCGCGTGTCGTCTCGACGTTCTTGCGCCTTCGCTGTTTGCTGTGCTTTTGCTAGTGCTGCATTTGCACGGCGTTGAGAAATTTTTGCCTTTTCGCGCTGTTGATGTTTTTCGATTGTCAGCTTGCGAATTCTCTCTAATGCGCCTTCTGACAATCCATGCTTGTTCTGGATTTCGGCAAAATCCTTTTCAAATTCTCGTTGCGTCTCCGGCAACTTGAAAAGTGCCTTTTCTGTGGTTTGATTTTCCATGATTTTCTCCTTTTGGTTATTGCCTGTTTTTTAGAAAAGCACATTTCACGCTTGTGCACAAGCTGAAATTATGCTTTGCTGTTTTTGCCTTTCATGGTGATTTCCATGTTTGCCCTCGGACGAGCGCATTTAAGTGTTGTTCCAACACGCGCTCTTGCAGAGGGCTAAAACCGAAGCATGGATATAACCGGAAACCGAAAAATGACCAAGGAGAAAACAATGGCGCTTTATCTAATGAAATGTCGATTTTTACAACGAAGCAAGGGACACAGCGCAACCGGCCTTGGTGCATACATGCTGGATCAGAATGGGACTGATCCATGGGACGGAAAAGAACACAAACAAGAAGGGCGGCATGACGATGCAGACCATGAAAAAATGGTCGCATTTACTGTGTCGCCTTGCGACGATCCTTTCCAAAATCATCTCGACGTATTCCAAGCAGTTGATGCGTTTGAAAGACGGAAGGATGCGACTTTAGGAAAAGAATACGAGGTCGCGCTGCAACATGAACTAACGATTGAACAAAATATTGAAGCCGTTCGCCAATTCTGCGAACAAGCAAAAGCGGAGGGTCTTTATTGCGTTGCTGCGCTCCATTTCAAAAGAGGTAATTTCCACGCGCACATTTACGAGTCAGACCGCACATTTTCTGTTGAAAATGGTGAGGTGAAATGGGGAACGAAGAACAACACGCAAGAAGCGAACAGACAACGAGTAGAGCGTCGGCGCGAGCGTTGGGCTGCTGCTGTCAATTCACAATTCGAGCAAGCGGGACTCGATGAACGCATCGACCACCGCAGCTACAAGGACAGGGGGCTTGAATGGGAACGTGAAATCCCGGAGGGAAAAAACCCCTCAAGCGATGTTCAGGAGCGTAACGCTGCTGTGCGCAAAGCCAAGCAGCAACGCAATCTAAAAGCAGCAGCAGAGGCACAGCATGAGGCTTCGCAAGCTATTGCAAAGGCTCAAGAGCTGGACAACGAAATCGCAGAAGAAATCCTTACAGACTACATACCACCCGCGCAGGTTGCGCGGGTTCCGGTGGCAAAGAATTTGCCACCGGTCGGGGTTGCATCAATGGATGCTGCGCTGGCGTCGATTACACCAACGAAAAAGAAAGCTCCGGAGCCTGAACCGCCAAAACGTGATTTGCCGGAAGTTGTACCCGGCCTTGGCGCTATGCGCACCAAGCCACAACAGATTCAATACGATGACGACTACGACCCGCGCAAGCCGCCACAAATTATTGAGGGCGTTGGAGCACTGAAAAAGAAAGACGAATCAGCCCCGGCTTACACTCCGAGCTGGGGCAACGGCCCTGGCTTTTAACGGTACGGCGCGTGCTCTTCGGTA
>JBAYXX010000171.1:0-5211 GCA_041673345.1 Kiritimatiellia bacterium
TTTCATCCCTGCTACGCAGGGTCGCTAATCGCTTGAAATACCCTTATCATAAGATCACTCTTAAAACATGACTTGCAATTTTAACACGGGACTCTGCGCTTTAAATTTTTAGTGATTAACGACTCCGCAACGTGGAGAAAAAATTCAAAGCGCAATATTCGCGGAGATTGCCATTCCCTTCGGTCATTGCCGAACCTTCGGTTCAGCCCTACTACGCTACACTTCGTTTCGCGGGCGAAAAAATTATAGTGCAACCGTTTTGACCCTTATGCCCAGCGGCTATTGAGTTCGGTGATGTCGGAACAGCCAACCCGATGTGTAAAGATTTGATCGTTTCTCTTCTGTGCCCAACCGCTCACTGTGTTAAACAGCAATAAACACCCTTGCGGGTATAAAAACACCAATTTCACACTTGCTGTACCCGAGAGGGTATGATATATTTCAGGCAAATCAACTTTATACCCGATAGGTGACACTATGACACAGCCTCTGATTGACTTTATTAAAGAGCGGCGTAAGACACTTGGCCTGACTCAGCATGATCTTGCGGATCGTGCAGGGGTCGGTCTCCGCTTTATCAGAGAGCTTGAGCAGGGCAAGCAATCTTTAAGACTGGATAAGGTTAATCAGGTGCTGATGCTGTTTGGGCGCAGGATGGAGCCAGTGGCTTTCCGACTGGAGGTTGAGCATGAGGAGGGCTAAAATACAGCTTCTTGATAAATTTACAGGGACTCTGGAAGAAAACGATTTCGGCTATACTTTTCAGTACAGCAATGAATACCTTGCCCTCCCTGATGCTGTTCCCATCAGCTTGTCGCTGCCTTTGACACCACAACCATATACAGATAAACGCCTCTTTCCGTTCTTTGATGGATTAATCCCCGAAGGGTGGCTGCTTGATATTGCTGAGCAGACTTGGAAACTTGACCCTCGTGATAGAATGGGGCTTCTTTTGGCTTGTTGCCGCGACTGCATTGGCGCTGTAAGTGTTTTGCGAGAGGGGGTGTTAAGTGAACAGTGAAAAAAAATGCTACATCTGCCTTCAAACGTTGCAATCAGGGCAATCCGTTTATCACCCCGCTTGCTGCAAAAAGCTTTTCAGCGCCTCTATCCCGCCGGAGCTGCCCTATACCTGGAGTCAGCTTAACGAAATGGCTGAGAGCATAATCCGGCAACAGGTGGCAGTTCCAGGTGTGCAGCCAAAGCTTTCCTTACATCTTGAAAGTAAAGGTACATCCCGTCCAGCACGTTTTACGCTGGTTTCCATGGCGGGGGGCTTTATATTAAAACCGCCGGTTAGGGAATATCCAAATATGCCGGAGCTTGAACATCTGACAATGCGGATGGCCTCGAAACTGGGTATTGCCACCGCCGAGTGCGGTCTGATAAACTTGGATGATGGGCAGAGGTCATATATCACCCGGCGCATGGATCGTCAAAGGGGAGAAAAACTGCATATGGAGGATATGTGTCAGCTGACTGATCGTGTCACCGAGCAGAAGTATCGAGGTTCAATGGAGCAAGTTGGGAAGGCGGTTCTCAAATACTGCACTAATCCTGTTTTTGACACACTGCGCCTTTTTGAACTGACCCTATTTTGCTTTCTCACAGGCAACTCAGATATGCACTTAAAGAATTTTTCTCTTCTATATACACTGGGCGGAGAGGTTAGTCTCTCACCGGCGTATGATCTGCTGCCAACAAACTTGCTTCTGCCAGCGGACATGGAAGAGAGCGCTTTGACGATCAATGGCAAGAAGAACAAACTAAACGTAAACGATTTCTTACGGTTTGGGTCAACTCTGCGTTTGACAGAGGTTCAGATCCAGAATGCCCTGGAGCGAATATTTCGTAACCTGGATCATGCTGTCAGCTTAATTGAGCAGGGGTTTTGCAGTATTGAAATGAAAGAGCGATACCACTCATTAATTATTGAGAGGACAAAACGGCTTAAGTAACTTTTCGCTTTGCAAGAAGCTGAAAATCGCGGGAGTAGTAATGTAATTCCAGATTCCAAGCGGACACTCCCGATGGAATCGGAATCGTCGAGTGTCTTCGGTAAGCTTGAACCGTTGAAGGCGCGTGGTTTTTTGCAAAAACTTCGTGCTCTGCGTGCCTTCGTGGTAAAAAACTTATTCCCCGCCAAGGCGCTAAGAACTTAATTTAGTTGCGGTGGAAAGCGGCTTTAGGTTAATATGCAGTTGTTGTTTTATTCTCAATTGTAGGGGAGTGATTAGCTTTAAAGAAACTCCCGCGATAATGAATCGGCAAGGAGGATATAAATGAGAATTCGAGAGGTAATAGAAATCGTCAACCGTATGGAAGAAGACGGGGTTATAAGTTCATACGCCATTGGAGGTGCTGTCGGAGCAACCTTTTACATTGAGCCCGCCTCTACAATGGATGTGGATATTTTTATCCAGGACAAACTTAGACTCAGTCAGTTTATTGAAGAAGATGCTCTCGACATGGTATTTTTTGAGACCCTGTTGACTAAATACGATCTTGGCCAGAAGTGGCGTCTATTTAAACAGCAATTTGGTTCTTAGCATGGACAATCCATTACAAACTATATTAAATGACAAACAGGCTTTAAGAAAGAAGCTTGCTGCTAAGCCTATTGCTGAAAAGCTATGGAT
This sequence comes from Kiritimatiellia bacterium, assembly GCA_041673345.1. Taxonomy (GTDB): domain Bacteria; phylum Verrucomicrobiota; class Kiritimatiellia; order RFP12; family UBA1067; genus M55B167. Next base: position 2,640 of record JBAYXX010000171.1, read on the forward strand.
GCTTGAGAGATTGAGCGAAAGAACGCTATCCTTACGGCCTGATTCTTCTGTGACAGCACCGGATGCTCCGTGGTCAATTCCAAGCGGTTGGATGTGGCGCAGAATGGGTGATGTGGCTACCATCATAGGAGGCAGCACCCCCCGGACAGATCGGCCTGAGTATTTTGCTGGAAATATTCCGTGGATTACTCCTGCGGATTTGTCAAAACATACTGATAAAACCATCTCTTATGGGGCTCACAACATTTCGGAAGAGGGGTTGGCTAATTCGGGCGCTCGTCTCCTCCCCGCAGGAGCGGTTCTTTTCAGCACACGGGCTCCGATTGGATGTGTTGCGATTGCCTCGACGCCCCTAGCAACCAATCAAGGGGTCAAGGGTTTCGTGCTGAACGACGATGTGATGGCTGACTACGCCTTTTATTATCTTCAACATGCGCGACAGCTTGCCGTTCAAATGGTTAGTGGAACGACTTTTCGTGAGCTGTCAGGAAAAAAAACCGCACAAATTCCCATCCCCGTTCCCCCTCTCCCCGAACAGCTGCGAATTGTGGCTGAGATCGAGCAGCAGCTTTCACCTCTGGAGGAGGGGGTAGCGGTCCGCAAATACGAACGGCCCAACCTCCAACGCGCCACCCATCTCCGCCAATCTATTTTGCAGAGAGCATTTGAAGGTGAGTTGGTGTGACCGAAGAGGGTGCGCTGCGTTGCATTTAAGGTAAAAAATGGGTGGTAGCGTGATAGTTTTTCGCTCGTCATCTAATGCCTGAGGGCGCATCCGCGAATTGATGCATGTTACCGGATAACCTTCAAAATCATTGTTGTCCACCGCATAGCGGAGGACATACTTAAAAGTACATCCGCCGTTACACGGTGGATTATTGCATTGATTCGCAGATGCATCCAATGCCTGACCCAATGAAGAACACGAAGGTTTTTAACTTGCGGCTTTACGCGAATGAGGCGTAACTGGTTTTTAACCACAAAGAGCCTAGCGCAGCATAGCCGCCTGCGTGCAACGTACAGGCAGACAACCAAATTCTTTTTTAGACAGGATTACAGGATTAACAGGATTTACTTGATAAATTATCTCTCACAGAGTCGCAGAGTTCTCAGAGTAGTTTAGCCCTCTGATATACGCTTCGTTTAGCGGGATAAAAATTCGCTGCTAAAGGTTTCTCACGTTGAGGCGCGGCGAGGTAGGAGTGCATTTTTTTAAGGTAAAAAATCTTAGAGGTGAAAAATGTGGAAAACCAGGGAACGCCGAGCACCAGCTTTACACATTGAACCTTTGCTGGGGAAACTCTGAAAAGACTCAGAGACCTCTGTGCCTCTGTGAGAGATAAAAAATTGGTTGCGGCTATGCTGCGCTAGGTATTTCGTAGTTTAAAAATATGCACGAAAAAGGATAACTCCCAGCACTACAACTTGTACTGCGGAATCTTTAAGGTTTCACCGTCTTTCATGGCCGACATATGGGCATAGATTCCCGAAACCGTGGTGTTGAGCGCACAGGCCACATCCACGCAAGGTTTGCGCTTAAGCAGAATCGACGTGATAAAATCTTCGGTCAAATAACCGTGCGATCCACCATGCCCGCCAGCCGGCATACCGGGCGGCAAATTCGGCTTAGCCTGACCGACCTTTGTTACATCAACCTGGCCGCTATATTTGGCATTGAAGCATCCCTTTTGTCCATAGATACGGCCCGTCTCTCCATGCGCACCGGGCATATCCCAACTCACGGCCATACGAGCCATACCGCCCTCGCTGGTGCGGAAAAGCGCGACCTCGGTGGCAAACGGATTCTTAAACTGATTATTGGCAGGTTGGAAATCAGGCAAAATACTCGGTATACCCATGCAGCTTACCTCTGTAAATGAGCCACCTGTCACGCAGGTGTAAAACCCATTGGAGTGCGTGGGATAATACTGCGGCGGAACACCCACACGCCAGTTATTATAAGACCCGATATGTTTGTTCGAGTAGTGATAATACTCGCCCTCGCTGTAAATCAGTTTTCCAAATCCTCCTGCTTTATAGATCTCGCGCATGGCATAACATTGAGGACGAAAGGCTGTGGTTTCAAACAGTGCATAAACCAAACCCGTCTTTTTAACTGTCTCAAAGAGCTCATCAGCACGCGCGAGCTGCTCCTGACCAAAGACAGCTGGAACCGCTGAACACATGTGCAGACCACACTTCAGACCCGCAATGCAAAGCCGCGCGTGACTCGGAGCATCGGTGGCAATAAAGACAGCCTCAATCTCCCTGTCCTTCTCAAACATCTCTTCGCAGGAAGCATATGTCTTCTTTGCCCCAACCACTTTAGCGAGCTCCGCGCACTTGGCTGGATCAAGATCAGTCGCGGCAACCACCTCCACGTTGGGATGATTCTGAAAACCGAAGGAGGCCCCGAACCTGCAGACCCCATAACCCGCGATGCCAACCTTGATCTTACGGTCAGAGACAGCCTTCCAGCCCTTGTCTTTAAGCTTGCCGGCATCGGTTTCATCAAACCCGGCAATCACTTTTTCAGCGGCCTGCACACTCTGCGCGCCCAGTGCTGTTATGC
>JBAYXX010000172.1:0-5151 GCA_041673345.1 Kiritimatiellia bacterium
CTTAGTGAGTGGGAATACATTCACTGGCTGGGGTTGGCTTTATTACGCAATCAAGAAAAACCTAAGCCCAAAAAGAAGTAGGTGACGGCATGGCAGACATCGGGCAGTTAAGGCTAGTCGTGAATGCCGAAACCAAAGGCATGGAACAGGCAATGATGCGGGCGCAGAACAGCCTGCGTGCTACCGAAACGGCAATGCAAGCACTAGGTAAGGGCGAGTCGGGTAACGCCACCAAAGCGGCGGCTCTAGAACGTGCCATGACCAGCCTTGCCCGCAAAGGGTTGGACGGTAACCACGAGTCAATGAAACGGCTCGTGGGCGCTCACAATCAGATACAGAAAGAACTGGACGAGACTGCTGCCGCGACCAAGCGAGCCGAACAGCGGCAGAAAGACTATAACGCTGCCACAAGAGCATCGCAAGCAATGGCGGCGGCACTTGTGGCGGGTACTGTGGCAGTAGCCGGGGCGACCGTGAAAGCTATCGGCGTCTACGGGCAATATGAGCAGGCGCAGATTGCCTTTGAAACTATGCTTGGCAGTGCCGAAAAAGGGCAAGCGTTCCTGGAAGATATGTGGGAGTTTGCCAAGAAAACGCCTTTTGAGTATGAGGGCGTCCAAACTGCCGCAAAGCAAATGCTCGCTTATGGATTTGCTGCCGAATCAATAACACCAACTTTAATGGCCGTAGGAGACGCTGCGGCAGGGTTAGGTGGCGGCACAGAAACCATTGAGAGAATCACTCGCGCATTAGGCCAAATGAAGGCCAAGCAGAAGGTTTCCGCAGAAGAAATGCGGCAACTAGCGGAGGCCGGTGTCCCGGCTTACGAACTTCTAGCCGAAGCGATTGGCACCACCGTACCGCAAGCAATGAAACTCGCCGAGCAGGGTGCCATACCTGTAAGCCGTGCAATGGACGGGCTTGTATCCGGTATGTCGAAGAAATTCGGCGGTCTGATGGATAAACAGAGTCGTTCCGTCGTCGGCCTTATCTCCACCACCAAAGACCTGGCCTTCGGGCAGCGTGGTTTGTTTGGCAGGTACGGCGAGTACGCAGCAGATGCCCTTAACCTGCAAGAGCGCATATCCGGCCTAAACAGCGGCTTAGAACACGTGCTGTCTATAGTTGAGGAAAAAGGTTTCGAGGGGCTGTGGGATGATCTAATTCCTGATGGTGCGGAACCAGCCATAGCGGCCATTGGCGGTGCGTTAACGGCCATAGCGGGCAAAGGCATATTCGACGCTATGGTAAAACTTGCGCCAGCGATTGCGCGGGTGGCTATAGCATTAGGCCCGGTGGGAGTTTACGGAGCAGCCGCTGGTCTAGCACTATGGGGCGCAAAGGAAGCCATAGACGCCATAGGCGCAGATCACCCAGAGATATTTGGAGGCGTACCGCAGCAAAAAACTTCCAGCACGCCGGAGAGTAGAGACGTTACCTTCGGGTTAGCGGCACCGACAGACTCTGTTCAAGCCGCCGCTTATGCTAATGAGCAGAAGGCAAAAAACGACGCTTTAGCAAAAAGCAATAAAGCACTTGCGGCGCAAGGGCAAAATGTATATAACGCTGCCCTTCCGTTCCTTACTGGAAGTGGGAACACCGAACCGGTGGGCTATGGAGCAAGCAACGCGCCGATAGATCAATTTAGAAGGATTGAAGCGGGAGAAACCGCGACCGCTGCGGCATCATCGAATTATTCTCTGAGCCCGCAGATGGTAGACGCGTTGGTGCAGAACAATCGCGACCTCATTCAAACTTCCGAAAGCCTCATAGAACGGATGGCCGCCGCCTACAAGGCCGCAGGCATTGAAGGTTTCGCCTCCGGCGGTTTTACCTCCGGCAACGATAAGACCGTTGCGGGCGTGGTCCACGGCGGCGAGTACGTGATGCCTGCCTGGATGGTGGACAAGTACCCCGAACTCGCTGCGACCGCAGAAGGTATCCGTACACGCGGTTACGCTGAAGGCGGCCCCGTCGGTGACATTGGCGGTGCAAGCAAGGCCATGCAACGCCTAACAGGCATCATGCGCTCGGCCAGCAAGGAAGGTGAGCGTGGCGGTGACATATTTGCCACTGACAAGGCCACTGCGGCTGTAGGGCTGTATCGCCTGGCGGGTAGCAGCATCACCGAATCGCTAAGCAAAGCACGCTCCTCCGGCAGCGATGCCATGTATAACCTGGGCAGCGCTGTAGCCAACAATAGCCGACTAGCCAAGGATTCCGCAGTAGTCAACTTCGGCAACATCGCGGCAGCGGCAGAAGATTTAGCGAGTAAAGAACCGACCGTGATCAAGATCATTAAGCTATCGGACGAAGAGTTGGAAGCGGCCAAAGTAAGTTGGCCCAAGACAATCGACGAAATAGCGGCTGCCACCATACCCAATTTGCAGGCGTGGGCTGAAGCCATGAAAATCACAGGCGCAAGCGCCGGTGATGGTATGGCTACTGGGCAGCAGAAGATCCAAGAGAGCGCCGACTCCATCAAGGTGACTCTGGGCTCTATAGCGATTGACGCCGAGGGCAAGATGGCGTTATTCAACTTGGCGCTGACCGGGGCTATGGCGTCTGCCGTGGCGGGGATGGGTCAGCAAGGTACTATGCTTAATAGCATGGTAGGCCAAGTGATGGACGATATGGCGTTCAAAGCGACTTACGCCGCTGCTATATGGGTAGTTAAGAACCAAGACATGGAAAACGCTCTAGCGATTTTTAAGGACAAACTCGCAGGAATGCAAGAACCTGTTAACAACCTACCCATAGTGCTTAAACAAGCCGCAGAAGGCGGGCTAGAGGCGTTAAACCTGCTTGCCAGCCAAGGAGATGCGGCAATATGGCAGGTCAAAGGCGCAGTAATTGATCTCATGGCCTCTGTTGCGAAAGGCACTCCCGCGTGGGCTGAATTTGGCAACGCCCTAATAGATGTGGCCGAAAACGCCATTATCAACGCCGAAGCGCAGATGATGGCTTCAAAAGCGGTTGCAATAAGCGAAGCGATTATCAAAGCCTTTGCCACAGGTGGGGCTTCTCTGCTGGCTATACCCGCCATACTAGGCCAAGCGGCGGTGGGGCTTGCAATGCTCGAAGGAGCAAGGGCGTTAATACCCGATAAAACAGACGTGCCCAAAGCGGCGGCAGGTGGTATCGTGCCGGCTATCGCAGGCGGCACCAATGTAATCGTGGGCGAAGGCGGCCATCCAGAGGCGATCATACCCCTGGATAAATACATGCTGGATAGCAGCGCAGCTATAGAAGCCCTCAAAGGCATTACCCCTGCGGATCAAGTGGGCCAATTTGCGAGCATGCCGTCCATCGGCGAGTACGGCGGTGGGCGAGGTGGCGCAGGTGGCGGTATTACACTGCAGGTAGTTATCAACAACCCTGTGGTGCGTGATGATCGCGACATTGACGCATTGGCAGAACAGGTCATGGAAGTGACGGTCCGCAGGCTGAAACGTGAAGGTGTGGTTATCTCCGGGTAGGTTCTCCTGCCCCGGAGATTTGCTTTATGGGGGTGATGACGCGGTGTCAATACATCTATATATAGGTGGGGTCGAAAAGGCTTTTAGCCCTAACAGCCTGAGCATAGGCGATGAGCTAAATACTAGGGGTCGCTGCTCGTTTTCGATGTGGGACGGCACCGGCGAGTATTACCCTGACGTCGGTGCTATTGTCCGCGTCGAAGAACATTATGTGGTTGATGATGTTGAAGTCATAGACGAAAAGTTTGAAGGCACGCTCGATGAGCCTGAAGAGAGCATACCCGAAGGTGTGGCGGCTGGGCACTTCCTGAAGTGTGAGGCCGTGAGCTACGACCAACTTTGCGACCGCTATCACGTTCAGGCAGTGTACGTCAATCAAACGATTAAGCAAATCATCGCCGACGTGTTCGCGAATTCTAACCACTGCGACATCTACCTAGAAGGTGTCGAAGCTGCTACAAATGTGCAAGATGGCCCGGCTCCCATTGAAAAGCTCGTAGCCAACTGGATAACGGTTACCGATCTGCTCAGCGACTTGTCCAAGCTTACAGGTTACAAGTGGTTTATCGACTCCGACAAGTCGCTACACTTTTTCGAGAGATCTACTACTCCGGCACCGTTCGGCTTGACCGATACCAGCCTCAACTACGCCAAATTCAAGCTAAAACGCACTCGGCAGGATTACCGTAACGTGCAGATTGTGCGAGGTGGTACAACAACCACTGATACGCAAACAGAGGTTTTTGCCGGTGATGGCAAGCGCAGAACGTTTACGCTCAAATACCCGGTTAACGATATGAGTTCGGTACGCATCAAGCGCAGCGGCGGGGCGTGGACGGATCAAATAGTTGCTGTGCAGGGTACAGAAGGCGCTGAGTGGACCTACCTCAAAGGCTCGGCCAACATCAGCCAAGCCACAAGCGGTACCGTGCTGGCGGGCGTAGATGATGTGGAAGTCGTGTACATCGGCGACTTTCCAATTATGTATAAGGCTCCTCGTGACGATGAAATAGAAGCCCGCAAAGCCATTGAAGGCGGCGGCGGTATCTATGAGCATGTAGAGTTTGATGACAGCATCGAGGAAGACGCTGCAGCAGCGCGCAAGGCGAATTCACTGCTTGATAGCTATGCCAAAATACCGAGAGCCATCACGTTTGACACAAACACACGCGGCCTAAAAGCCGGGCAGGCAATATCTATCGTCCTAAGCCGTTACAAGTTGGACGATGTGTTTTTGATAACGCGCGTCGATACCAAGGACCTGGCGGGTAAGCACCTGGTCTATACGGTGCGCTGTGTAGGTTCTGAGTATGATTCGTGGGTCCAATATTTCCGCGACGCGTTTAAGCGCCCTAAGCGGCTGGTTGCACGCGAGAATGAGACGCTGCTGCTATTGCGCAGCCTGCGCGAGAAGGCTCGTGCTACCACAACCATAACCGTCACGCCGGAAAACCGCCCATACCATGTGGGCGAGTTTGCCGTCGTTGGTTTTTGTGAAGTTAACGACCTGGAAGATTATTACATTGGCCCCGGCATGATTGCTGTGGCCTAGAAGGAGTTGAGGAAGTTGGCTTATAACACCAAGGCAATACTCGTAGACGTCAATGGGCGGCCTATACCAAACTTTTACGATAACGTAGCCGACGTTTACAGACCGTGGCAGGGCCCGGAT
>JBAYXX010000173.1:0-5055 GCA_041673345.1 Kiritimatiellia bacterium
CGTCCGCTATGAATTGATCGTACGCGATCGCGTACAACTGATCCATAAGCGCCGGGACTGCAAATGGAGTCACCACCGGCAACAGCGTTTCTACGTCCGATTGTGTCATAGTTTCGCGCGCTCCCTTACTTCCGCTAAAAATGCGGCGTGCCGTTTCTTCCTTTCTCCGGAATAACCTTCAAACCCGTTGAACACCGCGTCTACTCGGGTTTCGTTGAGATCCAACTCAAGTAGTTCGGGGCGCTCAATAAACGCGTTTATTACGGCTTCGATTTCCATTTTTAGGAGCGGGCGGTAATAAATATCTTCAAACGCCAACATAACCAGCATGTCAATTGACTGACATACTATGGTCTGTTTGCGTTTTGCGTCGCAGTCTGTAAGGTACTCTCGCGCGGTGTTCTTGAGGGTTGTGTTCAGGAGTTCGAACATCGGATCGTCATAAACAAAAACCGAGTCCGGATTCTTTTTTCCTTCACGGATCTTGTCTTTGTCGCCGTTGCACCTATACCGGAGCAGCATAGGCCATGCTTTGCCAATGGCTCGTTCTAAGAAGCCTTTTACGGTCTCCTGGAAAAGTTTTCCCAATTTTGTCGTGTAACAATTATGGGTAAACCCCACGCGGGGTTTGTTGTGGCGCATCTGCGTTGCCTGTCGTTCGGTCCCGGGGTCGGGGCTAACCTGGAGTGTATCGGAGATCATCGCCCACCCGTCCTGTAATCAGGTTCGTAAATTGCCCTTCCCAGAAATATAATGTCTGTGGCTTCTCCGGTTTGATTCTGAAGTTCCCACATATATTTTTTGGACGAATCTACGTACACTGAAAATTCGTCGGCGGTATCCCCAGGGACCGACAAACTTAGGCCAGGTACGGAAGTATCTGCATAAATGTACACATCCGGGCCATATGCGTTGCCAGAATCGTCTACCGTTGGGCCATAGTACATTTTTGCTCTGGAATTCAAGGAAGGATCGCCGTCTATCCGGTTAAAATTAAATATTGTGATCTCAGTGCCGTTTGCTGAGAGCGTGGGCTGTTCGTAAAATTTCACGACGATTGGATTTTTAGTAGTTATAAATTGGCCTTTCAGCTTGTACACGTTTCCTAAAACAGAGCCGTTCAGAGACGGATCAAACAACATCCGTACCGACGTTCCCGCAGCGACTGCGGCAAATCTGTGCTCAAAACGGTAGCAGTATCCTAAAGCCAGCGCAAACCGGACGTTGTCGTTTATTAATAGCCGTCCTGAATAATCTATAACGCCTCTTGACCCGTTGGCGTTTGTTGGTCCGTCCATTGTACCATCCTCTCAAAAAAAAGAGATTTGGTTAGGTCTCCGACATATACGCCTTGATTACCCCCAGATTCAGATTTCCTGAGGTCTGTCGGACGTTTGAAAATGGAGTGCGCCAAATGTTGTAGGTGTAAATGTCAGCGCCTTTGTTTGCGTCATACTCGTTGTGCGCTTTGATCGCTCCGACAACGTTCAGGACGCCGGGCACACGGTTTGAGACCGCAAAGACCATTTTGTTGCCGCTGGCGTCCAGATCGTCAATATCGGTCGAGATGTAGACCGGGATATTAAGCGTAGGGTGCATGGTGGCGGCGTTTCTCCATTCCGCGAGGTTTGCGAGAGAAACTTTGTCTCCGACAGCGTCAACGTAATATTCGCCTGCGAGCGTCCCCATTACGATAGCCGTAGGTTTATAGATGCCCATAGTAGCCGCCATTTTTCCAACGGCGAGCGTGGGTTTGACAGAGGCCCAGTTCCCGGCATCCCCGGAGTTGTACAGCTGCGGCGTGGTATCTAACTGGGTTGCGATCAGTTTGTTGAGGTTGCTGGCCAGTGCGTCCGCGTTCTGAGCTTGCTGCATTGTCATCATGCTACCCATCCCCGCCGCCATGGTTTCGATTTCGGCTTCGTCCGTCACCGATAACCGCACGCGGTCTTTGAGCAGCTGCACGTCAAATCCTTCGAGGCCCTTGTTAGCGGTGACCGACTCTTCGAGTTCGCGAAGTTGGCTTGCAACCGGCGTATTTCCGAGAATCGGGATCGTGCCGCGGAGCGCGTTGAGTGGGATCGTTCTTGTGATCGCGGGGCTGTTCAACGGAGTCATCTCGAACGAATCCGTTATGACTGGCATAATTAGCCGCTTCTGCGCAAACGTCCCGTAAAACTTGATCTCGGTGTAAACTCCGTCTGCCATTTATACCACCCGCCCGAGGAACATGGTAACAATGGCCCCATCTAGCCCGCCTTCGGTGATCCGGCCGATCACGCCGGTAGGAAGGCCGGTTGCGCTGTCGGCGGCCGGTGCGACTTTGCCAGATTTAGCTGCTACCAGTTCGTCGTCGTAACAGGCTCCGTCCGCCGTTACAGCCACTTCGCCATAAACCACGCACGCTCCAGTAGACCCGTCTTCGATCGCCTGCGTTGCTACCGCGCAGGGATAGTTTGCGCTGACGTCGGCGGTCCCCGACACGGCAACCGTCGATATAGTGGCCGCGGGCGTAACTACAAGCGTTTCGCCCTTAGAAATCGCTTCGGTGGCCTTAAAATACCGAATCCGAGCAGAGTCGCTAAACTCTCCTGCGGAGGTATATGACGACGCCATTACTCGTCGCCTCCTACGAGCACAAACCCGGTCCTTTTACCCATGTCAGCTACCAGGTTTTTCATTTCGATCTGTTTCGCCGTGTCTTCCCCGGGCTTCCCGGCTTCGTCGCCTTCTGCGCTCTTTGGCGGGGTTGAGTTTTCCGCTGAAAACTTTGCGAACTTCACGGAAAACGCGGCGGGGTTGGTTTCAAACTCTTTCCTGGTGTCGGTTTCCTTGTCGCCAAGCCAGCCTACCGGGAGCGCGTTCTTCATTTCAGACCACGCGGTGTCTCTTGCAGCCTGTACGGCGGCGTTCTCTATCGCTTCGATTTTCGCCTTGAGCGCGTCCCGCTCATCTCTGACATTTTTTAATTCATCCATGTCCTTGACCTCTTCTTTTTGGGGTGGGGTCGCAGGCTCCGGAGCCTTCAAATTCTCCAGCTTCTCAACAATCTTTTTCAAAAAACTCTTTGATTCGTCATCCATATCGTCTTCCTCCTGTTGTGTGTTCTCAAATCCGGCACTATTATCGTTCGGATAGCAATTGCGGCACGCTCCACGCTTGAATATCAACACGTGGTTTGGTACGACGTTCCCTACAATTTTATCCTGGCCGTTGACGTTCGCCACAGACGCGCTAAAACCGGTCGATAAGGTTATCTGTCCGGCGGCGGCCATCGTATCGAGTGCGGGGTCGTCAATTTCTATTTCACCCCGTAACGAAGGCTCGCCAGGCCCCATATTAGCGGCGATCACTCGCCCGACAACTCTATACCCCTCCGGCAAGGTGTTTTTAACTACGTCGTTCTGCGAGGGGTGCCGGACCGTTCCGCCCTCCGTTTGTACATATACGACAGGGACGCCCACCCAGTCAGATACATTCTGGAATGCCTCAGGGGTATACAGGATCATCTTCCCGCCGTTTTTGATTAGCGTGTCGAGACGCTGTAATACCACGTCGTGTTTGCCGCCAATGGCGTTACCTATACTGTTGAACACTACCATATTGGTTATTGATCTTTTTGCTGCGGCCATAGCCTTTGCCGCTGCGCAGCCGTCGCCGCAGTCCGGCCCAAACACGTCGTTAAAAACAGATAAATAGATTTTTTGTGCTGCCGCAGGCAAAATATCGCGCACAGATGCGGGTAGGTCCTCAACGGTCTTATACGGCATAGCACACTATAGAGGGGGCTAATAGTATATATAAAAAATTGATTTTGTATCTCAGCCTCTATTCTTTGTTGGGTTGCTCTAAATATTCCAGGAACCCCGTAACGTTATTCTTCCCGTGAAACCGCGAAGGTAACCCATATCGCTGTAGATGTTGCTGTAGCAGCGCGGCTAACGCTTGTTTGTCAGAGGGGAGGACGTTTTGTTTGCATTTGTTTTGGTGTCTGCGAATAACGTCGCGAGACACCGCCGCACAGTTTTTAAATTCTGGCATATTTTTGATTGCCGCCGGGAATAGGTCCAAGTTAGCCTCAATTATCGTCTTTTGCTCGGAGTTGAGAATAGGTTTTCTACCCATCTGGTGTCACCTCGTTTTTGGCAAGGATCACACTGTCGTCTTTTTCTACAGGCGCGCCAGCCTCTTCAACTGCAAAATCGGCTTCGGTCAGGATACACCGGCATTGATACTCGCCGATCCACGGGGCTTTGTTAAGCGGATATATTTTCAGGTGCCGGGCCGCGTGCGTGGGCCTAACTTTCTCGTCTGCGGCGGTGATGTACTGGACGGATTTTACTTTGCTCGCCTTATACCCTTCAATCCGGGCCGTTTGTGCGATCTTTTGCGATTCAGTGCGCGCTGCGGTCTGTGCGCGGTGCTTGGTGCCTTCGAAGTATTCTTCCAGTTGCTTTGCCATTTCAAGTGGATATACGCCTTCTCTTTCACCCTCTATGAAAATCCGCATGACTTCTTCACGGTGCTCGTCGGCGAAGTCGTTCAACCATGGAACAAACCTTTGCTTTGTGGAGCATTTCACGAATCCGTTACCGAGATCTTCATAAACCGGCTCGACGCACCACGACCCACCCCGTTTTATACCCGCGTTGTATTCCTTTACGATTGCGTCTGTAATCCCGTCTACTTTTGCTTTGGTGTATTGGGTTCTCCGCATTGCAGAGATTTCTTTGAGTGTGCTCGACGCGCTCATATATGCGATGTCTTCAGCGTTGACGGATAGCGCTAACCCTACAGATTTGATCCAGTCGTCTAAAATGGTCTGGATTTCGGTTTTGGTTTGTTTGTCCATACGCGATCAGATTATCCCATATAGCCAGATCAAGGTAGCGATCGAAAGGAGCAAAAACCATACGATGAGACCTACAGCTGCCACCATACATACAACCGCGCACATGATCTTGAACGGGTCGGCGTCGGGGTTCTCGGTCCAAAACCGTTCCCACTGTCGGCGCTGGATCTCTTCATCGATTGGATCGGGCCTCATGATTTGTT
>JBAYXX010000174.1:0-5019 GCA_041673345.1 Kiritimatiellia bacterium
TACTCATGTATTTCAATCCACGTGCCCGCGTGGGGCACGACTCTAAACTATATATCGAAGGACAAATATCATCTTTACCGTGCACCGCATTATCGCAACCATATTTAGAAAATAACCTATCTGACGCAGAGAAATATTCCTTAGCAAAAAATAACCCCTCGTACGACAAAACTGCCCGCACCACAGCATGGCACCCCCTTGAAATAGCAGGAAAAAGCCTCTTATCACCAAAAAACCAAATTATGCCTGATCGCGAACCTCCCTGGGGAACCATGGGCACTTCACCTTCGCAGCACGTTCCGAAAGACATCACTACAGGATCAGAACGCCCTCAACATTCAACCCCGGCTTTGCCCCCACATGCTCCACGTGATCCCGACCATGCTTCCCAAGATTATAATACCGTACGCTATCAATCTCCGGATCGATGACCTCACCGATCCGAACCTTCATCTCCATCAACAGAACGGAATCGACCACACACTCAAAGACCGAATTCTGCACGCGCGTCCCGTAATTCGTGCATATCTTTGCGACCGTGCGTAGTCTGCGCCGCCCTTCCGGGGTCTCGGTATTTACATCGTATGTCACCAGAACAAACACCACTTTCACCTCATCACGAACGGTGGATACCCGTCGATATCCCCTCGTAGGTGCCGGGCCAGCAGCATTGCCTGTGCATATGGCAGAAGACCGACTGAAATCCGCTCGTCCAGATATCCGTGCATAACCTCCTCTGCCTTCCGTCGCTGCCATGCTGCAAGAACTGCCTTCCGCCCTGTATCCGTCAGGATCACCGCCCCGTTCTCCTTCACCACGAAATCATCCGCTGCAACAACCCGGTTATTGATTAGACTCAACACAAACCGGTCTCCGAGATACGGCCGGAACTCCTCCATCAAGTCCAGCGCAAGGCTCATCCGTCCCGGCCGGGCACGATGCAAAAAGCCCACCTGTGGATCCAGCCCCACAGATTCAAGAGCCGAAGCGCAGTCCACCGCGATCAGCGTATAGATAAACGACAATAGAGCATTCATCCGGTTCAGCGGAGGTCTCCTGCTCCTGAACTCGAACGCAAACGCAGGATCCTGCGACAGGATCAGATCGTCGAAACAATCAAAGTAATACTTCGACAGAATCCCCTCACGGCCCCGGAGTTCGTTCAGCGTATCGGGCGGCGCCTCCCTCAACTGCCGAACCCCCTCCGTCAGCCACTGAAGACGCTCTGAAAATGCAGGCGATATCTTCTCAGGATAGTCACGCCCAAACCGGAGGAGAACGCTTCGACAGTTCAGCATCTTTCCGAGCACGCAGTTCATCGCAATCCGCGCCGCGGCTTCCTCATCATCGGAGAGAAGATACTGCCGCTTGCGGAGCAGCACGTTCCCGGACACACGGCCTGAAACCCGTCCGAGAAACTTCCCGTACGGCGACACAAATGCAAGACCCACGTGGTGAGAAGCGCATAATTTCATCACACCCGGACTTGCTCCCATAAACCCGAAACAGATGACCCCCTCCAGATTGTGAATCGGAATCCGTCCGATCTCCTTTCGCTCAACGGAAACGACGATATTTTCCCCATCTTTCGAGAGATAGGAGTCAGGGTTGGTAACGTACAGGGTATTCAGGAGTTTTCTCATACATCATCCCTCCCTATGCAGGTGGCGAGATAGCGGTCCACCGAACGCCTGCGGGACGAGACGGCCGGCATACAGAGATCGATAAGCGAGCAATTTTTGCAATGCGGCAGCAGGACCGCCGGAGGAGTGACGCCCGCATCGTAGAACGCATACATACCGGCGACTAACTCTGCGACTCGTCTGTGAAGTTCATCGTCAAGGACGACCTCTGTCCGCCGCCGGGTCTTGCCGTAATACAGATACCCAAACTCAATCTGCGTCCGGTACATCTCCTCAAGGCAGATCGCCTGAGCGCACAGCTGCACCTCGTCGCGGTCGTCCGGCTTTCGCTTCCCCGCCTTGTACTCGACCGGCACGACGGTCCAGCATCCTTCCCGCCCGGGGATCACAACCCCCGAGTCCGAACGATGATACTCCACCACATCCGCAACACCGTATATCTTCAGCGCGTGGGAGACCAGAGGCACGCTCCGCGAGATCAGCAGATCGCCCCGGCTCTCCGTAAAGAAAGGATCGTCTGCATTCCGATGCAGCTGCTTGCCGCCGAAGGTGAGCACGTTCTCTTTCCACACCTGCTCAATGTGGATGAGCGCCCACTGTCGCGTACAGAACGCGAAATGCTGGATGCCGCTGAGCAGGAGGTAGTCTTCAGGGTCCATGGAAGTCCTGATCTCAATATGGCATTATTATAAGTCGTATCATAAGAATCTATCAACTTGATGTGACCGCTCATGGAGAAACAGATGACCAAGGTGCCAAAGCAGGTATGGGAGATCGCCAGGGAGATCAACCTCGATATATTCTCTTAATATATGAGGAGTTTGGGCTCAGATTTTTGAATAATCCCCGCCATATATCCCAGAAAATCATCGTATGCGAGATTCCAGTGGTAAATGTCTTGTACGATTTGGGGGATATCCAGTTTTTGCAGTTTATAATAGTCTATTTGTAGCGAATGCTTCTGTAATTCATGCCAGTCACAATGCCCATTGCGTATTCTATCGACGATTTTCATATCCGCCACTGCAATACGTGTATTCGCGTCGATTACCTTGAAATTCTCTTCTACAAACGGAAAATCCTTTACGTTTTCTTTTTCGAGCAACTTCCTGTGTATTGGCTTGCTGCCATATTTCTTAAGTTCTCGCTCGATAGCCTTGGTCGTGAGGGACGGGGAAATGTTGACACCCATTTCTATGAACTCACGCAGGATAGCGGCGGAATTTTTTACGCCAGGATTTGATATTAACAGATTGCTCTCTGAAAGACAAAATGTGTGCATTTCAGAAACGCCGTACTCACCATTTCGGTTGACACGCCCCGCCGCCTGCAACAGCGAGGTCAGTGATGCAAGCTCCCGGAAGCCGGTTCTAAACGAAAAATCAACGCCCGCCTCCACGCAGGATGTAGCGACAAGCACCCAGTCGTCATCATTGGCCCTGTTAAGCCGCGTTTTCACCCGTTCAAGCGTTTTTTCCCTGTCGTTCGGCGTAAGCGAGGTTGATAGATGCTCTACGCGCCCGCGCCCGTACTTCTCGCAAATATACTCTGCAACTACCGCCGCACTTTGCACTGTATTGAGTATAACAAGCCTTGGCCCTTGCGATTGCATCACATCTTCAACAAACGTCTCCAGAGGCTGCGGTGTCAGGTCAGCCAGATAATTTATGCGCTTGCCTTCAAATGCGTTGAGCGAAGTCCTTAAAGATGGATTTGCTATATTTGGCACTTCCAACTTTTGTTCGGAGATCTCTTTTATTTCCCAGAATTGATTAAGCGAACCTGAAGCCAGCATCCAATAGCAGGACCACTCGTTAGCGTAGATATTAATCCACCGCCATGCTAGTGGCAACAAGTGCGCAGGCAGCGCGCCGTGTGCTTCGTCCACGAATACTGCGCTGCCCGCCAACTCATGCAGCCGCCTAAGCGCGGACGGAGTTTTCGCCGCAAGGGTTTCAAAGAACGCAACCGCTGTGGTGACGACAATCGGCGCGCGCCATAGCGCTGTGAGATGCCTTGTATCCTCGCTTTCAAATTCGGCGCGATGGTGCAGTTCAGCCACAACCTCTTCGCCGTTTTCGTCCGGGAAAACCAGTGCTTCACGATATCTCTCAACCGACTGCTGGATGATATTTGTAAACGGCAGCACCACAAATATGCGGCGCAATCCACGCTTACTCGCTTGCACCAACAGATGCGCCATAACTGCAGTTGTTTTACCTGAACCAACGGGAGCGTCACAGGAGGCAATGTTTTCGCAGATTGAGGAGTCCCTACACCCCGTATACATTTCAGAGCGCAGTCTATTTCGTTCGCCATCTTCGCGCGATTTTCCAAGCGTTTCGACATAGCGGTCTAATAACACGAGACGCTCTGCCGGACGAAGCGGAATAATATCCGACGACTCAGGATACTTGCCGTAATGCGAAGCGGTATCGGTGTGGTCGGCATCAACCAGACAAGACAGCAACATACGCAGGAATACCGAACAATCCCCTGAGGGCACAGCGTTCTCTATTGCCGGTCTTGCGCTTACGTTGCCGCTGTGTATTTGCAAACACTCCGACAACGCCGAATCAACCCGCGCCTTTATATTATCATCGCGGAATGCGGAATCCTCGCGGTTGATTTGCATCCAATAATCCGGAAGCCCAATATGGTGCGCCGCGACAGAAACAGCCGCAAGAAGGGCTGGGGATGCATCGTCCAGCAAAAAAGCCGCACCCGCATCTGCATGATTAAGTGGCAGACGTTTTGCCGTTTTCTGGCCGGACAAAATAAGTTGATTTTCCTCATCAAGTTTACCCAGATCGTGGTAAACTGCCGCAATTTCCGCTGTATTTAAAAGCAATGCGCCATCAGCAAGAGAGTATCGGGCGGCGTCAGACGCATGACGCCGAGTTCGCTCCAATACTCCATTGATGTGTTGCGCATATGTCTGGGCGGGATACCCATCCTTCGGACTATGAGCGAAATATTCTATCATAATTCCATCAAATCGACCACATCACCAACCCGCGATTTGAGATTTTCCGGCAAAGAAGTCTTGTCCTCGTAGTCTGCCCACTCGTTGGAGGGATCAGATACATTACCTATGCGAGTAGGCGTCAACGCCTCAAGCAACAGATAATCCGGGCAGCTTCCAAGCGCGTTTTTATGCTCGATATACCAGGCATGGCGGATTCGCACATCTGGGCGTATGGCCGAACGATTCAGATCATATGCCTTTGGAATCAGCAGTTTGAGCAGCTCTATATCGTCCGAGGTGCAGCCACTCTTTCCCGCGTAGTTTGGGTTGACAAAGAAGGGCATACAGTACACGCCATGCTGTACGATACGGAATGCAAGCGGTGCCATGCCAGCATTTTTACCCTCT
>JBAYXX010000175.1:0-4998 GCA_041673345.1 Kiritimatiellia bacterium
CTGCGTTCTCAAATAACTCAGGCGCGGAACAACTCCCTTAGCCAGCGAACACTTCAAGGCCTCCTGAACACAAAAATTCTCAAAAAGCGCACCCGCCATAGGGCCATCTAGTAAATGCCCCCTGTCGCTTAATCCGGTTAAATAACAGACCAATCCCGAATCCAGAAAATATATTTTGGGGGCTTTTACTAAACGCTGCCCAAGATTTCTGTAATAGGCAGGCAGCAGATAAATTATTCGACAAGCCTCTAATACCGAAACCCAACGCTTAACTGTATTAACAGCCACTCCTACATCTCGCGAAATAGAAGAGTAATTCAATTGTTGCGAACAACGTGCAGCTAATAACTGCAGCACTCGTTCGAAATCACGTAAATTACCAATGTCATAAAGTGAACGAATATCTCTTTCAATGTATGTTTGAACGTAGGAGGAATACCACTGTCGGGCATCTATTTTTTTGTTCAGCACAAGCTCTGGATAACAACCTCTCAATGTGTTTTCAACAAAAAGATCAACAGGGTCCACAGGTAGACCAGCCTTTTGACACTCCTGAATGCCAAAAGGTGGTAACTCCAATAAAGCGATCCGACCTGAGGCTATTTTGACGCTTAGCCTCTGTAAAAGTCTGATTAAAAACAACTTACATTAAGAAAACGTCGTTTTTTGGCCCTTAGAGCGCCATTTTGACCCCTAAAATGAATGTTTAACGAGTTTATTCACGGCCATTCGTAGTTGGAAATTAACCCGAATTATTTTTCCAAAGTCAAAGTTTTATGTGTTTTATGGGTTCTTCGTTGATTTTTATGGAGCGAGCCTAAGTTTACCGCAAAAGAATAAAATATTTATCCTGTAATTTTCAAAGTTTCTGAATCCTCTAGCATTCGCACTGAGGGTGCGCTAGGTTATTTTTTAGGTAGAAAAATGGTAACTTCTCAATAATCGGCCAGATAACAAAGAGCACGCTGAAGCGTGAACAACAAACGGCTGCTACGTAAGGTTTGTTGTCCAGCCTTTCCGTGTCCGACGTAGCTGCGCAGCGCGAAGACGGAAGGCTGCTCCAAAGCGGGTTATTGAGAAGTTACGAAAAGTGTGGAAAATCTGGGAACGACGAAGCGGGTGGTTTGTGTGTAACCGAGTAAGAATGAGCTTAAGTGTGGGATTAAGTGCAAGATGAAACGGAGCGGTTATGTGTGAATACCCTTACGCGGACACTTACCCGCTTTCTTCATCGCCACCCTTAATCGGATACACCTACTCGACCTGCTTTATCGCCATAAAAAAGCGTCGAATTTGCGTTTGACTTTACTGCCGTAACTACATATACTTTCACAATTAGTTAAATAACATTATTTGAATGATTGTGGATGATATGATGAAAGAAATACGGTTAGTTATATGGATTTTGGTTTTAGCAGTTTCATGCGTCACGCAAAGTGTTTTTGCTGAGATTGTCATCACAAACACGGACTCTGTGTTGACCTTTAATGCGAAAGGATTGATCTCTTCGCTTAAGGAACGCGCGACAGCGCGCGAGCTGCTAGCGCAGCCGGGGCATATGGTAAAAGCGACGCTTCTTGACGGACGACATGCCATTTCCGACGGCATCGAAGTACGGGCAGACGGGCGGTTTGTCTTCAAGTTCTCGCAGGAGTTGGGCGAGGCTGTTTTCAAGATCTGCCCGTTTGAAGGCGGTTGGAGTTTCACAGTGGAGGAGCTCACAATCCCTGAGGTGAAATACATCTATTTCTGCGATCTCACCGTGAATTGCCGCCAGTGGCGTGGTACATTCGCCTCGCTGATCTCCGATCCTAAATCCGGAGTGGCGTTGCGAGCCTATGATTTTTCTCTCAATGCGAATTTGGGCCAAGACCGCATCCTTATCGTTACAGGGAGTAAGGCTGATGCTGTTGGCAAACGTTTTGGATTGGCAGGCGTACCTCGCACGCGCCTTGCGCGTGCTTTGCAGGCCATGACAATCGCCGCAGACGTACCCGTTTCGTTTACAGGCGGTGCCTGGAGCCGTGAGGCAGAGGAGTGTCGCGGCAGCTATCTGCAGCCAGTCCTTGAATACGCTGCCACGGAAGATTGGATCGACCTCGCCCACCGCGGATCTTTTTCCACGATCCATTTTCGCTCCTGGATGGATACACTTGGCCATTATGCTGCGAAGACGAATCTTTTTCCGCGTGGCTGGACCGATCTCTTCGACGCTTCGGAGAAGATCCACGCTGCAGGCCTGCGCACCGGCATCCATACTCTTACAGGCTGCATCAGCCCGCAGGATCCCTGGATTGCCTCCGATCTCAATACAAACCTGCTGGCATGGACTACGTACACACTCGCCGCTGATCTGCCATTAGAAGCGACGGAGCTCGTTGTGAACGAGGAGCCGACTCAGCAACACGACACAGTGTTCACCTACTCCGGCAACGGCAATGCGATCCGTATCGGTACTGAAATCGTCCAATACTCCGGCATCAGCCGTACGAAACCCTATACCTTTACAGGGCTTACGCGCGGCGCGTTCGGAACACAAACTGCCGCCCACAGGGCCAACGCCAAGGCCGCCTATCTTCAGCAGCGTTATCTCGCGTTCTATCCCGATCCTGATTCGCCTTTAGGGGATGAGCTGGCCGACCAGATCGCGCGCTTTTTTCACGGCGGACGTTTCGATCAGATCTACCTCGACGGCGCGGAAGGGACAGGGCTCGTCGACAGACAGAAACAGGACAGGATGATGCGCCAGATCATTTCACGCCTGCATGCCTCACCTGTTATCGAAGCGAGCTCCTGGAGTTCACACAACTGGTGGGAACACTCTCGCATAGGGGCGTGGGACTCCCCCTGCTTCGGTGCCAAACTCTTTGTTGACGACCACGTCCGTTCCGTTTCCTGGAGCCATGAGGCTGAATTCCTCGGTGCGCAGATGGGCTGGTGGAGTATCCGCAACCCTTGTCCGCATTTTCGCGGACTTTTCACGGACGAAAATGAATATTTCTCAAGCCGTGTCGCTGGAATGGATGCAACCATGTCGGTTACCGCTCTCAACGTCAACAAAAAACCGCTCACGATCTACCGCGAGAACATGGTCACAATCATGGGCTGGTACGAACGTTTCCGTCTGGCGTGCGCGTGGGGCGATGGCGTACAGGCAAAAATGAACGCTGAACGCGCGGAGTTCCGGCTACGACAGGATGCGCAAGGACTTTGGACGCTTGCCCCTGTTACAACCGTAGTACATCGCGTGAAGGGGAGTGTTCCCGGCTCGGAAACATGGCAGATTGATTTTTCGAAAGCTGGTTTTCCGCCCATCGCCGCTGACGCGCGCGTGGAGGCGTTTTACATGCCTACAGATTACAACACAAAAAACGCTCTGGTCTTATTCGATCCAGCATCGGAAGAGGGCGTTGCTGTTTCAAGCGCATCGAATGTCGTCTTCCGTACCATGCAAGGCACAGATCCCGCGCATGGCGCGATTCTTAAACTGCACGCAAAGAACGAAGCCGCGCCGTACAACGCGGCCTGGACGCGCCTGGAACGCGTCTTTTCCCCACACGCAAGCCCTGGTGGCAGTCGCGCCATGGGGTTCTGGGTGAAGGGAGACGGCTCGGGCGCGATCCTGAATTTCCAACTGACTGGACCGCGTGAATACAGCAGAACCATTTCAGACCATTTCGTGAAACTCAACTTCATTGGCTGGCGGTATGTAGATTTTGTAATGCGCGAGCGAGAGGTGGAAGAGGCGTTCAAATGGAAATGGGGCGCATCCACCGAATTCGGTGCGCGCCTCCGCAAAATCCTCAACATGAATCATCTTTATTCCGTGGTGTTTCTCCTGAACAATATCCCCCCAGGCCATGAAGTGAATATCGAGATCTCAGAAGCGCGAATGCTGCGCGACAAGCGCAGCACGCTTGAGAAGCCTGTCCTCACTGTAAACGGAAAGGAGCATCTCCTGCCGTTTGCACTCGCTTCCGGTGATTTCGCGGAACTTGAAGCTGGCGTATGGCGCCATTACAGCGAGGATGGCACGCTGCTCGCCGAAGCCGCCAGCTCGGTGCCCCTGACGCTCACCTCTGGAACCAACGACCTCCGCTTCGCAGCCGAAAATGAGGCCGACCTCCGCGCCGAAGTAACCGTCTTTGCGAAAGGTACGCCATTTCCGGCTCTGCGTACCGATCTCAACGCTGCACAGAAGGAACAGCTTGCTTACGAAGCTGACTTTACCATCCTCTATGCGCCCTCGCAGGGTGCGGACGGAAAGACACTTTTGAGAATGCGTCCAACCGAACGCGCGGCGCTTGAGATCGAGATCATCGGCCCTGTGGAAAATCCCGTGCTGGCCGTGGGCGAGGCCAAGGCGGTTTTCCCTGTGTCGCTCAAGCAAGGAGATCGCCTCTTCTGCCGTGACGGGCGGAGCTGGCGCGTGATCGATGCCGCGCGCAACGAACTTGCCAAGGGTGTACTTACAACCCCCTTACCCGCTTTATCGGGTGTCGTCGAGGTGGCACTTTCGTCGGCTGTTCCCGCAGACGCAGCTGCCTCTCTTAAACTCGTTAAGCGGTATTAAAGTAGCACAGGCGTCCCGCCTGTGTTGAGCACGAAATTCGCGCCAGGCGCAAAGTGAAGAAGTGCGCAAGTAAAGAGGTACGGGAGCAACGTAGGTCCGATTTCCAATCGGACATGTCCGGTTAGAAACCGGAGCTACTGGAGCTCGGCTGCGCCTCTGGTGGACGATGGCGGCGACGATGCTGGTGGACGATTTACCGCATGATCCCAATCGTCCACCAACATCGTCGCACAGCATCGTCGGCCGATGTCGCTCTATTAGCGATATTTTGTAACAAGAACGTGAAAAGTGCGCCCGAGTAGGTGTATCCTATTAAGGGTGGCGATGAAGAAAGCGGGTAAGTGTCCGCGTAAGGGTATCCACACATAACCACTCCGTTTCGTCGTTCTCGTCCATATTTTGCGGCTAGAGTGCCCCGTGCACGT
>JBAYXX010000176.1:0-4954 GCA_041673345.1 Kiritimatiellia bacterium
GCTTCAGGGCGGCCTCGTTGACGAACTCGGCCTGGGCGAGGACGTCGTCGCTGAGCTTCCACACCCCCGCCGCGAAGGGCTCGTTCTTCTCCACGGCAATGATGTGCACGGGCACCGTCTCCCCCGACTCCTGGCGGATGACCGCGCGGTAGAAGGCCAGCTGGTGGATGTAGCCGTAGCGGCGACAGTCGTTCTCGAAGTATCGGAGGCTGTCGCAGGTCTTGAGATCGACGAGGCCGTGTCTGGCCGACAGCCAGTCCAGACGGACCTGGCAGGGCACGTCGCAGTAGTGGGTTCGGATGACGCCCTCGGCCACGCCTTCGCTGAGAAGGTCGGAGGCGACCGCATGCTGCCAGACGCCGGTCTGCAGCTTGAGGAGGAAGCCGTAGTCCCTGCCCGAAAGGACGGCGCGGTCCTGTGATGCCAGCCATTCGGCGTAGGCCTTCGTGGAGCGGCCGTACGCTTCGCCGGTGCGGGAGTTGACCGGGCCGTCGGCAACGACGTATTCGTCGTCAAAGGCCTGGCGGCCCTCCAGAATGAGGCAGTGCGCCGCCCGGCCAAGCGCCAGGGCCGGCGACTCGGCGTCGGGGACCTCGCCGGATACCTCTTTGTGGTACAAGGCCGGTGATTCGCGGAAGTGGGCCAGCAGGTGGCTCGACATCACGTGGCCGCGCCGGCTCGCGGCGTGGTACTCTTCTGCCGGCATCGTGAGAAGGCATGTGGGTGTGGTCATCGTCAGTGTCCTTGGCTTCTGGATGGGTATTGCCAGGCCGGATTGCCTGTCACTGACGTTATTCAACAAAAAGGGGCCGGTTGAACCACCTTTCCTGAAAAAAAGTTGATTTTTTCTCAGCCAGGCACAAAAAAAGCCCCGACGACGGCGCGGGCCGTTGTCGGAGCTGGGGGAAGGGGCTTGTCAAGTTGTGCTTAAGGGGCTATATAAGAGAGCGCTTGACAATTGCTGGGGACGCAATGGGCAACATCAAGGGAAGAGTGCGATGAGCGTTGGATACACGGGATGCCGGCAAGGAAATGGGATGTATGGTGAGCCCATGTGACGATGAGCCACTATTGGTCTGTTCAATAGCTCTCTTTCGGTGAGGACAGCCGGCGGCTTCGCAACCAAATGCCTTTGTGAGTCTATGGTGGCACTGATACTTCGTGGCACATTTTCCTTGATTTTGGAGAGTACTTCACTCTGATAAGTCGGGCTGGTTCAGAGAAATAAGTTGATTCATTCTTTGGACGAGGTTACTTTTCCAACGTAGATGATGCGCTTTCGTTGATGCTGCGCTTTATATCTTGTTAACCTCCAGTATTATTCAGCACATGCAATTTGTGATTCTGTTTGTACTAATCCTTAATTCTAATGACAAATATGCATGGTACTTCTGTCATTAAATTATCAAGATGAAAAGAGGTAATTATGCCACAATTGAAGTTATTTAGGCTGGTTTTACCAAAATATTTTTTATATATATTTTTTGGTGTTATATATCACTTACTGCTTTTAGTTTTTGTTTTGTGGATGGTTGATAGGTTTGTATTACTTGGAGGGTATGTGGTTTCCAGATCGCCGGCTGGTCATGTTATTAGTGTTCAATGTGGGTTCTATAATGGGGATAGGTACGTATTGGAGGGTCCTTATGTAATTTTTCTGGAAGATGGCGGGCAAATCGAGTATACGATGAAAAATGACCAACGAAACGGCCTGAGTGTAAAGCGAGCGCCAAATGGTGAAATTGTGGAAACAATGTTTTTCAAGGACGACCAAAAAGTGAAAAACGACACACAGAAAGCTCCAAACTAACCGGTTCTTCCCGGTTTTGCGAAAAGAGCCATGCCTACGAGCAGGAACTGAGCAGCTGCTTCTGTATCTCCATTGAAAGTATTGTGGCTCCCAAAAATTGGACAAGGCGATAAGTGTGAAAGACGTTACCCTTTGTCCAAGCCCAAGTGGTTCCACCGATGAACAAGAAGAAGCGTCACATTACGCCCGAGTACAAAGCCAAGGTGGCCATTGTCGGGCTCAAAGAGGCGAAGACTTTGGCTGAGCAGTGCAATTTTAGGCTTCTCTGCTGCTTACTCTAGGAAATTGTTGTATGAAATCAACATGGCCTCCAAATATTTATGCTGGAAATCCACGGAGTCCGTTTATTAAATACATTTACTCTGTATGCATAGAATGGGCTGATCCAGAATGGATGGAATAAAACATGTCAAGAAAAATAGTTTTATTATTGGTTTTGTTTGTTGTTAATGTGATTTTCTCTTGCACTTTTTGTTATATTTTTTGTGTTTTTTACAAGCATTATTACGATGTTAACTTGCGTAGCTCCGTGAAAGCTCCCATTCGTTTTTTTCTTTTTGAAATACAACAAGACTTTAGTGATGGGAAATACGATAGCGCACAAGATAAAGTATATTTTTTGAATCAAGAATGGGAAAGGTTTTATATCTCGAATGGTTATGAATATGACATAGGAAATTTGTTAGTCAGATGGCAACAAAAACAAAATCAAGGCAATCAAGAAGAACAGAACGATGACAAGAAGGATACTCCATAATGTTAATGACGCTTCTACACTCTTATCTAGCATAATGACTATAGTGTCCCCCAAAAAATTGGCCAAGGCTATTCGTGGCGAAGACATTATTCCATGTCCAACCCAGAGTCTCCCAGATGAACAAGAAGAAGCGCCATTTCACGCCCGAGTACAAAGCTGAGATGGGCGTGGTCGGGCTCAGAGAGGAGAAGACTCTCGCTGTGTTTGTCGGCGCGTGAGGTCGGCGCACGAGTTATTCGCGGGGTGGATATTGACGAAGGAGTATTGGGTGTCCACGAACAGCAGGGCCTGAACAAGGAGCGAGACGACGATGGTGAAGATATCGCGTTGTTTGACCGTAATCGCCATGGGCATTACGATGATGCTGGCAATGGTCGGCTACAACTGCAATGCGGAAGAAGGGCAGCAATCGCGCATTCCGGCGGGCTTCCGCCTGGCGTCAGGCGGGGGCCCGGAGCCCTACACGAACACGGGCTGGGCGTCGGCGATCATCCACGAGAAGAGCGGCATTGAGCTGGTGTACATTCCGGCGGGGAGCTTCACCATGGGGAGCCCGACCACTGAGACGGACCGCAATAATGACGAGGCCCAACACCCGGTGACGATTCCGCAGGGCTTTTACCTGGGCAAATATGAAGTGACCCAGGCGCAGTGGGAGAAGGTGACGGGGAAGAATCCGTCGTACTTCCAGAAAGCCGGCGCGTCGGCGCCGGTGGAGAATGTTACCATGGACGCCTGTCAGGCGTTCTGCACAGAGGCCGGTTCGGGCCTGCGTCTGCCCTTGGAGGCGGAGTGGGAATACGCCTGCCGGGCGGGGACAACGACGGCTTTCCACTATGGCGATTCGCTGGACGCGTCGATGGCCAACTTCGATGGCAGATATCCCTCTGGCGCGGGGAAGGAGGGTGATTGTCGCCAGACCACCATAGCCGTGGGGCAGTTCAAGCCCAATGCTTGGGGCCTTTACGATATGCATGGCAATGTCTGGGAGTGGTGCCAGGACAAATTTGTGACGTATCCGACGGAGCCGGTGACGCTGGTGCAGCCGGCGGGCCCCGCTGGCCGGGAGAAGGACGATGTCGCGGACCGCGTGCTCCGCGGTGGCAGCTGGATGAGCTTCGCCTGGATCTGCCGCTCCGCGAGCCGCAACTGGAGCAGCCCGGACGACTGCGACAGGAACGGCGGCCTCCGCGTGGCGCTTTCCGCGCCGCCAGTTCAATAGGGCCATTCCCGGCCGGTATGCTGAGTACCGGCCGGAGCCCGCGAAGGTGGTCGGAGGAGCCAGCGCCTGGTCGCGAATCGGCAGGCGCGCGGTCGATTCAGCCCAAGCAGGACATTGTCTTTACCGGGTAAGACGTTGCATCAGAAAATTGAGGGGATTGCCGGAGAAGGCAGCTGTCGTCATAATGCACTCAAAAACATGGGGACGGAACGATGAAGAAGTTAGCTGTATTGTTGATGGGCATGGCAAGCCTGTTATTTTGCTCTTGTGTCAAGTTGAAGGATTCTAAGGTTGCCGATGCCGTCAGCCTGGACCTTGGTGGTGGTGTTATGCTTGATCTTGTACTCATACGGCCTGGCAAGTTTATGATGGGGTCCGAAAATGGTGAAAGAAATGAGAAGCCAGTTCACGAGGTGACGATCTCACAGCCGTTCTATCTTGGCAAGTACGAAGTGACTCAGGCGCAATGGGAGGCGGTTATGGGTTCCAACCCGAGTGAAAGCAAGGGAATATATCTGCCGGTGGAATGTGTCTCATGGGAGGATTGCCAGAACTTCATCAAGAAGCTCAACTGCAAGGGAGTTGGCACGTTCAGATTGCCGACGGAAGCGGAGTGGGAGTACGCCTGCCGGGCGGGAACAACAGGTGATCATGCCGGGAAGATTGATGAAATGGCGTGGTACGGTAAGATGAACGAATTCAGGAAGCAACCAGTGGGTATGAAGAAGGCAAACCCTTGGGGGTTGTATGACATGCACGGGAATGTGTTTGAATGGTGCCAGGACTGGTATGGCGATTACAGCCAGGACAAGCAGACCGATCCCAAAGGCGCTACTGACGGGGCTGGCCGTGTTATCCGGGGCGGCAGCTTGTACTACGATGCAGACGACTGCCGTTCGGCGTACCGCTACCCCTTCCCGGTTTCGCCGTTGCATCGGGACATTCTTCTGGGCTTCCGCCTCGTGAGGGAGGTCCCCTAGTCCTCGCCGTCTTATTCCCCGCCTATCGCCTTGCTTTCCTGGTTTCAGCAGGCAATTGAAAGGGCAACGCCGGAGGTGCCGGCGTGCTGCTACCGTTTGAACCAGGAGATGAACATGAGCGTCCCGAAACGTCCGAAACCCGACCTGCCGATTCACGTGCAGCAAGCACTCCTGATCGCCGCCAG
>JBAYXX010000177.1:0-4870 GCA_041673345.1 Kiritimatiellia bacterium
GACCTCTGCACTCGCGCACTCACGCACTCGCGCACTTGCCATAACCTAGTCACTTAGTCGCAACAATTCCTGCTGCTTGATTAGGATTACGATTAGGATTGTGATTAGGATGGAGAAACATCCTTATCTTAGTCTTAATCCCAATCCTCATCTCTTTCGCCGTGACCTGGTAACTCGGTGGTATTGCTTACTGACCCCGACTCCGACGCAGCTGACCGTTTTGTTGCCTCAGCGTTTGTTAATAAAGCAGCGGACTTCTAACCATAAACTTCCTAGCGCAGCATAGCCGCCTGTCTTGCTACGCACAGGCAGGCAACCAATTTTTTATCTCTCACATCAGGCTTCGCAAGAGCTACGCCCTGACGAGGAAGGCACAGAGGTCTCAGAGTCTTTTCAGAGTTTCCCTAGCAAAGGCTCAAAGGCGTAAAGCGGGTGCTCGGGGTTCCCATTTTTTACCTCAAAGATTTTTCACCTCAAAATATTCTCTCAGGGCTGCGAAGAGTTCAGAGTAATAGGCTACTGATCTCTCTCAGCGTTCTTTGTGTCTCTGTGAGAGATAAAAAACATGCACAAAAAACACGAATATGAATGATAGTAGTGCAATGTGCCGCAAGACCTAAGCATACTCATTAACCTCATTCAATTACCACGGAAAGCTGCTTTACTTCTTCTTGTAAATATCCAGCTGATCGCGTTTGGTACGCTCTGCCTTATCGCGCTTGGCAATCTCGCGCAGCAGGTAAGCAGCCCAAGCATCGTTGCCAAGCTCCTTGAGCATCTGCTTCTCATTGACAATCAAATCCTCATCACGCTTGGTGAGGTTGACCGGCTTCTTACCAGCCGTGAAGGAGTAGATCACCGAAGACGAATCCACTTCGGAGAGCATCTCCTTGCCCACCTTGGGTGCTGTTCGGTCCTTGTAACGCACGATCACTGGATTCAGCACCATGCTCCGCTTCTCAGGGTCGACACTCTCGATCACACCCGTCACTGCCACCCCGTCGCCAGCGGCGGTAGCAGGTTCGCGCTGAAGCACAGCGAGCGAGATACTCTTCTGCACCAAAAACTTCACAATCATATCTGAGCTGGGCTCACGCGCCTTAATTCCTATCACCGGAGCACCTGCATTATCTGCCTTCTTGATCTCCAGCACCTCTAAATAACGGAAAAAATGCTGTTTGCCCACCCCTTCGGCAAGCACCTCCTTGATCGCAGCGGGAGTCTTGGCCTCAACTATGCTGAGCGAGTATTCGTTGCCGTTGGGCACTGCCGCGCTATGCGTGGTAGTGCTGCCAAGCAGCAACAACAACGCCAAGCTGAGGGCTTGGCCAGAATTACAAGTTTTCACAAATGTTCTCCGTTTAGGCTGGCTTCGCTGTCGAGGTAATCGAGGTAGTCGATGTAGTCGATGTAGTCGAGCTAGTCGATGTAGTCGATGTAGTCGAGCTAGTCGATGTAGTCGAGCTAGTCGAGCTAGTCGAGCTAGCCGAAAAAACCAAAGCAATCGACTGCCAGCTACTGCGTGACCGAATACATCAGGATATTCTGCCCCAGCCGCTGGCAGCTGACATCATCATAACCGCGGGCATAGGGGCTTTGCGACATCTCCCACCCCCCTGCCATGCCATAGGGGCTGTAAACAACCGCCACATGGCCGTTGACCTCCACCCCCTCCAGCTTCGGGCGAGTGACAGCCGTCCCCAATGCCTGTTGCAGCACTGGAGTTACGCCAACCTTCTCGACATTGTTCGGCATATGGAAAATCGCGTTATCCTGCGGGATAGTTTTCATGGGTGACCCAGGAAAGAGCGCTGCCATGACATTGCGGAAGGCCAGATCAAACCCCTTGCGTCCGCAACAGGCCTCAGCCAGCAGAAACCCGCCGTTTTCCAGGTATTTCTTGAGTTGAACCGCCTCACTCTGCTTCAAGGTAAAGTGTTCGTGTCCGGTCAGATACAGGAGTGGGGCATTGAAGATCTCCGGATCAGAGAGCCGCAACTCCTTAATCGCGAATTTGACCGGCACATCGGTCTTCATATTAAAGGTCTGCAGAATCACCGACAGCCCTGCGTGACGGGTCTTCCACACACCGTCATAAACTATCTGCACCATGGCCACCTTGTTGGCACTCGACTCCGGCTTATCAACAAACTTGATCGCATGTGCCTGGCTCTTAGCCCAGGCACGCATGGCGGAGGAGTAGGAAAAGATATTCACTCCGAGTTTTTTGGCACTCTCCGACTCATAGGCCTGATACTCTGGCAGAGTATTATCCTCCCAGCCCACTGACATGCCCCAGCGCGAGACCAGCGCCACCACCCGGCAGTTGATCTCCACTGCGTCAAACCACGGCTCATTCCCCACAAAACCAGCGGCTTTCACCCCAGGACAATACTGCACACGATCCACATCATAATAAGAGTGGAAAATCGGGTGATCTGAGGATAGCCGCTGAACCGGCTGCTCAGGAAAGATCAGGCCCAACTCCCGCACAGCGGAACGATAAAAGGGCGCTGATCCCAGGCCAGTGTTGTAGATGATCATGCCGCCTGCCAGACAGTACTCGCGAATACGCTTTCGCTGTCCTTCGGAGTACGAGAAATTGTAGTGGCCAGAGCGGTACAGGATCGGATTTTTGGCTGGATCAGCCGCCACCTCACTCAGCGTCGCAACCTGCACACTGTAATTAACATCAATCATCTCCTTCATACTTTTCAGAAGATTATTGACATCATTCGGGGTAGCGTTCCAATCTATATCATCCTGCGCCGCGCACGGCAGTGCTGCCAGCAGCATCGCGCAAATTCCAAGACAAAAGCTTTTCATACCAAGATTTACTTTTTCTTTTTCTCAGTCGTGGTTGCCTGAGAGGTCTCGGACTTGAGCTTGGTAATTAGCACTGGCGGCTGTGGCGGCTTCTTGGCCTCTGTGCGCGCCTGCGGCGTTACCGGACAGCAGCAGCACGGATCGGTCGTCTCCGCCGAAGAGATAGAACGAGGTGGAGCTGGTGGCGGCTGCCGATTCTTCGGGGGTGGGACAAAGCCAGGCTCATTAGATCCATCACCCGCCAAGACCGTTCCCATGCACAAGGTTGTGGCAAGCAGTGCCATACCAACAGTCACTGTTTTATTCGTTTCTTTTTTCATTTTTTCTCTCCTTACTTTAAAACAACACAATATTAGCACTTCTCATCGCTTCTGTCTACCCAAAGCAACAAAATATCAGCAGGTCGCTACCACGCCAGTTGCGCCCACTTCGAAGGCTCCGGCTGTGTAAGCTCCTGATCTTCCGCTTTCCCACCCGCCTTGATCCACATACCGGTCGGAGTGCGGTCAGCGAAAATCGTTTTCAACCCAGCGTAGCCCTGTTCCATCGCGGCGATGCGACTGCAGTAGACTGTGTCTGGCTTTGTCCGCACTTTAGCAGCATCCAGGAGGTCGAAGTACTTCGGGACATCCGCCCTTTTCAAGAACCCGTTGACATCCGAAACGGAGCGTGACCCCTGGCTGCTGGTAAATTTTTTTATCGCGCCAGTCATAAGGATCACCGGAGTCTTCCGGCGCGCCGAGAGTGATCTGGCTCAGCAGCGGATTGGTGTCGAAGCGCTCGCGCGCCCAGTTCACACACGCGCGTTGAAAGCCCGGATCAGTATAACGCGGAACCCCGCCCTGTTTAAGAAAGTTGGGGAACAGTTTACCGGGCGTTTCCTCTGCATATCACGACGGATGGAGGCGGCGTGTTTCAGGATCAAAAAATGTTGTCTTCTCATCTGAGACGACATATCTCATCGTATGATTGCAGACAATCTCGGTGCGGGTGCCGCACTTCAAGCGCTTAAACCAGGCAACGCCTTCGCGGTCGGTGGCCATCGCGCCATAATAACACCATTGGCGCCGGTCGAACGCAGCCTGTCGGGTCACACGTCCGGGATCCAATACAATGTTTTTCAGTTTCGGGAGGATCGTTCCGTTTTCGTAAGGGGCATAGAAACGGAGGCCAAGCCGTTCGAGCAGCGCGCTGACCGCGTGCCAGGCACCAATATCATCGTGGCTGAAAATCCCGAGCGGCTTGTTAAAAACGTCATTTTTATGCCCGGATAGGGGGCCGGAGAGCACCGCGTAGGTTTCACTGACCAGAATATCGTACCCGGAGCCGGAAAACTCAGGGAGCTGGTAACCGAGCTTGGCCGTGTGTTCGTTTTCGCCGACGTAAATCCGGTTAACAGCTTTGCCGCTCGGAGCATGCACAATATCAAGCCTGGCGCCCGAGATCTTTTCGAGATATTCCTGAAGGTCTCCGGCCGCGCGTTGGATTCCGTTGTACTACTATCATTCATATTCTTGTTTTTTGTGCACGTTTTTAATCTCTCACAGAGTCACAGAGTTCTCAGAGTGTATACTTTTTATCTCTGTGTCCTCTGCGACTCTGTGAGAGATAATTTATCAAGTAAATCCTGTTATTCCTGCCGTGCCACGGCGTAGCCTTTGGCGGAGACGGGTTATCCTGTCTAAAAATAATTGGTTGCGGCTATGCTGCGCTAGGCGCGTTGCGGTCAACGACGATCTCAGCGCGTGGCTGTCCGTCCTGAACAAGCTCCAACCCCCGCGCGAAAGCTGTTGCGGGGATCGAAGGGAGCAGCAAGCTCGACAGCATGACCAGACACACAAAGTTTTTCATTAGAATACTCTCCTTCTCTAAAACATTTCTCTACCGAGCTACGAAGAGTTCAGAGTAATACACTGATACTCTCTGTACTACTATCATTCATATTCTTGTTTTTTTTGTACGTTTATTATCTCTCACAGAGGCACAGAGAACACAGAGAGTAGCTGAACTTTTCGCAGCACTGAGAGAATATTTTAAGGTGAAA
>JBAYXX010000178.1:0-4827 GCA_041673345.1 Kiritimatiellia bacterium
CAAACTGGCGGCTCATCAAGCCCAGTTCGCCAACGACCCGATGACATTGCTGAATTATCTGGCTGAAGGCAAAGCCTTTAATAAACAAGGCAAACCGGAGGTGGCTGAATTCGTTGCCCAGATCCATCCCGGCGAACCCCTACTCACCAACCAAACGCAACTCCACCAGCAACTCAAAATCGCGTTGCAATCGGCGTTTGCCGTGCACTTTCAACAGCAACTCAGCGTTAAACTGCAAGCGCAAAACCTGATGAGCTTTGACGATCTCATCCAGCGCCTGTATCACGCCTTGCAACAACCGCAAGCGACCATGCTAATCGAACGGGTGCGTAGCGGTTATCAAGCGGCGCTAATTGACGAATTCCAAGACACCGACCAATGGCAATGGGGCATTTTTTCCGCGCTGTTTAATCAAAGCACACAAACCGTTCAAAACCCGCCAACCGACCCCGCGTATTTGTTTTTAATCGGCGACCCCAAACAGGCGATTTACAAATTCCGTGGTGCCGATATTCACGCCTACTTTGCCGCCGCGCGTCAATGCCAAGCGCACTACACCCTCGATACCAACTGGCGCTCACAACCAAATTTAGTGCAAGCAATGAATCAGGTGTTTGACGTAGACAACCCATTTCAATTTAATGCGCTGCATTTTCAACCAGTGAAGGCCGGGATAACCGCCGACCCACAACTTGCCTCGCAACCGGCGTGGCATTGGCTCACCCTACCCGCCAAAGACGATGGCAAACCCTGGGCGAATAATACCGCCGAGCCGCTGATTCAACAAAACCTGCTCGCCGAAATCAGCGAATTGTTGCGAGATCACGGCGTGCAGCCGAAGCAAATCGCGATTCTGGTGCGCGCCAATCACCGCGCGGAATCCTATCGCCAAGCGCTGGCCAAACTCGGCATTCCGGCGGTGATCAAAAGTCGCCAATCGATTTATCAAACGGCGCAAGCCGAACAACTGTATCGCGTGATGGCAGCGATGTTACAACCCAACGACAGCCGCCTGATTAAACCCTTATTGGCACTGGATTGGTTTGGTTTAAACAGCGAACAGGTGTATCAGATTCTGCACAGCGATGAACTTGAACACTGGTTTG
Source organism: Kiritimatiellia bacterium (assembly GCA_041673345.1). GTDB lineage: Bacteria > Verrucomicrobiota > Kiritimatiellia > RFP12 > UBA1067 > M55B167. The sequence goes on from JBAYXX010000178.1 coordinate 1,107, forward strand.
AGCTGATGCAACGGCTTAATCAACTCTGGCATAAAACCTCGTTTATCGCCGCGCTGTATGCGCTGCTAGAACAGCAACAAGTATTTGAACATTTAACGAAATTTAACGATGCCGAACGGCGCATTGCCAATATCCAACAGCTAGCGGAAACCCTGCAAACCCAAATCCATCGGCGCCACCTGACCCCCGCCAAAACCCTTGATTTTTTGGCACATCAGCTCGCAGAGCCAGACGCCTCGGATGCCACGATTGTGCGCCTTGACCGCGATGACGAAGCCTTGCAAATCGTCACCGTTCATGCCGCCAAAGGCTTAGAATACGACTATGTGTTCTGTCCGGATTTATGGCAAGCCAGCAAAAGCATACAATCCAACCAACCAGTGCGCGTCTATCACCAAGGGGAGTGGCTATTGGATTTAGGCTCTGTTCAGTACGAACAACACACCGAACAAGCCTATCAACAACAACAAGCCGAAGACCTGCGTCTGGCCTATGTCGCACTCACCCGTGCCTAAATCCGCAACACAGTCGTCACTGGCGAACAACTCAACGGCTTTGAACAATCACCTCTGGGGTATTTGCAACAACAACCGCCGCGTAGTGTGCGAGATAGCGACCTCTTTACCAGCCGCGAACTCTTGCTCAATCCACAACCGCAGGTTTATCAACCGCCAAGCGTGCCTCGCGATTACCAGGCCTGCTTAATGCAGCGCAGCGCGGTCGATACCCGTTATCGACTGTTTAGTTTTACCGGGTTAGTCAAAGTCGGTCACAGCATCAGTAGCGAGCCTTCTGCAGAATTGGATGCCATTAACGAAACCCCCACCGATAAGGCGCAAGAAATCCCTGTGCCTCAAACACCGACGCCGAACGATTCGTTTGACAAAGAGCGCGACATCGCGCGCGGAGCAGAGTTTGGAAACCTGGTGCATGACCTATTGGAACAGCAAGATTTTGCGCAACTGGCGCAAGGCGTGGATCCTGAACTGCGCCAAGCCCTATGCCAAAAATACGGGCTTAAACTCAATCCTAACCAACAACTTGCGCTGGATAACTTAATGCAACGCATCGTTACCACGCCGCTGCGCAGCGATCAAGCCGATTTAACCCTCGCGCAACTGCCCAATAACAAAGTGCTCAAAGAAATGGCGTTTTACTCTGCGCTCGCGCCCAGCTCCACTGTGCAACTGAATCAGGCAATACCAAAAGACGTGCCATTTTTGCCGCTCAAAGCACAACAACTCGCTGGCTATCTGAACGGTTTTATCGATTTGGTGTTCGAACATCAGGGACAGTTTTATCTGCTCGATTACAAAACCAATTACCTCGGTTCCGACCCAAACGACTATACGCCAGACCGGCTGTTTGCAGAAATGCAGCATCACAGTTACGGCTTGCAATTTATGCTGTATTGCCTCGCACTGCATCAATATTTAAGCCATCGCCTGCCCGACTACGATTACGAACGCCACTTTGCCGGCGTGGTGTATGCTTTTGTGCGCGGCATGAACGGTGAAAACGCCGACACTGGCGTGTATCACTATCGCCCCAAACTGACCGACCTTGAACGCTTAGCCGCGTGTTTAAGCCCGCAACATCAACCGCAACAGGACATTGCCTCATGAGTAACCCTGTCATCAATCAAACCAAACTCACCCTACAACCATCGTTTTTAGATCAGCGCTTAGCGGCGTTTTTTGCGCCGAACAACCCCGAGCTGGCGCACATCATTAAACAGCTTTCGCGCGCGCTCAGTGAAGGCCACAGTTGCATTCAACTCGACGCCGACCAACAAGCGATCATCCACGCCAACCCGAGTGAAGCCTGGGTGCTAGATGACGACTTGCTGTATTTCAACCGCTACTATCAATACGAAACCCAACTGGCGCAACATCTTAAACGCAAAGCCGCCGCCAGCGAACCGCTTGGCTTAGACGCGCAAAGCCTCAGAGCGCTGTTTAACGACCCGTTACAGCAACAAGCCGCCGAATTGGCGTTGTCGAAACAGCTCGCGCTGATTACCGGCGGCCCCGGCACCGGCAAAACTACCACCGTGGTCAAAATTCTCGCCCTGCTCATTCAACAGCACCCGCACGCCACCTTTGCCCTCGCCGCGCCTACAGGCAAAGCGGCGATGCGATTGCAAGAATCCATTGCCAATAGCAAAGCGCAACTAACCGATTTGTTTCCAGCAGGCCTGCTAGAAAAGATTCCGCACCAAGTTAGTACCTTGCATCGTCTGCTGGGCGCACGACCACTGACGCCGGAATTTAAACACCATGGCGAAAATCCGCTCAGTCACGATGTATTGGTGGTCGATGAAGCCTCGATGATTGATTTAGCGCTGATGAGTAAATTGGTCAACGCGCTCAAACCGAATGCCAAACTGATTCTGCTCGGCGATAAAGATCAACTCGCCTCGGTCGAATCCGGCGCGGTGCTGTCCGATTGTTATCGAGCCCTAGCGGATAATCGGGTCGAACTGCAAACCACCTACCGCTTTAACGAACAGATTAAACAACTGGCGCACGCGGTAAATCAACAAGACGCAGATAAGGTATTGGCGCTGTGCAAAACGGCGGAAAATCGCGACCAACAAGCGGTCATTGGCTTAAAAAACGTGCAAAAAGCCAGCGAGCTGAGCGGCTTTATTCAACGCCATTACCGCGATTATTTTGCGCAAGTGGAAACAGTTCAGAGCGAACAAGACATTCACGCCCTGTTTCAAATCTTTAATCAATTTAAAATTCTCACCGCGACGCGTGAAGGGGAATTTGGTTTAAGTACATTTAACGCGCTCAGTCAGCCGAATACGATACTCAGCACTTGGTACGCCGGACGCCCGGTAATGATTGAAAAAAACGACCCGACCACCGGCTTATACAACGGCGATATCGGCTTGTGTTTGCCGGATATTCACGCGCCCAACAGCGGCCAATTAAAAGTGTATTTTCTGCTCGCCGACCAACTGCGTGCGTTTGTGCCCAGTCGCTTACCCAGCCATCAAACCGCGTTTGCGATGACGATTCACAAAAGCCAAGGCTCCGAATTTGCCCACGTAATGATTGCGCTGGGCAACCAGCTCAACAGCCAAACCGAATCCTTAATCACCAAAGAACTGCTCTACACCGCCATCACCCGCGCCAAAAGCCAAGTGACCCTAGTCGCCAGTGACAACGTACTCAAGCAATGCGTCCACAACGCTATCCAGCGCCACAGTGGGTTAGAACGCAGGCTGAGCTAACGCTGTCTACGCCTCTAGCGCATCAATTAACTCAATCAACAGGCCTGCTGCACGCTCAAAATCGAATTCATCCAGTGCTTGCTCCAACGCAGGCGCAAAACGTGCGTGCAACGCATCTGACAAATGTGCATACAATGGCTGCAACACACTTTCATCCACAAACTCACTATTCGACACCGCTTGTAAAATCGTTTTAGCCATCGACTTCGCCAAGGTCGGATTAAGCTGATGTGCTTGCGCCGACAAGCTCGTTTCAGCTTGCGCCAACCACTGCTCAATCTGCGCACAACTCGCGCTCATCGCCTGTTCAAACTCGGCTAAGTGTGTCGGCAACGGACGCTGCCCTTGTTTTAGGCGCAGCCCCATCTCATCGGCTAGCTGCGCTAAAGGCGTCACCGCCAAATTTGCTGCCACCCCTTTTAAACGATGCAACAAAGCGTGCGCCTGCGTCCAATGCGGGTGTGTCGGGTCTTTGGG
>JBAYXX010000179.1:0-4803 GCA_041673345.1 Kiritimatiellia bacterium
GCTCGGGCATCTGCTGACTTAGTACAGGCACGTCATCAAAAATATCAAAAAAACCGGCAACTCCAGAGACCATCCGATCGCCAACCAGCAGGATGGGAAAAGTCGAAGCAGGCTGCGAGATAGACAATTGCTGTTCAATGCGCTTTAACAGCTGGTAGTTGCCCGTCTGCTCAATATCAACAAAAACCATCACCGGCACGGATTTATCCCGTCCATAGTCACGCCACATGGTCTTGAGCTCTTCACACTCCGCACAACCCTGCGAGCCAAATAGAATAAACCAGCCGGGACCATCAGCCGCAACCACTGTCAAAGCAGCAACTGCAAGGAAAAATGCGAACTTAATCGTTGTCATGTGCCCTATCTATCTTCACGCCAGCCAGTATCTGCCTCAAGGCCACGCCTTGATCAGTTCAGGCAGACCGCTCCACCATAACCGGTCATCAACGAAACATACTCATGGTCTCGCCTGCCCCCCACCATGACTGGCAAGGCTGCCGGCACGATCTTACCGCTCTGCCTGATCTGCCCGCAAGGCCAGAATTATCCGACTCAGTACATGTTGGTCACGCCGGACGATGACCTGCGTATACGGCGATCCGCTCAACGCCGCCCGAGTAACCGCAAACTCCAGAGCAATGCCATGCTCATACGCTATCTTTTTCACCGTAACCCCATCAGGCAGCTCAATGACCAAGGCCGAATACAGGGCGGGCCAGTCAACATTGTTGCGCAAACGCTCTTCACGCAAACCACCAAGACCAGACAAAATACCGCCCGCGCCAGATGCTGCCTTCCCTTCAGCTTGGGCAGTGGCGGCTGGGATTATCCCACAGGTGCTAAGCACCCGCGCTATCCCACCAGTTGAAAAGACATCGTCACCAATCAAGTGAGTCGTGGGCTCAAATCGAAGGTCATCGCCGACAATGGCCTTGATGGTCAGCTCAAGCGGAGGCATGCCCGCCGGCTCCAAGACAGGCCAGGATAATTTAGTTTGAAATAAACTACTGTACGGCAGGGAATTCCGGGCGCGAATGCGTAACACGTAGCTGCCGGCCTCACTGCCTGCGATTGCCTGCCCAAGCAGCAAGTCGGATTCGGCCTGATCGGCAAGACGCAGTGCAGGACCAATCGCGCCAACACCCTTCACCGATACGTCCCGCTCCCAGGCGGCGCCACTATCCCGCAACAAACCGATATCAACTGTCCGCGAAGGCATGACATCGACATTGGCAAGGACCTCCCCCCGTAAGCGAATCTGCTGAGTAATGCCGTTCTGCAATTCAATAAACACTGTCCGAACAAAAGCGCCAAGCGTGATCTTCGCGGCTGACAGGGTCAGCAGCAGGCGATACTCGCCGTGGGCCTCCACCTCAACTTGCACCGCAGGGCCCGCAATAGTGGCACAGGGACAACTGATGGCAATGCTGGCAATGTGCAACGAGCGGTCCGATGGATTGCTTAACACAAACTCAAGCAGCCGACTCTCATGCTCATACAGTTGCCCAAGTTGCTGGACGACAATGTGCTCATTGATGGTCTCAACCGATGAGCCTGCGCTGCTGACGCGCAGATAACGGGCATCGACTTGCCCTGCCGCCGCGTGCCCACCCCCAACGACTGGCACGTGCACACTCGCACCGGACTTGCCCTTGCCGCTGCCACTGCCCGCTGAAGCCGCTGTGGTTTCGGAACGCCGACAGCCTCCCGTAAAGACCAGGATGAAAACCAAGACGGCATACAGCCTTTGCTTGATCACTTTGGATAACCGTGCTTGCACCATCGTCTTATTATCTCGCCGACTAAGCAGCTGCTCGTTTTCACATGCCAGGAAGGGGCTGCACCAACTCAACAATTTCAAGATCATTGACAAAGAGGTCCTCATCAAAGTGTTGGTTGTTCTGCAACCACCAATTCAAAGCATCCAAAGATGAAGCAAATGTCCTGCCGATGTAAAAATCCAAATTGCTCGCGGCATTTTCGCGTATCGCGGCAACCGGATCATCCAACGCCTTGATGGCGATGTACAACGTGTCCCAGTTGGCCGATGTACTCGATACGTACACCACGTCGGCGCGAACATCATCATAACTGGATTCCTGGGCATAGGCAAAGCCATCAATCTGAATATCCAAGGGTAACTGCAATAACGTCTGAACCGCCTGACTGCGAATATCCTGGTCTGGATCGTTGAAGGCCTCAATAAGCATCGCGAGAATCTGCTCACGGTCCACATCACTGAGCTCGGGAGCTTCTTCCACTTCCTCGTCATCGTCAACGTCATCGCCGACAACATCCGTAGTACTGCCGACATTCTCCAATGCCTCCAAGGCCGCCCGGCGCAAATCTTCGTCACCAGACAAAAACGCTTTTTGCACCACGGGCAAAATAGCCGGGTCCGTATAGCCCACCAGCAATTCAAAACAATCGCGCCGCAACTGGCCCGAGGTTTTTTCATAGGCCTGCTCGACAAAACGTAGTAACTCCCGAGACGCCAATGATTGGGCGGCTAACAAGGTGTCTACCAGGATAGTGTCGTCATCACTCTTCAGCCTCGCAAGGAGCTCATTAACGGTTGCTTGCTCATAAATAGACTCAGTCCTAAACCCGCGCGGCTGATGCTTGCGGGGCCGCAGCATACTCTTGGCGGTCACAACCTGTTGGCGTTTCCCCCTTTGTATGTTCTCTTTTCGAGCTCTCTCTATGGACTGTACCGAATCAGCCTGGTTATCTCCGGTACTAGCCGCCAACTCTTGCTGCTGTTCCGGGCGAGAAACGACATAAACAGCCACGGCCAAAAGCACTGGCAATAACAGTAACATTGCTTTTTTGTGAGACTCAGTCATGTCAGCCATTTTCTTCCCCTAACGCTTTGTGATAAAAAAGGCTCCAGGGAAATGCTCCCCTGGAACCTTTTTGAATGTCGCCTAGGAGTATCCTCCCAGGCATTGCTTTTGGTCATGTATGACTGACATAGACCAACAGCTCAGTCGTGAGCATTACAGACCAGTCACGGTATAGGACTTAGGAATGGTCTTGCTGATGTAATTCTCAACCATGGTCAGACCCGTGGTCACATCCAAGGTGGTCATGACGGCCACGCAGGTGTCAGGAATCGGAATCACAACCGGGCCGCAGTTCAGGAAGGGATTCGAGGGAGAATTACCAGCGCTGTCAACGGTCATTTCCAGCATCATCTTCTTGGTGAAGCTGTCGTCACGACGGAGAGCCAGCTCGCCAGCCGCGAAATCAACCGACGCACCACCAGCCGTACGCACATCGCCATTCAGCGTGCGAACCATGCTCAGAATGGCCGCAACCTTGGCATTGCCGGAGTCGCTGTCATTGCCAGAGAACCACGTCTTCTGATTCCAGTCACCAATCAACTGAATGGGAGCAATGGCGCCGTACTTGGCCTGAGCAGCACCAGCAAGAAGAATAGCCACTTCGCCCTTCTTGGCGCCGTCTTTCTTGGTGAATGAAACCCCCTGGTTGCCAATCACCTGCTTGGTCACGTAGGCAGCCTTGTTTTTGCTGTCTTTCTCAACAATGTACAACACGGCGTTGGTCAAGACTTTGGTGTCATCCGTGCACGTAATGCAGTTAATGCAGGGCTGGCAGAACGCCAAGTAAACCTGATAGGTGCTCTTGGCCTTCTCAAACGCACATTCCGGAACGTCTTTGTACCAATCCGTCGTCTTCAGAGTGCCCTTGAGAAGTACAGGCGCAGCCGTCTTAAACTCATTGGAACTGAAAGCGGTATCCGCTGCCATGCTGACGGACATTGTGGCTACTGCTACGATCAATGCAATAATCTTTTTCATGTGAACCTCTCTTTTAACATTTTACTACTTTGGGAACTAACCTTAACTGGCTTTGTGTTTTTGCGATTGCGCCAACAACCGCAGCCTACCTCGGGAAACGAGCTCAAAGAAATCATTATATAACTCCGGCCTGTATGCAACCTCCTTTCACATTGAAGCGCTTTAACCTACCTAAGTGGTCAGACTATTGCCTAAATACAAATAGATGGCACTCTTCAGGCTAACCAAGGTAAATAATACACGCATCTTCGGAAATTACTACCGTTCCTAATCCAGCCGTCAATGCTTAAAGTAAGAACACTACATAGGAATGCAAACCCCGCAAGTAGAAAAAAAGCGTTTTTTTAGCCACATTTGAGCAGCAGTCGGCAACCCCTGTGAATAAAAAAACATATTGCCAGTGAAAACGGCACCATCAATCACTTAACTTTCTGGCAATTAGAATATTATGTATTTTCCACGCGACGACTATCTGCCTCGCGGTCCAGCATGCCCCTGGTGTTGGTTGCTTGACAGCTTAGCCGCACCGCGCCGGCCCACCTGTCTAGTCATCACCCCGCTCGCCATCCGCAAGCCGTTGCCTGATGGCAGCCGTCATCACCCCAAAGTTAACCTTGATGGGCAGACAGCCCAAAACCAAAAATTGAACGTCGTGGACTTCTGTACCCATTTTAGCCGGGGCCATGGTGCAATGCACAAACACTCCACCTCTTCCCTGCTCAAACTCAAATTGTATACCAGGGACGGCTGATGCGGTCACCTCGTCTGGGCGTAAGATTGGGATCACTCCCTCATAGGGATTCCCCCCCCCCAATGCCGCCTTCATGTATATCACCCGGTAATTAAACGGCAGGCGCGTCAAGGCAAAGGTCTTCTTCACGGTAGCCGAGTCTTGCGCCGGCTCCACATAGAGCTCGTCAACAGATGATTCCAAAAGGGCCCCGACCATGCCCTCAATGGGAAGCTCCAGCCAGCTGCC
>JBAYXX010000180.1:0-4703 GCA_041673345.1 Kiritimatiellia bacterium
CTGCACTAAGCAAAGCCAGGCTGGGTGAGGTAATATATATCCTCCCCCATGCGGAAATAGATCTTACCGGCATGACCAACATCACCATACCCGGAGGCATTGTGATCGCCGGGAACAGAGGTCAAAATGGCAGTCCCGGGCCGTTGCTTTACAGTAATCAGTTGAATACACTTCCACTTTTTCAAGTCATGGGCGAAGGCACCCGTGTCACCGGCATTCGCTTGCGCGGACCGGATCCGGCGGCGCCAGATTCTATCGGCATTAACCTACTGGCAAGCAGAACTGAAGTTGACAATTGCGAAATATACTGTAGAAACCAGCATTATTTGAGCCTCAGTTGCTATCAATATTAGATCTTTAGTTGCTGAGAATAAATGGTCCGTTTTGAAATTGCACATGATTGTGTGGCCGCCCGGTGTTGTGCCCGAACGGCCACTTACTAAAGTCTTTCAGAAAAGCTCAGGTTCTTGCATTTTGGCAGCAAGTTCAGGTGCGTGTTCACCTAACCAAATACGCTCAATTAGGCAGCGGCTCAGTATGTTTGCAGTTTCGTGGCCGAGCGCCAAGGTATAGGTGTCACCTGTCTGGTTTGCGAATTCTACGAGAATCTCATTTTGTGCTTGGTTAACGGCCAACTCTCCTTGGTCCGGCCGAAAAGTAATATGCATAGACGCCCCCCATTCTTATGGTCACTTTTTCAGAACGCGGTTGCCATTTCCATCGTCTTTAGGTCTATTCTTGTCAGTCCTTGCCGCCAGGCCAGGTCAAGGGCTTTTAGAACCTTGGCGTTAACCTTGCGGGGCAGCCCATGAGAATACTCAAATAGGTGCTGAAAAGCATCGTCGTCGAATAGTGGCCGGTCAACACCGGCCAGTTTGAGATGATGCTCTACATAAGCACGCGTTTCTTCTCGTTCCATCCCTACAAGGTGGTAATGAACTGTGATGCGCTGAGCTAAAGCCTCTTGACGCTGGGATGCCAGCACGCGGCCTAGTTCGGGTTGTCCGCAAAGAACCATGGCGAAAACGGGACGTGCGTCCATGTCAAAGCTGGTCAGCATGCGTAATTCGTCCAGCATAGTGTTTGAGAGCGCCTGCGCTTCATCATGAAGCAAAACCGGGGTTTGCCCATCCCGTTTCATGCTTTCCAGCGCTTCCCGCAATCGCTGCCGGGCATCGGTTGCCAACCAAGGCGGATCTATCCGCAGAGAATATAACATCTCACGGTAAAGGTCACGCGCATTGGTTGCCGGCTTGGGAATGTAGATAAAGCGATAGAGGGCGGACGGCATCTGTGCAGTTACAGCCCGCAATGTGGTAGATTTGCCGGCGCCTACCTCTCCAGTGACAGCCATAAGCTGGGTCCGTTCAATTGCGTAACGGAGACGTTCTTTCAATTCCCGGAAAGCGGTGGAAGAATAAAGCTGCTCCGGGAGCAAGTCTTTTCCAAATGGCGTATGGTGAAAGCCAAACGCTGCTTCAAACATGATGGATCACCTCACTGGGGATTTTAGCTTGATGTGCCTGGTAGATGGCTTCCAGGTAAACTGTGACATGACGGGAACGGCCCCATTGTGCAATGGCACGCTCCAAGGCGGCCCGGGTAATGTGCTGATCAAGACCGCCACAGGTGCGCCAGGTAGAACGAGCGACACTATCTTCGGAGGTCTTCAAAGCACAGTTCAACATTTCTGCCAACATTTGCAGGAAGTTGATCTCCTTAAAAACGTCCGGTTGCCTGGCAGGCGGTCGAGAGCAGATAGCATCTCTTTGTTGTGCCATAAGTTGCTGGTGTTCGGCGTCCAGTTGGTCCAGATAGCTTGTGGTCGGTTTTGGTGTAGGAATAGGTTTGTTTTCTCGTGCCCTGGTAGAATGGGTAGGTGTCAGATAGGGGAAGGCAATTTGTACAAATTCATCTTTCAACCAGATCTGCACCTGACCACTCTCCTGGGGATGGTAGCGCACCTCGACTTTGGTGCGCGGTCGCACCTTTTCCACCAGGTAACGTCTATTATGCAGGGAGATCAGGTTTGTCTTGTCCACCCTTCGTTCAACACTAATCAAGAAGGCGCTATCTAGAGTGACTGGATCAATACGGCGTAACGGTGTAGAGTCCTCTGCCCAGCGTTTAGCAGGTGTGGTTTCCAATTCGCGATGTATGCTCTGATGGTAGTGGTGGTCAACCCATGCCCAAAACAGGCGGTTTAGTTCCGCCAGTGTAGGTGGTGCCGTACGGGCGCTCAGTTCCGGTACAAAGCTTTCCTGTAGCGTTCTAAAGTGCCTTTCCACCTTGCCTTTTCCAGCGGGATCGCCTACGGCAGCTCGACGATGCTGAATCAACAGCCTTTTGCATGCTTCGGAAATTTGATGGGCACAAAACTGAGCACCGTTATCGAGGTAGAGCGCATTAGGAGCGCCATAACGAGCGATAGCTTTCCTCAGCGTAGTTTCAACCACCCATACTTCTTCACTGAGGAAGAATTCGGCGCCCACGCAAAACCGGGTGGCATCGTCAATTATGGCCACCACTATCGCCTGTTTTAACCGGCCGTTTTCTTGTACCCATACCTGAGGCTTGCATATGTCGGTTTGCCATAAGGCATTCCGGCGCGTTTTGGCAAACCGCCGGCGCGGAGTACTGTCTTGACACAGTACTCGTCGGTTCAAGCCCATGTTGCGGAAATGATCATCTAGGGTTGAGCGTTTGATGATACCTTGCCACTCTGAGCGTTCATGTTCCAACATACGAATGATCAGCGGCGTGCTGCGAGTGGGCAACTCCGTGCGTAGTTGGACTGCTCTGTTTAGTGCTGCCTCCGGCAAGCGGCGAACCTTGCCGGAATCGGCCCGTTTCCGGCGCCGCAACCCCTCCGGTCCGCCGGCGCCATAACGGATCAAATACCGTTTAAGCGTGGAGGCGGAAACACCATATGTTGCGGAGATATCCTGCAACAAGGCGCTCTTCTCCCCATGTTCGAGCTCTGCTCGCAAAAATGGGTCGATCATTACATACCGCCGCAAGGCTTCGTCTGCTTTTGACCGTTTTTCCACGGTCTTCACCTCCTCGTGGGTCAGACTATCACCCACAAGGCGGGCGCGCCTTTGCGTTTGTGGTCAATCGCTGCGGTAGAGGTTGGCGAAACGTGGCGTTATACTTCGGAGAAAGCGAAGCACTCCGTAGGGCCATTCGACTTTTAGTGCCTTTATGCAGGCTTTTGCCAATTTGGGTAGTTCTCTGAGCAAGGCAAGGCATTGAACTCTTTCTGGCAGGCGAAACCGCCGTCCAGACCAGCTTAACGGAGGCTGCAGTTGTAACAATTCGTTTAGTGCCTCGGGTTCATGTTGCTTGAGAAATGCCACACAATTACCTATACATTCCTTGACTTCCTTTATGGCTGCATCTACTGCTCTCCACACTGAGCTACCAGCCTGCAGGCCATGCTTTTCGGCAATTTCCTGGGTGGTGCCGCTTCCTTGCGCATAGGCGAAAACCATCGCGTCTGGCAATGTCACCAGCATTAAGCCATCTTGCTCGGTAAAGCTCAACCAGATGCTATAATCGGCCCGGCATTCCGGCCGCGGACAACGGCACCGCATCGACCATACATCCGCGTAGGTTTTTAACTTGAGAATCCGCACTCGGTTCATGATGTGACTCTCGGGTGGTGGTTGCAGGCAAATCGGACATATGCTTGGTCGGAATTGCACGATGATGTCTGGTATGGCTTGCAGAGCAGGGGTGGTTTGTGCGACACTGGACATGCGGATCACATCCGTAGGCGGGATCCTTTTGCGTCCTCGACAAACACTGGGGGATCCCGCTTATTTTTATTTCGGCCGTCCCTCCGGAGGGACGGGGTTGCTGTGTTCTAGTTACCTCACCGCGTTGTGCAATCTACTAGCTGTCGCACCAATACCACAACAAACAAAAAAGACCCTGTGACCAGAGTCATATAATGTCGGCCAAACCGTTGCTTTTTGGTTCATTTATATGTAGCCGCTACAACATCTCGGCACTGATATTTGGCACATCATTAAGTACACCGAGTTCCCCCAAGTATGGGGCACAGACCAGTATGGATAATTGCGGATGATGAATTGCGAAATCTTTTATGGCTGCCGTAGAAATAGTAGGTACCCTTGTGATGCTATGGCAAGATCGGGCATCTTCCATACGCAATTGTAGACACAGAGTAATATCGTACTCAATTAATATGGCGGCAAGTTCGTTCAAGGACGGCAGATTCATATCATAACCATGGTAACCAGGTAACAATTTAAAAGCCGGAATATGTCCGTTTACCAAATCCATGCACTGTACCACATGTTTTTTCCAACCCGCTAAGGTGGGATCAATTATGGGAACCGGATACACTTGGAATGAGCTGTCTTTTAGGGAAGCTACATCCTGTATAAACCGGGGAGATGGCTGCGCCTAACAGCCCTTTTTGTGAGAGCTGGTCACATAGTTCTTGTAGATTACGAGCAGTAGTGTTCCGGAAAGCCCAGAGACCATAGAATGCACTGGCATCAAACAACGATGGTCTCCTCCTTTATGAACAGCTTAAGAACGCGAGCCGCATTGCCGCCAAGAATAAGCTCTTTCTGCTCATCGGAAATGGCTGCACCTGCCACACGGGCTTTCTGCACAGCAAAGTCTCGCAAAGGCCAGTCGGAACCGAACATCACCCGCTCTGCTCCGAG
>JBAYXX010000181.1:0-4674 GCA_041673345.1 Kiritimatiellia bacterium
GGCGCTCTCGTCTTCAAGGCCACGCAGGTGGGCGACAACACCACGCTCGCGCACATCATCCGCCTGGTCGCCGACGCCCAGGGCACGCGACCGCCCATCGCCCGCCTGGCCGACGCCGTGGCCGGCTATTTCGTATGGATTGTCCTGGCCATCGCCGCCGCCAGCTTTGTCGCCTGGAGTATCGCCGGCGTCGGCAGCGACCAGGCCCTGCGCTTCGCCCTAGCGGTGCTGGTCATCGCCTGCCCCTGCGCCCTCGGCCTGGCGACGCCCATCGCCCTCATTGTCGGCATCGGCCGCGGCGCCACCCTCGGCATTCTCATCCGCAACGGCAAGGCCCTGGAAGCCGCCGGCAAAGTCCGTACGGTCATTTTTGATAAAACGGGCACCCTCACCCTCGGTCAGCCCGAAGTCGCCCACGTCATGCTCGCACCCGACAGCACGTTCACCAGCGACGACATCCTCGCCATTGCCGCCGCCGCCGAAGCGCAGTCCGAACACCCGCTGGCCAAGGCAATCTGCCGCGAAGCCCAACGCCGCAAGGTCGCCACTGCCCACGTCAGCGACTTCCAGGCCCTGCCCGGCCTGGGCCTGCGCTGCCAGCACGACGGCCACGAACTCATCATGGGCACGGAACGCCTCATGCGCGAACAGCAAATCACCCTCGACGACTGGCTCAACCGCGATTTCCCGGCCATGTCGCTCATCTACCTGGCTATGGACCGCCGTTGCCTGGCCGTCATCGGCATCGCCGACCGCATCAAGCCCGAAGCACAGGCCGCCATTGCCCAGCTGCACAGCATGGGCCTCAAGACCATCATGCTCACCGGCGACCGCCGCGAAAGCGCCGCTATCATCGCCAGAGGCCTCGCTATCGACCGCGTCGAACCCGAACTCCTCCCCGGCGACAAAGCCAGCATCATCCGCGCCATCCAGGCCGAAGCGCCCGGCCGCCTGGTCGCCATGGTCGGCGACGGTATCAACGACGCGCCCGCACTCGCCCAAGCCGACGTCGGCATCGCCATCGGCAGCGGCACCGACGTCGCCATGGCCTCGGCGGACATCGTCCTCATGCGCAACAACCTCCATCACGTCGCCGCAGCCATCGCCCTCAGCCGAGCCACCCTGCGCATCATCCGCGAAAATCTCTTTTGGGCGCTGGGCTACAACGTCGTGGGCATACCACTGGCTGCGGGTGTATTTTACGCGTTTGGCGGCCCGGCGCTCAACCCCATCTTCGGCGCCATGGCCATGGCCTTCAGCTCCGTCGCCGTCGTCACCAACGCCCTGCGCCTAAAACGCTTCTCACCCGCACAGGACTGATCCGACCATAGCAGAAACGCAATCCCCCCCATAGAAACACCCATGCATTCGCCCACCAAGGCCCACCACCACCATCACGTCCCCCGGAGGCACCATGACCACCCATCGCGCACAGTTCCCCGCCCTGCTCTCGCTGGTCCTGCTCACGTCATGCGCAACCAAGGCGCCCACGACGGAGCCGCCCATACCCGCCGTCACCGGCTTCGTCCTCGAACGCTACCTCGGCCAATGGTATGAAATCGCCCGCATGCCGCACTGGTTCGAACGGGACATGGACTTCGTCCGCGCCGAATACAGCCGCCGACCCGACGGCCGCATCCGCGTCGTCAACAGCGGCACCAAAGACGGCAAAGAAAAAAGCGCCACCGCCGTCGCCAAATTCAAAGGCGATCCCAGCGTCGGCGAGCTCCGCGTGTCCTTCTTCCGACCCTTCTATGGCGACTACCGCATCCTCGCCCTCGACCAAGACTACACCCAGGTCATCGTCGGCAGCTCCGGCAAGGACTTCCTCTGGATCCTCGCCCGCACCCCCACCATCCCCCAAGAAGACCTCGACCGCCATCTCGCACAAATCAAAGCATGGGGATACGACACCACCAAACTCGAATACCCAAGGCAAAAATGACCCCCAGCCGGCCAATGCTCCCGACCCGCGCAACACCGCACTTGGAATTTGGCGAATACAAATGTGCGTGGACTATAGTGGACCCCAAAATTGGACAGTGATGAATGTCTTCTACACGTATTGCCCGGTCCAATTTTTGGGGTCCACTATGACTCACAGGATTTATGTTACAGCCCATGATTGAGAAAAGCGTGAAATGTGCTGCATGAGCACTTACGATGCTGTGACAGTCATGAAGTAATCTATTAGTTCAGGTGAATTATTCACTTTGTCGAGCGACTCTGCTGGAATACGCCCGTATAGATCAGCAAGATTTGGATTGGCTCCTGCTTCGATAAGCATTTTTAAAGCAGGAAGATTATTTTCCTTGATAGCAGTGATAATGGGAGTCCTATTGCATCTGATGGCAAAATCTAAATCTGCCTTTGCTTCAATCAGCATTTTTAAGATGTCCAGATCATTGTTCCGGATAGCACAGGCTACATTGGTGTCATCACACTCCATATAGGAAGTTCCTGAGGTTGGATTTGCCCCAGCTGCAAGTAAAAGTCGCACTGCTTTGGCGTTACGTAATTCAACCGCTGAATACAAAATTGAACCTGCATCAGTGTTTTTTTCCCATTCCATGCCTAGATTGGGATCTGCGCCTGCCTTAAGTAGTATTTCAAGGATTTCAACATTGCTTACACCCGATAAAACAGCTGGATCACGAACAAGATATTTGTTCAGAGCGGAAAGATCCCAAAGGCATTCTTTCATGTTGTTCAGAAGAGTCTTGAATCCTTCAGACTCAACATCGCATTTTCGCAACCGAAATTCTTTTTCAAAGATCTTGGCCTCTTCTTCAGTAAAATCCTTCTCTTTAGGATATGTAAAACTATTCTCAAGCTGTCTAAGCCATTCAAACTTCTTCTGGCAATGACAACCGCTCCAGACTCGTGCATGATGGTATGTTTCCTCAGAAATAACATTATCGGAAACTATCCTTGATAAGACTTCTATGCTTTCATTTGGCAGGCAGTTCAGGAATATTTCGTTCTTCTTGTCTCTTGTAACAGGTTGCCAAATGGCTCCTGCATCTAAAAGCGGCTGGATTGGCAATCCTTCCCGCTGAGCCATTGCAATCAGGGAGATTCCTTCGTTGTTTTTTGCATTGATATCTGCACCGTAAGACAGTAATAATTCTACCATTTCCGTATTTTTACGATGATACATCAGCACTGTATTGCCGTCATTGTCACACTGATTGGTATTCGCACCATGTTCGAGAAGCAAACTGTAGAGAATTGAATGCCAATAAACCATCATGGGCGTCCTTCCGAAATCATCACGGACGTTGGCCAGGTGCGGCTTGGCTAACAGCATTTCCTTCAAGTCTGAGAGAGACAGCATTCCACAGGCTATCTGAATATGCAATGGAAGAGAATTTCTGCGCTTGTGGAAATAATGCAGAAACTTCTCACCTATTTCTATCAGGCACTCTGTATATTCTTGAGCTGTGATCCATTGGGAATTAGTGGACATTGACGATCTTTCCTAAATTCAAAAAATGGCTGTGCAATATGTTGGAATATAACACAAATCCTGACCACTATACTTGGTGTGGACATCGGTCAAGGCCTTCTACGCGTATAGCCCTCCCCAATTCTTTGGGAAACCACTATACCATGTTAATCGCCACATGAACCCATTTTCCCATTTCGGGTACATACCGTAGGCCCAAAAAATTGGACAGTGGCTAACTGTCTTCTTCATGTACAGCCCTGTCCAATTATTGGGGTCCAATATACTTGTTCCACCTGGAATAATACGGGACCGAAAATTGGCAACAAATAGCTTATAGTGGGGGCTGCTTTCCGGGGGCTGTCCTCAGACCTTGGATTAGCCCGAGGCCAGCAATGCCTGCGCCGATCACAATGCCAACGAGCGTGGATATATGCGACCACTGACCAGCGAGCAGGTAAAAGACTGCTCCAATCCCGATGCCAATAACCAATGACAAGACCAGCGCTAGAACAAGAAACTGCGGCCACCGCACTACAGCCTTGCCGTTCCTCTCACCTACTATCACTATTTTCATGTGTTCCTCGATTCATCCATTCATCAACCGTGTCTTGGTTAGGTCTTGGACTCGAATTGAAATTGCGCTTATCATCTGACAACCATTAGCGGTGGCCCAGCCCGTTACCCTCTCCGCCAACTCGATCAATCCCGCACGCCTTGGCGCCACGTAGCCCGCTAGCGGCGGCTTGAAGTCCCAACCGATGAGCTTGCCACGCGGCATGATGCGCCAGCAGACGTACGGGCCACAGCGCGGCACACGAGGTCTGATTTTGGCCGATCCACCAAGTCGTAATCTACGCCCCACTGGGAAAACATACCGTGGATCGTATCAAAGGCAATCGTCTGTTTATTCAGGAGCAGTCTTGTGGCCTGCGTATGCGCCTTGCGGAACCTGTTACCCAGGTGCAGGGTCACGTCAGTAAACTGCCTGAGCACCACCGCCGGGTCGCCGTCAATATGCGGTAGAGCCTCCACGACATAATGCGAATCGCTCATGGGGTCGAAGTAGCCCGGCTCCATCGCGTGCTGGCGAAGGTCTTTGATCAGCTCGAACTCGCCGGCCAGGACCATGCCGGACATAGCGTATAGGATGCGTTGGTGCGGCGTCTCCTTCGCGCTTGGCTCGCCAAGCGCCTTTGTCAGCCCGCAGCCGTCGGCAATTCCGC
>JBAYXX010000182.1:0-4607 GCA_041673345.1 Kiritimatiellia bacterium
AAGCGGAAGCAAAGCGGAAACGGCAAATCTTTTTTTAGTCAATGAAACAAAGGCTTAAACGCTGGTTTGCGCCGAAAATAGAGGAAGCAAAGCGGAAATAATGGGCTATGTGTAGAGGCGCATTGAGTGCCAGAAAGGATATACACACATGACCATGACATTAGAAAATCGCATACAAGCGTTAATCACAGCCAAGCCCGAAAAACTGTCGCAGATCGACGCCATACTATCGGGAGGTGCGCACACAGAAGCCCCGGGCGACCGCAGGCTATTGACCATGACCGAAGCCGCAGAGGTCTTAGGGTTATCACGTCAGACTATTTGGCGCATGATTAAGGAAGATCGCTTGCCGGTGATCGAAGTCAGGCGCGGACGCTATCGGGTACCGAGTGCGGCAATAACTTCAATGCTTCAGGAGTAAACTTATGAGTTACAAATTTTTCCCACCGACTCTATGCAATAGACAGCACTACTCGAATGCAGCTTGCTCTAAATTGGCAAGATGCGCGATTTGCAATCGAGTGATTGAGCGCAGGACACGCGGTTATCTCTGTAGGAAGTGCAAATCCCAAAACGGGAGATTTGCAAAATGAAGTTTTACAATTTTGACGAAATCAAATCGCAAGCTAACTGTCTTGAAGTTGCGCGCGAACTTGGATTGAATCCGAATAACCAAGGCAGATGTGCGGCGGTATGGCGTGAAGGCAAAAACCCGAACGTGGCGATAAATAAGGATGGCTGGTTTGACCATAAGGACAAGAGCAAGGGAAGCGTGATCGACCTTGTTGCGCTGGCCAAGTTCTCAGGATGTATGCAGCAGGCTCAGCAATGGCTAGGTGAGTATCTGCGCTTGATTCCACGGCATGACACAGCCAAAGCTAAGCCACGCAAGGCAGCCAGCAGGAGCGACCACTTGAAGGCAGAAGGGTACGCCGAAACAGAGCGGTACAGCTATACCAGCGCAAGCGGCGAACTCATTCATCAGGTTATCAGGTACGAGCACCCAGACAAGCCGAAGCAGTTCGTTCAATGCGCAGCCAGCGGGAAAGAGTCTATACAAAATATTGAGACAGTGCTTTACAATCTACCAGCGATAATCAATTCAGATTGGGCGATACTGGTCGAGGGCGAAAAAGATGCTGATACTTTGACCGCACTTGACCTGCCGGCCACAACGAACGCCGGTGGCGCAGGGAAGTGGCAAGAGAGCTACACGGCAACGCTTGCGGGCAAGGATATTGTGATTATGCCTGATAACGATGCGGTCGGCGAGGGCCGAGCGGACAAGCTTCATGCAGCCCTTTACGGAGTCGCCAAAAGCATTAAGATCGTGAAAATTAGTTCTCAGCCCAAGGGCGATGTCACAGACTGGTTACAGCTTGAAAATGGGACAAAAGAAAAATTACTAAAGGCGATTGCAGCCGCACCCGTTGCACCCAAGCCGGAACCCCCGGGCCCGCATGGCGTTGACCCCGTCAAAATGGCCGCTCAGGGAGACCCCTATGCGATGACAGACCTCGGCAACGCGGAACGCCTATGCGCCCATTTTGGGCACTCTATCAGATGGGACGTAGCTCATAAGGTTTGGAGGGCGTGGGACGGTTGTAGGTGGGATACGGATACAGCTTTAAGAGTGAACACCCTAGCAGCGGGCTCGGCTCGGAAGATCAGGCAGGAAGCGGCGGCGGCACCACCTCGAACCCCCGGAGGGAATGACTTAGGATCGGATTTGTTCAAGCACGCAATGCGGTCAGAGTCACGCGACAGAATAGCCGCGGCAATGGAGCTCGCCAAAGCACGGCCCAAGATCGCTGTTGCAGCCGCCGAGCTAGACGCGAACCCATGGCAGCTAAATGTTTTAAACGGCACGATTGATTTACGCACCGGGACACTACATCCCCATAGCCGCGATGATCTGATAACCAAGTTGGCACCCGTTGATTTTCACCCAGGGCTAAGATGCAAACGATGGGAAAATTTTCTACAGGATGCTACGGGCAACGATAACGAGCTGATTAATTTTCTACAGGTTATTGCAGGCTATACGCTTACGGGAGACACTTCCGAAGAGAGATTGTTCCTAATCCATGGTCCAGAGGCGTCAGGCAAATCGACGTTTCTGGATTGTATTAGGGCTATCATGGGCGACTACTCGCGAGTAATCCAAGCCGACCTATTAACCAAGCAGAAAGAGTCACGCGGAGGTGGCGCGGCAAGTCCCGAACTCGCAGGATTGGCAGGAGCCAGGCTCGCGGCAGGAAGCGAGATGGAGCAGGGCCGCGAGATTGCCGAGGCTCTAGCGAAGAATCTTACAGGAGGCGAACCGATCACGGCCAGGCATTTATACGCAGAGCTGTTCGACTTCCGACCGCAGTTTAAGTTATGGCTTGCATTAAACCATTGTCCCAGGGTATCGGCAGACGATGGCGCGATATGGCGGCGAATACTCCGAATTGGTTTTGAACACACAGTTCCACCCGAACGCAGGGACAAGACTCTAAAGCCATATCTAAGAGACCCGAAAGGCGGAGCACCTGCAATATTGGCATGGGCCCTTGAGGGGTGCAAACGGTGGCAGCGTGAAGGTTTAACCATCCCCGCAGCGGTTGCGCGCTCAACCGCAGCATATCGAAATGAATCCGACCCGCTGGCGGCATTTATCGAAGATTGCTTGTCTTTCAATCCAAACGCTTGGATAAGTTGGGCGGACGTCTGGCGAGCCTATAACGAACACGCAGACGACTCGGGAGTTAAAGAACGCTACAGGCTTGCACCCAGGCGTATACATGAACGCTTGCGCAGCCAGCAATGCGAACAAGAGCGGAGGAATGGAGCGCGCGGATGGAGCGGAGTAGAGCTTTCAGAAGGCTTGGAAAATGGTCTTGATGACACACTTGACACAAATGACAGCGATTCCCAAACTTTTTCTAGCTTTCCCTCTCGTGGAAAGGGTTTGCAAAACAGTGTCAAGTCTGTCAAGTGTGTCATGGAGCCCGATTTAGAGCCCGAGGAACTAGCCTTTTATGCCAGTCTTTGACAGCCAGCAGGAAAAAGGGAATAGGTACTACCGATACGATTTTTCAAAAAGGGTAAAATACACGATACTTCAAAAATATGAACTGTAACGCTGTAGCAGCACAGAGTGATACATCACCAAGTGATACAAAAAGTTAGGAGCACCGAACAATTATGAAAAAAAGCAGAAAGACACCAACCCCGAGGCGCAGGAAGATCCGTTCAAAGGAATTTGAAAGATGGGAGACATGCCTGCATGAAGCTAGTCACTGTTACCTATGGATGAAACTCAGTTCAGATCTTTTCAGGCCTTCAATGACCGCCGTTATTCTGGAGAATGGACGCTATCACGGAGTAGCGAAATGCTCAGGACGGCTTAGCGACTACCGTTATGCGGTAATGCTCGCCGCAGGGGCCTATGGAGGGAAGCTCGCCGAATGGTATCCAAGGCCCAGGGGATGGTACCAGAAACGGAAGATAACCGATAGGCAGGCAGCCAATGGTGACGTAATCAAAGCCGATGCCATGCGCGACTCATTCCGGCACGATGAAGAGCACCTCACAGACGCGGAGATGATCGCTCAGCATTGCATACAGTATGAACCGGACAACCCTTGCGACTGGCGGGCTCGCCACCGTAGGATAAACGCACATGCGCGTTTGCTGGTTTGGCGGCATAAATCCGAAATTAGGCAGATAGCTGTCGAATTATATCATACTGGACGGTTTTATCAGCCAGCCGAGACCGACCCATTTTCAAATCCGATTGAGTGATCGGAATTTAGCAAACAACAAAAAAGGAATACATACAAATGAGTACAAAATCAATTGCAGCAATTATGCAGCAAAAACATGATGACGCAGTTAAATCTGTAACCGACCTGATATGGAAAAATGCAGATGGCAATAAGATCGCCGATGCAGCTTTAAAAGGCGGACTTTCTCCGACAGAGATGGAGACGCTGGAGACGTTCATCAGCAACGCTAAAAGTGAGCTCGCGAAGCTGGATGCGTTCGACGTGGACAAGATCCGGGCCGAGGCAATCAGCTTGAATGCTGTATTTGAAACAGCCGATACCGACTACAAAAAAGTGCTTGCACAACGCAACGACGCAGCCCGCGCCAAAGATTCAGCGGCAGCCGCTCTTCACGAGGCGCAACAAGCCTATACCGAGATTGCGGACGCTGTTGAACTTAAGGAGCTACCGAGTGACAAAGCGCCCAAGATAGTAAACCAGATCTTGACCCGGAGGAAGGCCGGCGAGGCCATCCATTCCAGCGAGCAGCGTTTGAGGGAACTCATAAGATTGAAACAGGATAACCAAGACATTGTAGACCAATATCAAAAACGAGTAGATCAAATCAGCAGCCATAAAGGGAACGTTACAGTTACCCCGGGAGGTTTTGTGTCGGAAGCTGATATGCTGAAACAGAAACTCGACAAACATACCACCGACCAGAAATCGGTTGAGAAAGCCATCGCCAAGCTCGAGGATGAAATCATAGCCGCAGTGAAAAGCTACGAGCGGTTGCCCAACCCGTTTTCAATTGAAGCTAAGGCGGTATCAAATGGATGACACGGAGCGGTTACA
>JBAYXX010000183.1:0-4563 GCA_041673345.1 Kiritimatiellia bacterium
CTTGAATAACTGTCCGTATCTCGCCACTTCCTTCTTCCTCTATCGCCCCTCAATTCAAGATTCTATCGAAGCGACAACTATTCTGACCCAGGGGGAATCCGAGAAGGCTTCGGTCAGCGTCATTTATACCCCCAACAAAAATCGAGAGTAGACCTGAATCGCGCAGGGTTCACAAGCCCCCATCATAACCGCTTGACCGTTAACGACTTTTGCTCAGCGTTTACGACATCTGCGTATGCGATGGCCCTGACTCATATCAAAATCGCGAGTGGATTTCCATGACTCCACTTTACGTACGATTGATTCGGACCGTTCCTTCAAGGTCGGCTGCGGCCGAGTAGTACTCGGTCGGCCTCAACGTTGTACGACCGCTCTGCTCTGCGGATTCAACCGTTGCATCTACCGGTTGAATCCGCATCTGAAACCCGACGCAGGAATACCGAGACGATGAGTGTCTATTTGGGGTCGATTGTGTGAGTAGCGGTTTTTGGTAAGCGGTCGTTAGCACTTTGGGGATCAGATTTTTCGGTCGAATAATATCGTACGACTCCAATACGCATTACTGCTGCCGCACAAGGCGCAGGTCTCCAATGACCGTTCAGGCCGAGTTGTGTGAATTGTCCATCCGACAGGTATCGAACTAAAGCTGCCATCTGGAGGCAGAGCCTCCGATGGCAGCTTTACATAAAATCCCGGACACCCTCCCTAAGCGAAAACATCTTACCGCCGCAAAGGACTAAAAGGTTTCACGATTGCTCGCTATGCTGGTCTAGCACCTTCTTTATTGCATCAACAAACCCAACCTTAAAGACCGGGCGACCATTCTTGGCTACGACCACCCTCCCGTAGTCATCTACAATCCACCCTTCATCCACCAAGGCCTGATCCGAAACAGCATGCCGAAGGGCCTCGATCTCTAAGTCCGTCAGCCCACACGAGTAGGCCGATGCCTTCTGAGGTTGAAGATCAATCCCTTCAGTAATCGTTATCGCCTGCTGTCGTCTATCAACGACAAACTCCGCTGTGCTCTTCAGAACGGATAGCTCTCGCCGGAGTTTTTTGTTTTCAGCAAGCGCGGCACCAACCAGGGCACGCACAGAAGGTTCCGGGATCTTCATCAGAAGCTCTGTATAGTCGAACGCCGCTGCCCTCTTTGGAGGCTTTTTCAAAGCCCCACCGGTATGCGTTGCCCAGGCTCTTATGAGCGCCTGGAAATCTGAGCCGGTTTTGTTATAGATCGTAGATTTTGCAGGGCCTCCGCGCTCAACCGATAGACGAGAGATGGTGGCCACGGAGAAGTCTTTGCTTCCTCGCGTAAATTGCTCCTGGCAAACAGCGTGAATGATTTCCAGGTTCTTTTTCTTACGAGCCCCTGCATTTGCAGCCAGAGTGGCAAACAGTTCCTCAGGGTGCATCGGACAACTCCTCGACACTTTCATCTAGCGACCTAGCCTCCAACAGGTAGGCTTGGTGCAGCTTGCGGATTTCCTTGTTGGAAACGCCTTTTATAGCCGCATCGAGGTCATCTTCTATCAGCCCTAGCTCAATCAACTTGCGGCGCCCCTCAACAAACTCGACGGCAGACTCCAGAGATCCCGATCTCGCCTGGATCAGCTTCATAACGGCATTGCCAACAAGGTGCTGCTCTTCTTCGCTCAATTTGTAGAAGACAGGGGGCTTCCCGTTAAGGTCGAACATGACGTCCAGTAGGTGAGAGCGCCGTAAGACAGCAACGCGGGCATCAATTTCGGGATAAAAAACAGTGTTCTCACAGATCACTTCAATTTGGTGCATCTCGGAGGTTGTTTCCTTCAGTGCGAAACCAAGGTCGGAGATGGTTCCGTTGGCGACCAACTGAAGCTCGGAAGCCCCCGACTCCATCTTTCCCAATTCAATGGAGCGGGCAATCAACTTATGGCAATACTGCATATCCAACATCAGTCGATTTAGCCCCTCTGCCTCTGCCTCATATCGTTGCTGAAGCCGTTCAAGCTCACCCATTCTCGGAAAATATTCCCCGCGCTTTTGAAACTCGAATCTCTGATTTTCAAGGTTCCGAACAGAGGCCTCGAGCGATCCATAGCGTTGGGATAACTGGGTCACATCGAAACTTAGCTTGTTGAAGTGGGCGACCAGTCCAGGCAAAAATGCGGGGCCGGTGAGAAAAAACCGACATCGAACGCAATTCCGCGCTGGGTATCCAGCAACAGGCAGATATCGCCCGCTTTTGCCTGAGCCAAACGCATCACCGCCAATATCACAGTGTTGCCCGGCAACAGGGCATATCCCTTTATCTTCAAAAATCGCGGATGCGGCGCTTTGCTGGTTGCAGTATGCTTTTGGAGCATCTTCGCTGATATAGGCGTAGCGGCCCGCAATATTCTCGTACGCCTTATCGCGTAGAAAGAGGCGTTCACTTTCAGCCGCCCTGGCGAGCGCCCGACGCTCCGCATCAGCCAGTACCTCGTTTACATATGAAATACCAGCCTTCGTATAGTAAAGCGTCATTATGATCCGACTGTGTCCCGCGATGAGCTTTGAAACTACCTGAATAGGCAGCCCGGCCTCCAGCACAAAGTAGGTGATCAGGGAAACTCTCAAGGAGTGCAGCGGATAGAACGTCGATCTGGTCCTTGGTGCATCGGAGACAAATCGGATTGGAGTACCATCCGGCAACATATGCCCCCCTTCCGTTTCAAGCCGAAGCAGGAGGCGATACCAGAGTTTGTCCAAGACGTTGTCCAACAACGGTTTGTTTCGGTTGGCTAAACGGATTGAAGAAGCATCTCTAAAAAGGAAGCATGCGGTTCCCATTTCCGCCAGAGTGGCTTCGTGTTTCGCATGCCCAAAATGGTCTTGATTCAAATCAGTCCATGGGATAGCTGCGGACACTGGGTTGTACTTCTCCTGCCAGTCTCTTAGTGCTTCAAGCCAATACAATGCCGGGCCGTGTGTCCAGGGGATAACGTAGCCCTTTTGGTCTTCTGGTTTGTCTATATCGGCAGTTTTATTCGTGTTAACATAAAGCCCCACCTCATCAACGGAGCCGCCCTCGTTGCTCTTATAAAAAACCCCTTTCTTATATGGGCGATTAGGAGAGCCCGTAGCAAGCCGACTCTTGTTAGGAATGAACCGCCCCTGCTCATAGCGCCAGGTATCAGCCTCTCCGGAATCGAGCATACGGACTTGGTATGTCCGAAGCGGCAACTCAAGCTTGATATACAGGGCGACGCTTCTTGCTGGCGACCAGAGTTGATAATGTCCTTTTTTGATGCGCCACACACAGTTGGGGTCGGTTTTGTCGATGAGATTCGGTTTAACAGTGAACCAACTCCCTTCGTCGTTTGATTGCGTCCACTTCCAGTCCCTGAATGTAGGTCCCTCTGCAAGCATGCTTCGTAATTGCTGGATAAAGCGGATAGGCAATGGGCTTTTGTTGCTCTCGCTCGAACTGGAGCTACGCCACTGTAATGTTGGAATTGGATTCCGAAGTTCCGAAGGTACTAATCGTTGCCCACTATCGTCAAAATCGGACAGCTTTTCGTCAAGTATCCACTGCAAAAAGTCGTGCACCAAATTGACGATTCGAAAATCATGGTCGCTGGGGCTGTTTCTATCCCCCTTTTTCTTTGATGCCATGTACACATCGAAGAACGGAGGGGGGTTGTTATCGAAACGCAGGAAGGCATACGGATTACGATCCAGGTCGTATGCCAGAATATAACGGTTGAAGAAATATGATAGAGCCCATATACGGTGCGCATAGGACTTTGGGTTGAGGGACAACCACTCAGCGGCAAGCCTTCGCCAATCCTCCATAAGCGGATCAGCCTGAACAAGGTACATCAGATCCTTGTCGTCACTAATTCGCCGTTTCCGTACTCCCATATCTCTACTCGCCGCGAAAGGGTTGCGAGCTTCATTTGTAGCGAACTCCTTTGGCAGCTTACGCTCAACGACCCATTCCAAAAAAGCCGCTGCGAAGGAAAACACCCGCTGGTCCTTTGCCGAAGAAAACTTAAACACAGCGGATGCGGGCCGCAGCAGCCCGCAATTAGCGGGTTTAAAGAATGCCTCGAAAGGCAAAAGAGAGTCCAATCCGTCAAAATAGTTAACAAACAAGCGCCTCAATGCATCGAGGGCAACCCCCTTATCTGGCTCGTTGATCGACAACATCCACTGTTTGGCGCACTCGATCCACGGATAGTAAAGAGAGGATTTCTCCCCCAAAAACACGAATTCATCGCCAATCGTTTTGGGGCTCACGGCGGTGGAAGCCAAGTAGGCGCGTTTGGCCGCTGTCGCTTTTCCCTTCATGCCAACTTGGGTCACGGGGTTTTTGAAATATTGCAAATCGTCGCCAAGGGCTGGACGAATTCGGCGTGAAAATACCCACTGAAGGAAAAAGCAAATATCGTTGTTCGCTTGAACAGCACGCCAGTTGTTTCGGTCGACGAGTTCCGTGTAAGGGGGCTTAGGTATGCGTGTATCGAAAAGATCCTTGGGGTTGGTGCTAAGACCGTTACCGACGATGTAGTCCACCAGCAATAGCGTCACTGATTC
>JBAYXX010000184.1:0-4531 GCA_041673345.1 Kiritimatiellia bacterium
TCGACGCTACAAACAATTTGCTTGTGGACGCTGCGCCTCAAGCAGCAGCCGCGAGCCTGGCGACTCAGATCACGATTAAACCGGGCGGCATATACGAGGCAGTCAACCACAATTTCTATGGCAGTACGGACACATACCGCATGTATGGATGCGGAGGGGTTGACCGGGGTTTCGAGTTCGACGGGGTTACATACGTACCCATAGATACCGGTATGACTACCGATACGCCGAATCTGGTTGCGTGTTTTCAAGGGCATTTGTTCTTTTCGTTCGGGGGCTCATGGCAGCATTCGGGCACGGGCCTCCCTTATTCGTGGGCTCCAGCGACGGGAGCGAACGAAGGCGGCATAGGAGAGACCATTACCGCGCTTCTTCCTGTTGCAGGAAAGACACTGGCAATTATCGGGGAAAGAGGATCGAGGCAACTTAGCGGCACGTCTGTATCAGATTTCGAGCTGGCGACAATTTCGGCGGATGTTGGGTCTGTCGCCTACGCTTCCCGCGTTCTTGGAGGCGAGGCGCTTATGATGAGCAGCCACGGCATAACAAAATTATCCGCGACGCAGGCATACGGCAACTTCGAGCAAGGGACAATCAGCCGGGCTGTTCAGCCTCTTGTGGCTGTTCTCAAGTCAAAGGTGATCGGGTCCACGGTTTACCGTTCGAGGTCTCAATACCGGGTTTTCGGCGATGACGGAAGCGGGCTTATCGCTACTGTAAGCAGCGAGAAAAGCGGTCTGAACTGGGTCCCTGTTTACTATTTCACTCAACTCCAGTACCCCATAAACCTGAGCTGCGTCATTTCCTGCGACGACGATACTACCTACCTGTGCGACGATGAAGGCATGGTTTACCAGGCCGACAAAGGAACGAGCTTTGACGGCGAAGACATTGAAGCTTATTTCCGCACCGCATTCAACCACATGAAAGCACCCACGACGATCAAGAGTTTTTTGAAGGCGATCTTTGAAATGACCATCAACGGTTATTCGATTGTGCGCGTTCATCCCGAGTTCTCCTATGGCGATCCCAGGTATGCAAGGCATTTGCTGATAGAGGAAGGGAGTATTGGAACGGGCGGCAGATGGGGCGCGGACAACTGGAACCAGTTCTATTGGACTTCCAGGCTGGTGCATAACCCGTCAATTAACATTCGGGGCACCGGTACCAATGTCACAATGGTTGTTTATTCAAAAAATCAGATCGACCAAGGTCACCGGATTGACGGCATAACCATTCATTACATTCCCAGGAGGCTTCAAAGATGAGTACCTTTGTTAAACCAGGCGCTGTCGTAGCCATGACGCTGGCAAAGGAGTCTGACATCAACAACCTTGCCGACGCTATCGAAAACGCATTTGATTTGCTTCCGGACGAATACCGGCTTGCACGGGGAACCACTAACTACGTTGTCTCGACGGGATCGGGCAATGCGTATTCGGTCAGCATGCCTGTGGCTCCAACCTCGTATGCGGATGGATACGAGGTAATCATGAAAGCCAACCACACGAATACCGGCGCGGCTACTCTTGACGTTGACGGCCTTGGCGCCAAATCCCTTCGCAGGCAATACGGGTCAGCCCTGGCAGAGGGAGACATATTAGCCAACAAGATTATACCGTTCCGGTATAACGCCACTTCTGGATGCTTTGAAATGCAGATGAATATGGCGGTTGGCGGCATAACGGATGTTTCCATTGTGGCCGGGATAGCCGACGACATTACCACGGTTGCCGGGATAAGCGCGGATGTGACTGCGGTTGCCGGGATAGCCGACGACATTACCACGGTTGCCGGGATGGAAACGGGTATCTCGGATATCTTGACCCACGCAACGGCAGTTGATGCGGTTAGCGCCGACCTGGCAGGATCGAACCACGTTGGCACCTGCGGGGCCAATATGGAGGTGCTCGAAGACGTTGCTGGCTTGGTTTTACTGGCAGAAACCGCAGAGAAAACAGCAGATTACACCCTGGCACTTGCGGACGCGGGAAAGTTGGTCGCCATGAACAAATCCGGTCCGGCTGTGCTGTCCGTACCCTCTAACGCGGCAGTTGCTTTCCCTGTCGGGTCAGTTGTGGGGGTCTATAATATGTCTGCGGATGCCGTTACGGTTGCAGGGGATGGAGGCGTAACCGTCAGGAACGCTGGAGATGTGCCCCAGTACGGCGAAATCAGCTTGCGGAAGCGAGCAGAAAATGAATGGGTATTAGTCGGGGCTTTGGCATGAGCTATAATATTATTTCCAGAAGAAGAAGGTGCACTACCGGCGCGGCGGAGCCCCCTGGATGTTGGAGGTTAACAGCAGTAACCGAGTCCGATAGCGCTGATTTTACGGTGGTTATTAACGCGGGGTCGGGCATAGACATAGACATTGATTGGGGTGACGGCCTCGGTCCTGTCAACTACACCACAACGGGGGCAAAGACCAAAAACTATGCGAGTGCGGGCACGTACTACATAGAAATTTCCGGGGCTACAACTGGCGGGCAAATCCTTATCGGCAACACCTCAGCGACAAGGGCCAGGCTTGCAGCGACCAAGGCTATTGACGGAATAACAGGATTGAAAAGCTTTCAATCCGCGTTCTTAGGCTGCACCGGACTGACCTCAATTCCAGCGGCTTTGTTCAAATACAACACCGCCGCATCATCCAATGCATTTGCCCAGACATTCTTAGGCTGCACTGGGCTGACCTCAATTCCAGCGGCTTTGTTCAAATACAACACCGCCGCATCATCCAATGCATTTACCCAGACATTCTCGGGCTGCACCGGACTGACCTCAATTCCAGCGGCTTTGTTCAAATACAACACCGCCGCATCATCCGGTGCATTTGTCCAGACATTCTTAGGCTGCACTGGGCTGACCTCGGTGGGAGAGGGATTGTTTAGGTACAATACTGCTGTTGGGGGATTTGGATTCGACAGCACTTTCAAGGACTGCAACAATCTTACCCTCAATCCTTGGATTTTTTATGCGTCAGGGGAAGAAAGCACTCGGTTTGCAAGCCCTGTTCCAGTTCAAAGCTTTGGTTCGTGCTTTAGCATTTCGTCATTTACCGGATCGCAAGGCACAGCGCCCGCGCTTTGGGACTGCACATTTAACGGGGCTCCAGAGAGCCCAGATTGCTTTAACGGGCACTCACCATCATCTGTGGACAATTTTGGAGACATTCCTGAAGCGTGGAAATAAGCAATAATTAAACAGAGGTGTTTATATGCCATTTTATAAGCGTGTAGGGGACAATCAGCCACCTGTTATTATTGATGCGGATTCGGAAGGAGCCATCCCCCTGGCGCAGTTGATGCTCAAGGCAGACAAGGGCATTGAGGAGACGGCAATTACGGACGAAATGAAACGGACCGGATACCGGGTACGCCAAATCAGGTTGGCGCAAAGGCCTATATTTTCAGTTGATTATTTTCCTGGCATGGAAATAGCGCCAGGGCAAATCGTCAAAATGCCTGACGGAAGCCTTATCAAAAAAAGCGTAGCCATTGATGGTAAGGGCGTTCTTACGGAGAAATGGGAGCCAGCTTCGGAATCACCCGAGCCAAGTTGGGAGGACAAGGAAATCAGGCTCGATGAGGTTATTTTCGATGTACCTCCGCAGAAGCAACAACTCGTTTATTAAGGAGAAAAAACAATGCCATCATCAAGCGATCCTCAAATACCCAACACGAACGCCCCGCCGCAATCCGTTTTGCCTGTTAAGAAGACGACGCCAGTTCAGCAAACGCCAGCTCAACAAACACCAGATCAGCAAACGGGGATCATTCAAAGCCAGATGGGGAATCCAGGGAAAGCGATGGCCATACCGGACGACTACAAGCCCCAGGCGTATGAGGCGTCTGGAGATGAGTTGGTTTCGGAGCAGCTATCAAGGTTGTTGGGCGAGAACAGCCCCTATTTGCAACAAAGCCGGACCCAGGCGCAGCAAGCGGCACATGCCAGGGGGTTGAGCAACACGGCCATGGCGGCAGGATGGGGGCAGGAGGCGGCTATAAAATCGGCGCTTCCAATCGCGCAGCAGGATGCGGGGTATTTTCAAAATAGGGGGCTGGCGGACCAGCAAGGGATTATTTCATCCTACCTGCAACGGCAACAAGGCGCAATTGAATCTCAATTGCAGAAACAAGGGGTTTATGATCAGTCGTATTTGATGGGGCAGCAGGCCGAATATGATTCCATGCTGCAAAAGCAGATAGACGATGCCAAATCTGTCCTGCAATCCGAAGCAGCCACTTATCAAGAAAGGCTTCAAGCGCAAATAGACCTTGCAGAGGCGGAGCGACAAAAGGCGGATATTGCTTCCAAAGAGGGAATGCAGGCCAAGGATATTGCTTCCCAAGAGGGAATGCAGGCCAAAGATATTGTTTCCAAAGAGGGAATGCAGGCCAAAGATATTGTTTCCAAAGAGGGAATGCAGGCCAAAGAGATTGAAGCAAGCGCTTATGAGCTTGGGCTTCAGCTTACCCAACAAAAAGAACTGCAAACACAGGCGTTATCGGCAGAAATGGAGAGGCTA
>JBAYXX010000185.1:0-4502 GCA_041673345.1 Kiritimatiellia bacterium
GTTGGAACGGTATGACATACCGAAGCCACGCATTACAGAGAAGCCATCCAGACGGCGGTATTCAGAAGCTTGATCCGCGCTGATACGGAATTAGCGAAAGTTCAAAACGAGGAGCCCGGTGCGGGAAAACCGCACGCCGGGATCTGTGCGGGGGGCGCCCGGTAACGGGCGTTCCTACCGCGATACCGTACTAAAATCAGTATGTAGTCCACGCTTTAGCGTGTCTTCTGAACAGGGGTGCAGCCATAATTAGAATGGCTATAATTAGAATTGCTGCCCCTCACCATCTCCCACTTGCCAGGCAATGTCTTTTTCTGCTATTCTTATTTTGCAATTAATTGTCAGCGAAAGGCAGGATTTCTGAATGATTTGCAAGCATGTTGAGGCGCTTGTGGGCTATACCCCCGGGGAACAGCCACAGGACAGCACGGTGATTAAACTAAATACGAACGAAAACCCCTATCCACCTTCTCCGCGAGTGGCGGAGTGTGTGGCGTCGTTTAACACCGAGCGGTTGCGCCTCTACCCTGATCCGGTTTTCCTCGAGGTGCGTGAGCGCATCGCGCAGATCCACGGCTGCTCCTCGGCGCAGGTTTTTGTTGGCAATGGCTCGGATGAGATTCTGGCACTCTGCACTCGCGCTTTTGTCGAAAATAACGGAAGTGTCGGCTGTTTTGACCCCTCCTACTCTCTCTATCCGGTGCTGGCTGAAATACGCGGTGTGAGCTGTAAGCCGGTGAACCTGAAGCCAGATTTCACCTGGAATATGCCAGCAGACTATACCGCCGATCTTTTCTTTATGACCAACCCCAATGCGCCTACCAGTATGTTGCACAATCACGCAAAGGTAGCCGGTTTCTGTTTGTTTTTTAAGGGAGTGGTGCTGGTGGATGAGGCTTATGGTGATTTTGCGGATCAAAACTGTATGGATTTAGCAGTCGCGGCAGGTAACCGCAACACGCTGGTGATGCGCACACTCTCCAAATCCTTTTCTCTGGCAGGCATCCGCTTTGGCTATGTGATCGGCCCGGAAGGGTTGATTGCAGCACTGTATAAGATCAAAGACTCCTATAACATGGATATGTTGACCCTCAAGATCGGCTTGGCCGCATTGAATGATCTGGAGTATATGCAGCGCAATGTGAGCAGGATCAGAGCTTCACGCGCGGAAATGACCGCAGCCTTGCGCGCAAGGGGCTGGAAGGTCTGTGATTCACAAACTAACTTTCTTTTTGCCCGTCCGCCGGATGGTAATGCGAAAGCTGTTTTTGATCATTTGAAACAGAATAAAATCTACGTCCGCTACTTCCCTGGTCCTGTGACAGGTGAGTATCTGCGGATCACGATTGGCAACGAGGAGCAGTGCGCGGCTTTACTAGCAGGCTGTCGGCCTTAAAAGTCCGACAGCCTGTTAATTACAGGCTGACATACTAAAAATGCTCAAGTCTGCTGACTTTTGCATTCTGACTTCGGCTCGTGAATCCCACAACTAACGCAGGCGGGATGCTTGTAAAAACAAATAATTCAGGAAAGTGCTTGACTCTTTCCCCCCTCTGCATATCATACGCCATCACTTATAATAGGGTATTT
This sequence comes from Kiritimatiellia bacterium, assembly GCA_041673345.1. Taxonomy (GTDB): domain Bacteria; phylum Verrucomicrobiota; class Kiritimatiellia; order RFP12; family UBA1067; genus M55B167. Next base: position 1,591 of record JBAYXX010000185.1, read on the forward strand.
CTTAAATCCTGCATGTAAAATTATACTTAAAAGAAAGGTAACGCATATGAAATGCATGACAAACAGAGCAGTCCTCGCGGCTGCGGCGGTCTTTATGATTGTGGGCGCGGCGTATGCCGTGCCGTTGGTGACAGATGTGGTGATGACGCAACAAACTGGTTCGCGCATCGTGAAGATCACATATAACCTGGCGGATGAGGCGGCGATCATGACGCTGGGAATCGAGACTAACGGAGTCGCGATTCCGGACAGCGCAGTGACGCGCCTTTCTGGTGATGTGTGCAAGGTAGTTGAGGTGGGAAGTGGCTCCATCACTTGGAACGCGGGTGCGGATTGGCCGGAAAACCTAACTCAAGTCGCCAAGGCGAAGGTGACGGCGTGGTCCACCAACGCACCGCCGCAGGTTATGGTGATCGACCTCAGTAAAGGGACAGCAGCCTCTGAGTCTGATCCATATCCAGTTTATTATTATACCAGCCTGGCTGCATTACCCAGCGGCGGTTTGAGTAACGATGTGTATAAGACCGAGATGTTGGTTATGAATAAAATACCAATGGGTACTTTTTCTATGGGTATCGAAGAGACCGGAGGTCCGAGCGTTTCAGTAACGTTAACAAATGATTTCTACGCCGGTGTTTATCAAGTGACCCAGAAACAGTGGAACAAAGTCATGGCGGCGGATCCTTCAGGGTTCAAAGACCCGGTTAATCCCGTTGAAAATGTGTCTTATAACGACATCCGAGGGTCTGTAGCAGGTGCGGGCTGGCCAGCCAACGATTCCGTGGACGCATCTAGTTTCCTCGGCAAACTCCGCGACAAAACAGGTCTTCCCAGGTTTGACCTGCCAACCGAGGCGCAGTGGGAATACGCCTGCAGGGCGGGGACGATTACCTATTTCAACGACGGGATTAGCGGTTCTTCCACAAACCAGTTAAATGAATTGGGCTGGTGGAGCGGCAACAGCGAATCAAAGACGCATCCGGTGGGGCGGAAAACGCCGAATACGTGGGGGCTGTATGACATGCACGGCAACGTGTGGGAGTGGTGTTTGGATTGGTATGACGACACGCTGATGGGTGGTTTTGATCCTAAAGGGCCAGCGGAGTCGGGTTCTACCCGTGTGAACCGAGGCGGTCGCTGGGGCGACCATGCGTCGAGCTGTCGTTCGGCGTCCCGTCTCTTTCGCTCGCCGCCGTCCCGTGATAACAATCGCGGTTTCCGCCTTGTGAGGACTATAACGCAGTAGCGCTACCCTCACCCCGGCCCTCTCCCACAGGGAGAGGGAGATACGGCTACCCTCACCCCGGCCCTCTCCCACAGGGAGAGGGAGGGATTTGGGAGTGCGCGCTGGCGGGTGCATAAGGCGGTAGCCGCGCACGTCAGCGTCGCACGGACGTTTTGAGCGGGGGGTGTGGGGGCAGCTTTTTTGAAAGAAAGACCGGGGGGTGTGGGAGGATCAGCAGAATCGATTTCCTCGATTCCCTCGATTTTGATGATTAATTTGATAGCCGCAGTTATACGATAGAGTGGTCAATAGCCGTTAAGCTCAACACCAAGCGGATCAATGATCAGCTTATCCTTTCGTGAATAAAATCTATATCAAGCATATGTTCAGCTAGTCTTGCGTCCTTTGATGTCACTGGGCTGGAAGGGTTTTAGAAAAGCACTGTTGAAATCAAAGATGTCATTGAAGTCGTCGATGGAGTCGTCGCCGGATTTTCCCAGCAATCCGACCTCAATCAGATTGTAAACAATGGCGCCGAAATCCGCGGTTTTTTTGATGCCCCACAGCTCCATCACAGTGTAACTCATGCACCCGAAGCATTTGATCGCATATTGCTTGATACCTTGGGAGAGTTCCTGTCCGGAGAGATGGCGTGAGTGATCAGCGTCCTTTTTCCTGATCTCCCGGGCGCTGACCCGCAGTGCGTCCAGAATAAAGAAATAAGCGTTGACCGAAAAACGGCGGTCTTTTTTGCAGATTTCATTGATCTTCTGATGTAGTTCAATTTCCATTGATTGCGATCCGTTTGTGAATTTCGGCCATTTCGTCGTTTGAGCCATACCCCTCAGAGCTGTGCCAGTGCGCCTTTCGGTTATTCCAGCGCGGTATGATATGAAAGTGGACGTGCGGAACAGTTTGTGTGGCACACTCGCCGTTGTTCTGCAAAATATTGAATCCGTCACATGGCAACTCTTGCAGGATATGGGCTGCGACCTTGCGGGTTGTCAATATCAAGTGGATCAGCAAATCATCAGGCAGGTCGGTTAGCAAGGCGACATGCTTTTTAGGGACAACCAGCGTGTGACCTTTTTCAAAAGGGGCGATGTCCATGAAGGCGTAACAGTTTTCATCTTCATAGACCTTGCGCGAGGGAATCGCGCCTGTGATTATTTTACAAAACACGCATTCAGTATTCATCATTTTCATAATTTAAAATGATAGCATATTTTGTTTGCGCGCGCATATCTGTTTTACTTTAAAAATTGTGGGTAAATATATTTTAACCTGCTAGTGAAGAGGCGCGTTTTTGGTGGGGAGCAACGTAGGTCCGATTTCCAATCGGACAGGTCCCGACGCAGTTGGGAGCTACTGGAATTCAGCCGCGCCTTTGGTTTACGATAGCGGCGACGATGATGGTTGACGATTTTTTTAATCGCGGAGTTTTGAATCGTAATCCGTCATCATCGTCGGCCAGTATCGGGTGTAGTAGCCGCTCTATGAGCGGCATGTGTCGCTCGTAGGTGTCGCTCATAGAGCGACTACTACACCAACTTCTGTGTCGCTCATAGAGCGACTACTACACCAACTTCTGTGTCGCTCATAGAGCGACTACTACACCAACTTCTGTGTCGCTCATAGAGCGACTACTACACCAACTTCTGTGTCGCTCATAGAGCGACTACTACAC
>JBAYXX010000186.1:0-4437 GCA_041673345.1 Kiritimatiellia bacterium
CACAGAACAGCGGCGCGGCACAGAACAGCGGCGCGGCACAGAACGGCGGCGCGGCACAGAACGGCGGCGCGGCACAGCCTTTCCCGGCTCCGCCCTACCCGTCCCAGCCTTGCCCTCCTCTCCCGACCGTCCCGTGGGCGGCCGCTTGCGGCCGCCTTGAAGCTCGTCTTTGGTCACCAGGCTACCAAGACACGATCCTCCTCCACCGCGGGCAATTAGCCAACATGCGGGCGTATATTAAAGACAACCCCCGGCGCCTGGCAGTCAAGCGGGCGCATCCCGAGCTGTTTCGGATCGTCCGCGACTTGCCGGTCTGTGGCCACACCTTCGCGGCCATCGGCAATCACTTCCTGCTCGACGCCCCGGTCAAACGCCAGGTCCAAATCTCGCGTTCAGTGACCGCCGCGGCCCTGGCCGCAGCCGAAGCCGAGCTCCTGGCTGCAGCACGGCACGGCGCCGTGCTGGTATCGCCCTGCATCAGCCCCGGTGAAAAACAAATAGCCCGGGCGGCGCTGCAGTCGCAGCTGCCGCTGATCGTCATCCTGGAAAATGGTTTTCCGCCATTGTACAAGCCGCCAAAATCTTATTTTGAAGCGTGCGCCGCCGGCCGGCTACTGATGCTGGCCCCTTGGCCACATCATACTGACCGGCGCCCCATATCGCGTGCGCAATGCCTGGTGCTGAACAGCTTCGCAGAGCAACTTACCCAAGTGGACGATATACCATAATCCCCAGCGCCTCCCCTACAGGCTCAATGGTGCAACAAAGCCAAAGAAAGGAAGCGAAAATGATTGAGTTAGAAAAGGTCTTTAGTCTCTTCTGCGATGTTGGCATGTCTGAACCAAAGTTTTTCATCCCCTATATCAACCCCGTCACCAACGAGGCCGACTATCTGCCCGCGTCTGATTCTGGTGCGACGGATGGCTATGACGAGGAGGAACTGGAAGAACTGGAAGCACGCATCCTAAATGACCCAAATTGGCTCCAGCTGCCAGACAGACGTGATCTGGGATTGGGCAGCCGGCTGGCATTGCAGTTTGCCGAAGAATACCTCAAGCCCGCAGACTGCGATTCGGTCTATAATTTCTTCCGTCATCGCGGAGCCTACCGTAAGTTCCGCACCCTCCTGGACCGCTTGAATATGACCGACAAATGGTACCAGTTCCAAAACGAGGCTATCCGCGAAGCGCTCAAGCAGTGGCTGCAAGCTAACGATATCGAATTTACAGAATGATCTTCGCGCCACTACTCGGCTCCGCGCCCCCCCCAGCGACCAATCGGTCAGTTGCTGTCACCGCACAGGCCGTGACTGAAACATTCAGCTTTTCCTAAAACCCGGAAGAACCTATTTAACGTCGAGTCGTTGCCAATAAGCTGCTTCGCAGTACCAGTTGTCGGGTTGGTTAGCCAATTCGAGCTTGATGGTTTTTCCTGCGTATTGGTTGAGGTCGACGATGATGTCAAACCAGATTTTATCGCCTTCTTGCTGGATTTTCTGTTTTTGGATTTGGTTGCCGTTGATTCTGATTTCCAGTGTAAAGTCACCTTGTTTTCCGTGTGGTGCGACGGATGCGTAGAGTTTCGCCCCGGTTTCCGGGACCTTGATGTTTTTCCAGAGGATGGCACCCTCGGTGCGGCTTTTCGGGTGTGTCATCACGATATGTTGGCGACCGTTGCGTTCAGCGCGATATCCCGGGCTCATGTCCTGGGCGTTTTCGGTGGTTTGCCATCCAGGGAAGAGGACGTCCAGGACGGCTTGCACCTTGGCGGTTGGATCCTTGGGCGCCAGCAGGTGGGCTTTGTGCGCAGGATGGGGTTTGATCTCGATACGGTTCATTTCGTCTTCGGTGAAGCGACTGTTGGCGATGGGGCCTGGGGCCCAGCTCAATTCCAGCTTGGATGGTTTCGGTCCCTCATGCGGTAGCACCAGCGTATCACCTTCGCAGCGACCACCATAACGAGCCACGACCTGGCGCATCAAAAGCTCGCTGACCTTCAGTAAATCGTTCACACTGTAGGCGGTATGGGCGAATTTGTTGTCTCTCTTGAGTGCTTGGACGTACTTGGCCTCCAGCTTTGCTTTGCCCAGCATCGTGCCCAATACGCCTGCAGCGTTGGAGGGGTTGCAGTCTGAATCGAAGCCACCACGCATGGAAATCACTGTCGTGGCTTCCATGTCCTTATTTCCGTACAGGAGCCCGAGCAGGATCATCGCCCCGTTGATCTTGACATCGATATTCCCGTTGGCAGCCTTTTGGTATTCCTTGTCCTTCCGGTACTTTTCGACGGCTTTGTTCCAGGCGAACTGCCAGTCGTCCGGCTTTTCACGATGCCAGGCCACCATGTCACGAACCATTTCCGCATACTGGGAATCCTTGGGAATCGCTTGCAAACCAGCCTGGATCACAGTCACGATGTCATCCGAGAAAAATGCCTCGCAATACATGGCGCCGACAAATTGGCCGCCGTATACCCCATCGCCGTAGTTCATCAGACGGCCGAATTTCTCGCCCAAGTCGATGGGCGCTTGCGGTAGCCCAGGCGCGATCAAGCCTGCGTAATCGGCTTCGATCTGGTAGTCGATGTCATTGGGGCAGGAATTGAATCTCGGGTGCGAGGAATCTGGTGGGGCGATACCGATCCTCAGGTTGTCGCGTCCCGCCTTGTTTGCGCACCAGAGTCCGTACTTGGAATTGGCGAAATCGATGCCCGCCTGCCTGATGTCCACGTCCAGCCCGTACTGCTCGAGGGTTCTCATAAAGGTCATTTCGACATAGAGGTCGTCTTGACCGAAACCGCGATTGATCATGTCGGGCGTCCATTTGGGGACCTTGTCCTCCGGAATGATCGCGGAATTCCACTTGAATTCTGTGGGGGCACCCCAGGTGACCCCGATGATTTGACCCAGCCAGCCGCCTTCCAATTTGTCGCGGTACGCATCCAGTGACAACCGGCGTTCAGCGGCAGTCACGCTTACACAAGCCAATATCAGCAATGCCACTCGTTTCATCGTCTTCTCCGTGCAAATGCTTGCGTTCTGAAAAAATAAAGCCATTGCATTATTTTTAGTTAATGTGCGAAATCTTGTGATGAACACCTGTAGTTGCGCCAATGTGACCGAAACTCTTCTTATGCAAAAGGCTTTTTGACAATAGACTCCTTGTCAGGTGGTTATGCATGAATTTGCTGGACTATAACATTAATCATGGCCCCCAAAGAATTGAACCGGGCTATACGCGTAGAAGGTCATAACCGTTGTCCTCCCCGAATATAGTGGTCAGGATTTGGGTTATAATCCAGGATATCCAGAATCGTCTCTTCCCTATGCAAAAATGGGAACTTGCCCCGTTGATGAATTCCTGGACAGGACGACTGGCCGCCATGCCAATCACTGACTTCAGACAAGACCTGCTTCGCGCAGTGCTTTCAGAACAGCCACGGGATGATTATTGGTTGAGACATCCGCCCCCATGTCACGCGCCTTTCTCCACAGCTCGAGTGTCTCGGAATGCCAGAGATTCACTTTGAGCCCCGCAGCTTTCGCGGCATCAACCAGCGCCTGTTCCGTCCCGGCCAAGGTCGGTGCAATGCTGTAGCATTGAGTGTCGATGGCCGCATCCACCAGTGCCTGCGTCAAACCGCCCGATATCAAACCGACCTTCGCGTCTGGATGCAACTGCTTGACGCGTTTAAGAATACGTGTGTCAAAACACGTAAAGACGTAGGTCCCATGACTCAAGTGAGCAGCCGCGGACGCGTACAGCTTGTTGATATATTCGTCCATGCGTGAGTCGTCATAGTACTCGCCGTAACGCGCCTTCAGTTCGAGCTCAAAATAGAAATCACGGCGATGGTCAAACAGCTCGAATAGCTCATCTGCCGTCGGAACCGTTTCATCGGAATTTTTGAGTTTGCACAACTTGAGTTCCGCCAGCGTCATCGTTTCAATCACGCCCTCGCCCGTTGTCGTCCGTTTGATGTCATAATCGTGCATCACTACCACGACCCCGTCCGCCGTGAGGTGAAAGTCCGTTTCAAAGCCCGTGATACCGTTTGCCAGAGAATATTCAAAGGCCTTGATGCCATTCTCCGTAAACATTTCCTGTGTACCACGATGACCAAGAATGCGAGGATACTCAACCTTTGACATGATCTTTCCTTTAGATAAAAATTGGTAATATGCAAAATCCTGTGATAAAACGTGGCATCGCCAATCGGTGATTCTTTGTACCAATGTAACCAAGTTTTTTTTATGCGCTTCTGATCGACCGTCTTTTATCGCGGACGGATCGGACGGATCGGACGGATCGGACGGATCGTCGACTTGATCGGTCTGATCGGTCGGATCCGTCGGATCCGTCGGATGATCCGTCCGATGTGCCCGATCAAGCAGCCGGATCTGTCTGATCTGTCTGATCCGTCTGATCGGTCGGATCC
>JBAYXX010000187.1:0-4424 GCA_041673345.1 Kiritimatiellia bacterium
TGACCGGGACACCCCTATGTTGTTACCGCCTGACTTGCGGGATTGGGATAAAAGAAGTGATGGGTTTCCGCAGGTTTCTAACGAGAGGCATTGAGTCAGTATGCACTGAATGGGATCTTGTCACTCTTTCATATAACTGTAAACGGCTTTTTAACATCATCAATGCTTAAAAAAGGGCATATCGGCCCGTTTGGACGCCTCGTTATCATAAAACCACAATCGTACCTAGCGCAGCATAGCCGCAACCAATTCTTTATCTCTCACAGAGGCACAGAGTTCTCTGAGTTGTTTCAGAGTTTCCACCAGCAAAGACTCAAAGGCGTAAAGTTCGGGCTCGACGTTCCCAGTTTTCCACATTTTTCACCTCTAAGATTTTTCACCTTAAAATATTCTCTCAGTGCTGCGAAAAGTTCAGCTACTCTCTGTGTTCTCTGTGCCTCTGTGAGAGATAATAAACGTACAAAAAAAACAAGAATATGAATGATAGTAGTACAGAAATCTAACTCACGGGTAGGGTTGCTTACGACGACTTGCCATCAGATTTGAGCATCTTTTAGTATCTCAGCGGCTTTGCCGCTGTAATTAGCAGGCTGCCGGACTTTTAAGTCCGACAGCCCACAAAACTTCCCTCTCTTTTGAGGTTGTGCCAGTTGGAATTAATGGTAATGTTGTTGGCTTAAGTGGCCCTCTTGTTTTTAAAGATTTGCTTGAAATCCGAGAAGGGCTCACCAATAAGGTTTAAAAAATGATAGCTATCGCATGGATTTTTTTTTGTGTAGTATTTAGTGCTTGTGCGGCTGAGGTGCATGTTAGCCACTGGCAGGGCGACGACTCCAACAGCGGCGCGTCTGAAGCGCCAGTGGCCACGCTGGCGCGTGGTGTGAGCCTACTTGCTGCGGGAGATACCTTGGTGATTGCAAAAGGAGCAGCGCCCTACTATGAGGCACTCAATCTCGGAGCGCGCAGTGGCGGCGTGACCAATTCGATAGTGGTGGAGGGCAACGGCGCCACGCTGTCGGGGCTTGTTTCGATGCCGATTGCGGAGTGGACACCGCAGAACGACGGCACTTACCGACATCCGCATAAACAAAGGGGGGCATTGCAACCCTACCTGATGGATGGTGATCGCGAGGTGCCCAAAGCCACCCTGAGTAACCTGCTGCCGTATAGTCATTGTTGGACAACCGAAGGCGTCTGGTTCCGTCCGGCTGAAGGTAAAACGCTGGCTGATTACCAGCTCATCGGAACTCTAAGGGGCAGCGGCGTGGCCATAAATCATGGTTCGTACATAACGGTTCGCAATTTGATATGTGAAAGGTTTGCTAACGACGGTTTCAATGTACATGGTGGCAGCCGCGGTCTGGTCTTCGAAAACATTGTGGCCCGTTTTAATGGTGATGACGGATTCTCAATCCACGAGGATGTTGAGGCAGTGGTTTACGGCGGCCATTTCCACAACAACAACTTCGGCATACAGGACGTGAATGCCTCGCAGTCTGTCTTTCATGGATTACTTGTAGAGAGCAACCGTGTGGTTGGTGTGGACTTTTACGGCGGGTATCACAGTATTTTTGATAGTGTTGTGCGCAGCAACCGCGACTATGAAATCAGAGTGTCAGGCAATATAGCGGCTCACATCGGCTTTACAGAGGGCAACCCGATGTGCAAAGGGTTAGTTTTTCTGAAAAACACAGAGATCTATAGCGGCGCGACCGGGGTGAATGTCAAGAGCGGCAGTCGTGTGATCATGAACGCTTGCACACTGAGGGATCTGGTGGTCGGCTTGGATGTGGCAGCGAATGGGGTTTGTCATGCGGTTAATACAACCATTGAGAACTGTTCCAAGGATGCCGTGCAGCAGGCCGAAGGTGCCACAGTAGTGTGGTAAATGAATCGACGCTGCCGGAGTCTGGTTTTACTGACCTTGAAACAAGTAAGCATATTGAAATCGTGCCGCTAGATCTGACTAAGGTGCGCCTTTTTTCAATTGATCTGGAGTTTGGCTGCTCAACGCTCTCAAATGAGGCCATTCAATATGAGGTTATGCGAACCCATTGCGAAGTTTATGGTTATGAGCCCGCTGCTTTAGTAACAAACGCTGCGCGTTTGGAGAAACGAAGTTTGTTGTTTTTAAAGTAGCACAGGCGTCCCGCCTGTGTGTGGTACGCAATTCACAGCCGAGACGGCTGTGCTACTTTTTAACTCTTCTAAAAAATGAACATTAAAGCGGGTTATTGAGAAGTTACTGTAAAAGTGATAATGGAGTAGTGCAAGCATCTTGCTTGCAGATGAAACAGACAGGAGTTAAAGATGTTTTCAAAAAGTTTTCAGCTTGGCTTGGTGTTCGGGCTGATTACTCTTTATATCATTGCAGCTCTCTATGAATCAAAGGGTACCCGTGATCTGATCCGCCAGCTCTACTATCAGTGGCGGAAACGTAACTTTTTTGAGAGGCTCTCCGTTTTTGTCGTTATCGCAATGCTAACAATTTATGCTGGGACAAAGCCGGCTGGCACAGGCTACGAACCATCCTCCTATGTTGTCTCGCTACCGGATGTAGGGCTTGTGCAGGAGGGCTCTGCCATGCTCTCAGGAGGTATCAGTATCGAAGATGCCCCGATGAGCTCTGAAAGCCCTGAGCTGACGCATGCTCAAATGATTAACGGTTACGCGCTTACCCAGGTTTCAATTGGAACGGCCTCATGGCTCCGTTACCCTGAAAACTATACTATTATCTCTAACTGGCTCACCCACGGGGTTCATGATGATGTGCAGCACCTCAAGCTTGACCCGCAGTTCCCGATCCGTTACTCAACTAACACCGCCTCAGATCTATGGGTCTCCAGCAGTGGAACGCTCTCGTTTGATGCTGTTAAGGGCTCGCCCTTTATCAGCACCAATGGATTGCCTGACGGCTCTTTAATTCCATACGCGGCGGTGCTGCATGGTCCTTTGAGTATTATCCCCCCTGAAAGCCGCGTGTGGTATGCAGCGCCAGCAACCAACTATTGCATGACCTGGGAGAACCTCTATGCGCTTTAACTCCACAAATTCCACCCCTGAGATATTCGAGCTTTACTGGACATATTTTGGTTACCTCGACCCCGCAATTTCAGATCACGATAATGACGGACTCACAAGCAGCGCGGAAATATTCATCTACAAGACAGATCCGCATATGCCGGATACCGACCTTGATGGTCTCAGCGATGCTCAGGAAGTTGAGTTGGGAACTAATCCAAACAACCCTGATACTGATGGAGATGGCATACCTGATGGTGCCGAGGCCCCAGGACAGGCGCTTATCTTTAACACCACCGACGATGATGGTGACGGACTGCCTGATAGCTGGGAGATGGCGTGGCTGGGGTCAACCGGCGCAACAGACAATGCCTACGGAGACTACAACTCCGATGGCATGGCCAACATTGTCAACCTGCTGACAGCGACTGATCCCTTTGTCATTCCGTCTCCCGGGTTTGCTGTGACCAATGGTGTGCAGAGCGTCGGCTACGATGTGTGGCAGATCGCTCCCGCGTTTTCCATGCAGCTGCCGGAGGGCCTCACCAATATCCTGACCCGCAGGATGCAAATATCCCGCACCTCACCATGGCAACAGTTTTTCATCTCATCCGATATAAACGCGGGGGCATCCTGGTCGCTTGACGGGCTCTCACTCACCTGGAGGTCCAGCAACCCCGTCAATCTGGAGCAGAGCGCAATCAGTTCGCCCGCCTCTGACAGCCTTTGGCTGGAGCTGGGCACCAATCTTATCAGCTCCCTGACCTTTACCCTCGACGCATCGCGCACCAACGGGCATGTTTACTGCCCCAAGCCTCTCTACCTGATCCGCTGGACTCCCGAACTCACCTTCACAGAGGCCGGCAATGTGAAAATCGTAACCCACGACAACAAACGATATGCAACATCGATACTCGCCGAGCCTAAGGCGGCGGCACTACCCTTCTTAATCAACAACCCCATGCCGCACAATGAGTCCACTGTCAGCCCGGATGTATGGCAGCAGCTTGCACAGCCTCCGTATGCCAACTCCGAGATATACCCCGTATTTTCAAAAAACCGCACTGGGTACCTGACAGCACTCAGCCCCGCCACAGGAGAGCTGCCTGCCTTTGCTGGTAATTCACCGACTAGCATCCTGCTCTACAACCCGGTTGTTAAATCCAAAAACAACATAACCGTTGGTCGCCCATTTGGGGCGCTCTCCTCTCCCTACCCGCTCAACTCCGCTGCAACGCGTCGCACCTGGCGCAACAATGCTGAGGCAACCGGCACCCTGAGCGGCTCGATTGAGGTATCCCTTGGGGTTGACTGCGATTTTGTGGATATCACCCTCAACGGTCTCTCGCTCAACAACCTCGACCCGCAGACTTACGGAGTCACAACCTTAGAAGCACCCGCAG
>JBAYXX010000188.1:0-4391 GCA_041673345.1 Kiritimatiellia bacterium
AGGTTCGGTTTTGGTTTCCGGTTTTTCCCTCGAAGGATAATCCCTCTCTAACCCACTATCCTGCCCCGTTTGCAATGACTCTTTTTGCTTGTTGGCAGGCTGTTTTGTGGCTTTTGGTTCCGGTTTTGTTTCCGGCACTTTTGCTTCCATTGCCTTTCTGGTCCTGGCAATCAGGTCAATTTTGCCCTCGTTAGTATTATAATAAGCAAAAAGCTCGTCCAGGACCTCCTTATAGCCTTGTGTTTTAAAGCCGCTGGAAATATATTTATCCCTGTACTCTTCTGCAAAGAACGCATCAAACGCCTTTAAAATACCGCCGTCGGCATCGGTAATCTTGTCGTCTTTAATCATCCCACGGATAACGTCATCTGCAAATTTGCCAGTAGCATAGCTATCTGCTGGCTTGGGTTGATTGGCCTGCGGCTTTATTTCCCCCGCTTCCGCTGGAGTAAGTTTTTTCTCCGTCACAGTTTCCTCACCCTCTGCCATTGTAGCAGAAGGGGGTTGTGGTTGTCCAGTTATTACCTCCTTGCCCTTGCCGCTCTGTTCCGTCGCTGCCTTCTTGTCATACCTCTCTGCCTTATACACTGACTTCTTGGGCAGATCCTTAACAGCATCCATTACACTCTTATGGTATTCCTGCGCCAGTGCTGCCACACTGGCTTTTTCCCCAAGCCCCAGCCAGTGCCTTAACTGTGCGGCTACCTGCCCAACGTCGCCGCCCTCTCCTTTTGCCGCTTTATTCATCTTGCTAACAAAACCAAAGAGGTCAGCATGAATAGCATCAGGAAACACCACCCGGACGGCGCCCTTCTTGCCCCGGAATACATTGCGAACACGGTCGGGGGTAGGGCCTTTTTTCTTCTCAGGAGCAGGCTTCTCCGTCTTTTCTCCCGTCTCCGCTTTCTGTGTCCGCACATACACAGTCCCCAGCTGAATATCCCTGCCGCCCACCGTAATCCTGCCCAGGCTATTGTTCACATCCCGCACAGAGCCAATTACAATATCCCCGGCAGTACCTTCCTCCATCAGCTTAGCAACAGCCTCGCGGAACGACTTACGTGCCTGTGTTGGCTTCATACCCTGCCGCTTGCCCCACTCGTCCGCTACCTCTGCGGCCAGAATAGGCTGCTCCGGCGCTTCGGAAAGGCCGTATTTATCCATGTACATCTTCGTCACGGCGTCATAAGCTTTGCGGATAGAGTCCGCGGTGTCCCGACTTGAATCTTGCTGCGCTCCTGGCTTTAGTTCATCCGAAACAACTATATCCCAATCCTTTTTATTTAGGTGACTTGTCCCCTTTATTGCGCCTTCTACAGTGTTCCACTTGCCTATGCTACCGCCGCCAAATGCTCCACCGCCACCACTAATCCACCTATCAACCCCAGCCGACACCGCATAACCGTCACCGTCAGGGTGTCTTACGATAACTGCCTGTTGTTTTACCTTGTTGCCTGCCACAGCCGGCACCGGCGGCTGCGCTCCCGTTGTTTTGGCCCCCTCCCCCGCCAGCTCCTGCTTTGCTGCAGGGTTCTCTCCTGGCTTCTGCTGTGCCAGTTCCGGTTTCGTCATTTGCCAGGGTTCTTTTTGTGTCGCTTGCCCCTGACTCGTTTCATCTTCGACAGGTTTATCGCCCATTTGAGGCACGCTAGCCACCCCGGCAGTCACAGCAGCAGTCTGTTCCGTATCGTCAGTCACAGCCGGTGTTTTGTCCGCTGGCGTTGATTCTGTAGGTATAACCGTATCCTGCACAACAGGCTGCGTTACCTCTGCCCGCACTTCAACCTCATCCTGCGCCACGGCCATTTTCTTCCCTGCCGCATCCTGTACGATATAATACTCATTGTTGGGAATACTGACTACCTGCACAGGATTGCCTTTATGATAAACAGGTGTAGCAGGAGTCGTGCCCGCCGGAAGGCCGCTAACACCCTCGCCCCCCGTAACCAAACCCCTTTTATCGGTAAGAGTACCGTATCTCTCTTCGCGGGTGGCGTAGGGCATGATGACAACCCGGCCGCTATTTACATCGGCATTAATCCCCTGTACCGCTTCATTGATAACCTGCTGGCCTTCTTCGGTTTCAGCTATAGCATCCAGTGCTTTGTCAAAGGCCTCTTCTTCCGTAGCGCCGTTGGCAACTTCAGTTTCAATATGGTGCCTGACCTGAGTTCTCATCCCTTCCGGCATGTTCTCAATAGTGCGTTCTTTAATTGCCTGATAAGTATCATTTATAACACCAGCGCCGCCCATGCCGACACCAAAGAGGCCACCAATAGCCATGGCCTCGCCCATTTGCGGATCATAAACTACTGGATCGCCTAATGCCTGGCGTTGAAATACCTCCTGAAGTCCTTCCTCCCCTGCTTCTAAAACGCCGCCGCCTGCAAGCCTGCCGGCTCCAATGCCGATCTTCCCTAATTTTGTAGTTGCCTGAAGTCCTTTAATTGGCGCAAAAGCTCCTGCCAGCTGCGCCGCATCAAGACCAACCAGAGACAGGTTTTTCTTAAATGCGCTGTTGGCTGCTTGTTCGGCTTTCTCCGGGTCCATGCCGCGTGAAATAGCCTCTTCATAAACAGAACCGGCCTCCATAGCGCTTTCAAGCGGACGTGATACACCGGCGCCAGTAAGGGAAGACAGAATAGCCTTCCTGAATGGATTTAGCCCCATTTTTGCCCCGGCAGATCCACCCAGTTTATACCCACCGTACATGGCCGGTATCAAAGATAAAGTCATAGGAAGAGATTGAGCGACATTCACGGAATAAAAATCCGGATCGAAGAAAGCCCGCCAGGAAAAATCAACTGGCTCGCCCTCATAACCTGCTTTTATTTTTTGTCCCGCTGCTCCCAGCGATTCCCCCAGTTCGTCCCAGTCGCGCCATTTAGCAATCCCGCCGACGGTTTCTAATAATTGCCCGGTACCCGTCCGCAGGCTAGCCCCAGTTTGCCCCAAGAATGACCTATCCCCGGCTTTCTCATTCGGGGTAAACGCGCCCCTTACAGTCTCAGCACCGCCAAGCACCGCCGCAGCACCGCCGGCCGCCTGAACACCTGTTGGCAATCCGCTGATAAAGTCTGCAGCCTTTTTGGCCCCGCCTACAACCGGCGCGATAGCCTTCAAAGCCTTACCGCCGAGATACATGTCAGTAGCAAAACCAGCCCCCTTAGAAAGGCCGCGCTCAAAACCAGTTTCCGGATCGACAATTAGCGGACTCTTGCCATAGCCTGCTTTTTCAAGCAAGCCCTGCTCCGCCCGGGACAGGATATTGCTGGTTGAAGCAATACTGAGCGCCCGCAGGAGAGGATTTTCGTGAAAAGCCTCTCCCATCTTGTCAATAGTAGACTTTTTGGCAGGAGCCGGTCTGCTCTCCGCGCGTATTTGATCTGCGTGTCCCTCTATAATGGATCGCAATGTATCCTGTGCTACCGGAGGAGCAGAAGGAACAGGCGTATAGGCGCTGTGAGAAGGCGCGGCAAATATATTACGTGAGGTCCCAGCCATATCCGCAGCCAGGCCGCCCTGCTTTTTATCCTCTCCCTCAAACGCATCAAACCCAGTTAGCTTGAATATATCGAATCCCATACCTATTCACCGCCTGCTAAATACTGCTCCAAAATATCATTAGTGTTGCCAGGTCCCTTGAAGGCCTTGTAGTCAGGCCATCTTTTCTTTAATTCGTTCCAAACCTTGGACAAATCAACACCCTGAGCCGCCATGTCCGGCCCATAGTGGCCATAGGCAGTAACCGCTTCTTCCGGTGTGCCGTATGCCCATACTTGTGCTACTGCTTGCTGGGTAGCCCGCTGATTTATTGTAGTTGGCGTGGATGCAGATGCGCTACCGCCACCGCCGCTTGCCCGCGCTAGCGCATTGGCCAGGCTATTTTCTTGGTACTGCCGCTGCCAGGTCTTTTGCCCATCCAACGGGTCTATCCCAGTCAACCCCGCTTCCGTTAGGCGCCGTTGCAATGCGTCCTGCTGGCCTTGTCGCTCCCGCTCATAAGCGGTGTTTTCCTGTCCTAACAGATAATTTATGACTTGCGCCAGTTGGGCTTGCTCGGTTGCCTGCGCCTGCTGGAACTGCCCTGTGGCCGCGCCCATGATGTCCTGCATTAGTTGCGCCTCAAGCTCTTTGGCCTGCGCCGCCAGGGCCTCGCTGCCTAAAGCCGCCTGGCTGGATATGTTGGCCAGGGCGGCCGCCCGGTTGTTTTCAAGTTGCTGATATGCTGGAGCATATGTTTCCGCCACCTTTCGCTGCTCGTATGAAGCAAGCGGGGACGCTCCCAGCCCGCGGGAAAGAGCGCTTTTGGTAATGGCATTCCATGCCCCGGTTTCGCTGCGCTGGAGGTTGCCAGACGAAGATTGCCAATCAGCCTCGGCTTGTCCGCG
>JBAYXX010000189.1:0-4388 GCA_041673345.1 Kiritimatiellia bacterium
AGGCGTCATCGCTCCCTCCCTGTCCCTGTGCTAGTGCGGCGTTAACCCTGCCCTCAACTTGACATCCTCCCCCGCCTAAAGTCGGGGGATTCCTACGGCGCTCAGGCGCGGCATTGAACCGCCCCTGAGTCGCTTCGGTGGGTTCCTGGGCCGAGCGCGCAACCGCTGCTCGTCTCTCCACAGGCGTTACTTCCGGCATTTCGCTCGCCAGCCGCGTGTTTTCCAGCCGATCAAGTACTCCGAAATAACCTCGGCTCCGCAATCCGTCCTCACCATATTGTTCCAGCAGTTCCCAATCACCGTCGGTTGCGAGCGGTTTGTAAATCCCGGCTGGTATTCGCCGCGCTAATGCGCCGCCTTGCTGTGCGCGCTTGATTTCATCCCATGTGTATCCAAAGATAATCATCTTAGTCCTCCCGAGCCCGATAACGGCTCCAATGAGGCCCGCAAAAGCGGGCCGGTTTTCAGTCAATTCCGATAAGCCTTGTTCGCTTCGACGACGTCAATTCCTCCATCCCAAGAATACCGGATGCCTGGGAGCCTCTTTCACACCGACTTGAAAGGACTTGTACTTAACCGTCTTGTGCAAGAAATGCTCGCGCTCCTGCCAGATCTGCTCGCGCTCGGCTTGGGTGAATCCGGTACCAATGTTGAACTGGATGCCGTGGGGATCTCGACAGACAAGAGCGCCCAGGGTACCCATGCCATGCTTGTTCTCCTTGTGGGAGCTGCGCTCCGTGAGGCCAAGTTCGTTGATCTTGGCTTCGTTCCCGTTGTGCATCAGTTCTTGGAAACCAATGACAACCGCATCGGAATCGGTGAAGCGCTTGACTTTCAGGAGGATCTGCTCCTTGGCTGTGGAGCGACCAAATTTGTAGGTGGCGTTGGGGTCCCGTAGCATCGCTCCTTCATAACCTTGGGCAAGGTAACGCTCCTCCCAGCTTTCCATGTCGGAGAGGAAGTCAACATTGACTTGTTCGACGAGATTTATCCTGTCTTCTGCGCCAATAACCTTGGCCCGTGCTTGATCCCACCGAAACATGAACGGTTTGTCAGGATGAGTAATGTCGTCGAATATGTGGAAGAATACGCTTCCAGTCTGGTCAACGGAATTGATTACCGAGCTGGTCGTCCGAAACACGCCCGCACCGGTCGGGTCGCCGACAATCAGCTCCCCGTCCAGGCCGTTAAACTCCTGCCGTCCAAATAGACTTTGTACTTGCTTGTTTCGGATAGGTTTGAGAGAGCGGCCGTAGACGACGCCGTCGATGACGACGGCTCTGACGCCATCGAGCTTAGGCGAAATCAACTTCGGAAAGACAAGCGAATCGAAATCTGCTGAGCTGGCCAGCATCGGTTTGAATGACATGTGATCTCCAAAGGGTTCTAACTGTTCGTTAAATACTTGCCTATGGTTGCACGTTTGTATACGCTCTAAAGAACATGGCGGTGAGTTCCACCGTGTCAGCCTGTGGAGAGGAAGGCTCTGGCCCGACGCGCAAGCGTCGGACGAAACCAGCCTCAGTGAAGCAGGAAGTCAGCTTTGTTCCTGTTTAGGCAGGAATGAGCAAGTCTGACAGAACGGTTAAGGTTCTACTACAAAACTCCGCACGGCAGAACAGTGCCAACAATAGACAACCGTTCGTAGGCTGAAAGCATTTGCTCGGCAAAATCTTTCGCTCTGGTTGTTTCAGCGTTATTCAGAGCGTCCTCCAGAAACTGCCTAACGGCGTCTTCTTGGTCAGTTAATTGACATCCTCCCCGGCCTGAAGGCCGGGGAGGGTGTCAAGCGGATGTCAGGGTAATTGCTGAGTTCCGCGTATTCCACGGGGTTACCTCACAAATTTGCGGCTTGTTTGTGAGAATTCCCATAAAAAATGCCAATTGCTTTGTCTGTGAGACTGGAAACCCAGGCTCGACCGGAATTCGCGGCCTGTCCTTTGGCGGCGAACCTCCAGTCCGACTCGGCTATGCGAACCTCTTGATCCTCGATGATGCCAATCACGACGAAGCGGTAGCGGTTGAGATCGGAATTGCGTTCGGTAAGTACTCTCATTTCGGTTGCCCCCAGAAGACTGCTACAAACAAGGCGGATAGCCCAAGACCTGTAAGCCAATGGCTTTCGACGGCATCCAGTAGCATTGCCCCTTTGTTACTCAGTACTACTCCGCTTATAAACAAACAAATCGCCCCTGAAATAAGCAAAAACACCCTCATGCCAGAGCCTCCTTCATCCTCTCAGCCAGAACGAGCAGCGCCTTGTTCAGCCGGCGATCCTCGTCGATCGAAGTGATTGGTCGAGTGCGGGCCCGACGACCTTTCTCCGAAAATGTGCGAACACCTCCCTTGATCAGGTTCTCTTGGACTCGATTCATTGTGCTCCACAAGTCATTACCTCGATCCTCATACCGGCGGGGCTGCAACAAACCTGCGATCGTGGATGGCATGAGCTTTGTGTTGGTTCCCTTCAACTCCCAGGCTGCTGCAGCAAAAGCCCGTTGCTGCTCCGGCTTCAATTCGATGCTCCGCATCTCTTGCGAGACTTCCATCACTTGTGGCAAGTCCTCGATCACGGTGAACACACCCTCGATGACGTCGTCCATCGTGTGGCCGGTATGCCGCACCCGGTGTGAATCGACCATCGAATCCGGAACGCACATCTGGTTCGAACAGACGCACCGGTACAAGCCGCCCTCGAAGATCCAGGAAGAGGCGCCGTCATGGGAATTGACGAGGGAGATTTCGCCGACGAGGTCCCCCACCTCGAGCTTGTGCTCGTGGCTGCGGAGAGTGACACGGTGCTTCATGTACCCGCGGCGATTCTCGTCACGAGCTTTCGTCTGATAGGCTCGCACCGGGTAAAATCCTTGCTTCTCCAACGCTTGCAGTACCTGCAAGGTGCTGAACTGGACATACTTGTCCGACAGGTGCGGGGCGCGAGTGGCAGTTGCTACGGATGGGGCTTGAGCTACAACTTGGTCTAAGGTCAACATAGGTTTTGTCTCCAAAGGGTAAGTACGTTGATTGCAGATTAAGCGGTCTCGATGTTCATTCGCATGTCGGTATCCTTGGTGATGTCGAGGTCCTTTAGCTGAAGCAGGTGGGTTTGAAACCTGACGTCACAGTGCCTGTAGTACCCTTCCCACCAGAAATCTCCGTCATGGCAACCGACCACCAGCCGCACGCAGTCGATACGGGTGTCTTCTAAAAAGTGGAAATCGGGAGTGCAGTCGAGGACTTCGACGAAGGTTGCGCCTAAATTTTTGCCGCCTTCAAATAATCTGTGGACGATTTCCTTGACGTCCTCAGTTCTGAAAGCCGCCCAGTCATAGCAACTCCCCATCTCACCCAGTGTGTGAATGTTTACACGTATTTCGGGCATGTTTGTCTCCAAAGGGTAAGTACAAGGAAAGGCGCCGATGCCGCGGCGCCTGGATTATCGTTTGAGGCTCGGACGATCACCTCTCGATATCGAAAGGCAAGTGCGCTTCTTGCTCGACAACTGCTTTGTTCTCGGCCGGCTCCGGCTCCTTCCTAGCTCGATACACGCCGTAGCTCGTGAAGAATCCGCCCAAGCACTCGATCGATTCGTGGATGTGCCGAATCAGAAACTCGCGGCCAAAGTAGATGCCACCGGCAACCCCGGCGAAGAAGACGACGGTCAATTTGGCAAATTCATTAAAGTCGATCATGTGTGTGTCTCCAAAGGGGTCAGTTGAACTCTCAATCCTTTAGTCATTTCCTCCCAATCCTTCAACAAAGGCACGCAAGGATCGAGGCACCTCCCTTGCGCACGCAGCTTTTCCTTGTAGGCTGCTTGGTCAAACAGCAATTCTCCTTTGCAAGCTCGGATCTTGTCTTCCGCGGACAAGCCAAGCCACCAATCACCCTTCTCCATGTTGTGTGTGCACACCACACGACTGTGGGCGGCATCAAAAATGAACCGCTCAAGCTCTTCCCTGGTCACAAATCCTCCCTTACATTGAACTCGTCCCATGACTTAAACACTCGACCGCTCAAGTCGGTCCTCTTGAACCGGCAGAGCCCTCCGCTCTGTGTCTCGCCGTACCGTCTGCGCTTGTCGATCACCTTAAGCGCTGCAGGATGGTAACCTTTCTTGAGTTCGACGATATCGCCTTCCTCAAACTTGGTGTTGCGAGCAGCGTGGTATCGCCTAACATGTTCCCGCCACTCCTCGTTGAATACCGGAGCCATATCAAGGTAGGAGAGCGGGCAGGTGTAGTAGTACGGGTGTGCCGATTCATCCATGTCCTTATAGCCCCACCGGCACGCTTCAGATGCACCTGGATCCCTGCGCATCAAGTAGCAACCGATGATCTTGTCCTTCGCTCCTTGTTCTACTGTCCACAAGACGTTTCCCACTGTGC
>JBAYXX010000190.1:0-4329 GCA_041673345.1 Kiritimatiellia bacterium
ATCTAGCCTTGTCAGGTGTTGCCCAGCCTGTTCTGCAGCGTCCAATGCCTGCAGCACACCCGCCAGTGCGGTAATGGCCTGTTCAGTCTGTGTGCGTGTTGCCTGGATGCTGTTGCGCCGTGCCTGGATGGCAGCCAGGGCTCGCCGCCGAATAGCTACCTGTGTTGCCTGTATCAACTCCTGCATGGCTTCTTCGGTGCCGGAGGTGCGTCGTAGCGTATCCTGTGTTGCCTGGATGGCGTCCCTGGTGCGCTTGAGCGATTCCGCTATGTTGAGTAGATCGCGCCGCGTGAGTAGCTTCTGCTCAGCCATATCAGCCAGCCGCGTAACGGCCTCGGGTATCATGCCAACCCGGCTCAGGATGCGCTCGTTTTCTCGGCGGATTATGGCCGCCTGGCTAATATCGGCGGCGATTCGGTTTAACAGATCCCGCCGAGCCTGCGCCGTCTGTGCGCTTTGTTGATGTGTGATCGCCTGCTCTAGCGTTTGCTCCGTGGTGGGCAGCCAGTCGTACCTGGCGATCTGCGTCTCTAGTGATGCGATCTGGCTGGCCAGGTTAGGGGCTTCCATGTTAGCTCGATGCATATCACGCGCAACCTCTTTGCCGGCGTGATCGACTACTTCGGTACCGGCGAGCTTGCCAACAATCTTGGCTCGAGCCGGGCCAGTCGTCGATTTGCTGCCCAAGAACGGCCCATCCAGTTGCTCGGCTAGTTGCAGCTGCAGCTCGAGGTCGCTAATGTGGATCGGCGCTATGCCGGTGGCCATCCGGATCTCGACCGGCACACCATCGCCGAATGCCTCGAACACCTGGCGATCGCTGTCGGGTAGCAATAACGTGTACCGGTTTACCGATTTGCGCCGCTCGCGAATGACCGTGACGCCTGACGTGAATAACACGGTCACTTGGGCGAACTCGGCTCCGGCTCGCATGAAGTCCATGCCTCGTGGTTCGTTGAACAACGCCCACTTGATGGCACGAATAATAGCGGTCTTGCCGCAGTCCGATGCGCCAGTGATAACCGTCAACAACCCAGCACCGGCGAACTCGACGATGGTGTGTTCGTGTGACTGGAAATTGCGTATCTCTACCGATTTGATGGCATTCATGCTGTTGCACCTACCTTCTAGTGGTAACAACCGGGCTTACCTTGCCCCTTGAAATTCTCATCATCGTCTAGCGACCAACAGTGAGTGCAATCTCCAAAGTTTGCTCGGTTGTTGTAGAAATCGTCGTGGCAGCCATAACACCGGCTCATACGCTTCTGGAGTTTGCTAGGCGGGTCCGGCCGCTGCTCCATCTTGTAATAGCCACCATCGTCTCTACCGGTCGACTCTTCTTGTGAACAGTAAACCCGAACATACATTTTGCGGCCCCTTTCTAAGCTGGTTTGTCGCCCGCTTCCCTCAGAAATAACTCCACATTCTCTAGTGAACCGATGTACGTACACTCCGGCAGGCTCTGCCAGAAGTAACGCCCATATGGTTTAGTCCGAATGCGCCGGTCCAGGATGGCCACCAGTCCGCGGTCAGTCTTGGTACGGATCAGCCGGCCGAAACCTTGTGTTAGTTTGAGTGCAGCCACTGGCATCATCATGTCGCGGAACGGGTTGCCGCCACGGGCTTTGATGGCACGTTCCTGGGCTTTGATTAGCGGGTCGCCCACGTTGGGAAACGGTAACTTGTCGATAATAATGCAGCTCAGCGATTCGCCCTGGATGTCGACGCCCTCCCAAAATGAAGCTGTGCCGAACAGCACGCTGTGCTTGTCCGCCCGAAACCGTTCGATCAGTTGCTGGTTAGGCGCGTCGCCCTGCTTCAGCACAGTCCAGCGCAGCCGGCCAGATAACGCCTTGTAAACAGTGTTCATGCCCTTATACGAGCAGAACAGTACGAATGCCCGGCCATCGGTGCGCAGCAGAATATCCTCGATCAACGGCGCTAACCGCTCATGGTAATCGGCATCCGCCGGATCCGGCGCTTCGTGCAATGGCACATATAACAACGCTTGCCGCTTGTAGTCGAATGGCGATGCCACCTGTAGCTCCATGCAGTTGTCGATGCCGAGTTGCTGCCGTAGATACCCGAAAGATCCGCCGGCGGCGAGCGTGGCGCTAGTCAGCACGGCGGCTGGATATGCCTGCCACAGTTGTTGGCGCAGGATATCCGACACATCAACCGGTGTCAGGTATAACGCCGCCTGCGGGTTGGCCGAAGTGAAATCCACATCATAATGAGCAACATTGTTAGTTGCGGTGGGTTCGGATGTGATGACATCGGCCAGGTCATCGCCATACCCATTTAGTTGTGTGGCCAGCTTATTGCCGCGTTCCTCATCGTCGCAATATTTAGCGTCCTCCTGCAGCGTTGCGGCCATATCGCGACACGCAGCTGCCAGAGTCCAGGCGTCTTTAATCCAAGGTGCTTGCATGGGCGTAGCGCCGGTGTACTCACCGCGCTTGACAGCATCAGCCAGGATGTCAATGAACAAGCAATCGTGACTGGCACGCAACGCCTTGAGATGTTGCTGGATGGCCATGTCGGGATAAAGCTTGCCGATTCTACCCAACAGTTGCGGCAGGCGATAGCGGCTAACCTTGACGCCCAGAGCGGTGCGAGCCACATCCTCCAAATGATGGCAGTTACTAACCAATACACCGTTGGCAAAATAGTTGTGGTTGCCTTCCACGGTGAGATTGTAAACATCCTTCATACCGCGAGAGAGTTCAACTGGTTCAACTGATTCAACTACAGACAACGCCAATGCTCGCGAATCCGGCAGTAACGGCCTAAATTTGCCTCTATCATGTGCCAATAACTTATAATCCATGGAAGGATGAACATATGGGGCTACTAGAGTTGAAAGTTTTTCGGTGTCACTTGTCGAGAATTTAATTAGATAGTAGTGCCCTACAGTTGTTAGGTATGTGCTGAACCCCCAACGGTTATTTAGCCAATCAGACATCAACTTGCAGTCATCGCAACTGAATCCCTCGGTATGAAGTGTTGCAGATCCTATGGAACCACCGTTTCGTAGTTGCAAACAGCCGTTATCCATCCAGCAGAAAGCTAGGCCGCGTTCGTCTACCTGTTTGAGCCATTCAGCGGTATACGATTTTTTGCCATTAGGGTAGCATAGTTTCTTTAATTCTTGCCACTCAACCGAACTGATTGATTGGACTCGCCAGACACCCGTCTCCGGACTGAATTGCGTGGTTGACCATGATGGTTCTGCTGCGAAAAGACCATTGAAAATAGACAGCTTATAGCGTAGATATCCTTCTTGCTTTGCACCTTGTACAAGCTGTAACCGAGCTTTAGAGCCATTCCCGTTACTGGTGACAGATGCATCGGCCATAAGTGTGCCGAGTGCCACTTGCCTCTGGATTTCGCCCATAGCCGGTGCAAGTTTACATCTGTTATCCCGTTCGGGGCACATGTAAACAAGGTCGCCTGGCTGCAGTTCATCAGCTCGTTTTAGACCACCAGGAGTATAGATTTTATGATTGACAGTGCAAGTGATTGCTTTGCCGCGACCGTCAATCTTTATCCGTATGGTCTGATGCGCTGGGCGATGTTGGTACCAGCCAATTACCTTTTGAGGTTCCAGCATATTTGTATCGGGATTATATGACATTACAAATCCGTCATACTTCTCATGCACCAGTTTACCAATGCGCTTTAGACTGCCATCGGGGAGCAATATTCTGGTGCGATACTCGAAACATTCATCAACGATCAGTGCCGATGCTTCAGGGAATATCGCCGCCTCACCGCCGGAACCGATGCGCACAGCCAGATCAGCCATGAGCAGATGATGGTTGGTAACGATGATCTGTGCGGTGGCTAATCGGCGTTTGGCAGCCTGGTAGAAGCATGCTTCATAGCGCGGACACTTCGCACCGGTACAATCTTCGTTGGCGTTGATGTCGGGCCAGTGTTGCTGTACCCCTGCGGGAGCTTCAGACCGGTCGCCAGTATCGGTGTTTTTTATCCAGCCGCCGATGTCGTATGTGTTTTCACCACATGCGTCTTTCAAAGATGTATAGATCAGACCGCTTTCTTCTGCCTCATCCGCCCGCAGCATACAAAGGTAATTCCCCTTCCCCTTGGCCAGCACGGCCCGACACTCTAGCCCGAGCTGCTGCACCAGTGGGATGTCTTTACCCATGTATTGTTCCTGCAGGTTGATGGTGCCTGTGCTGATGATAGCTGGCTGCCCGGTACGTTGTGCATGGATGCACGCCGGGATCAGATTAGCCAACGACTTGCCCGTGCCGGTACCGGCCTCGGCTACCAGGATGCGATTGTTGCCCAACGCGTCATTGA
>JBAYXX010000191.1:0-4263 GCA_041673345.1 Kiritimatiellia bacterium
ATTCCGCATCAACTTGAGTTTTCTTACGGCTGAAATAAACCATTGGGCTGCCGGGAGTGGAAGAGGTGGAACGGTATGCGTCCCCCATGGCATAGGCGGTGGTGCGATTGATGAGGATGAGTGGAATGCCAGGATGCTTGCTGTCCAGTTCGGTGAAGACGGTGTGACGTAAATCATCGCAAGCAGACAGTCCGCCGGGGAGCACCCAGTTAGCCCCCTCAACCAGTAAACAGCCGCTCGTGGCCAGGAAGGCCACACCCTGACGTTGCTGATCAGGAAGGCTATCGGCAACCGCAGTGACGATCGAATCAGCATGACTGTCACCAGCGACGATGGCCGCGATTTCTGGTCCGCCGAATACGCAGCGTGCCTCAGCCTTCAGACATTCATCTTGGCGTGGATTTTTGTTATGCTGCTGTGCTTCAACTACGGCGACAGCAGCGGGCAGACGTTGCGGAATTCCTGTGCGCCTTATCTGCTGTGCAACGAGGATCAGGGGCAGGGTGATGGCTAGTAACCAGAGCAGGGTCCGTAGTGGCTTGCGGCAAGCCAGCATCCGGCGTACAGGGGTCTCCACCCAGCGATAGGACAGCTCGCCCAGAAACAGGGTTGCGCCCACTGCCGCGATTATCCAACCTGGGTCGCCCAGCTTGCCAAAATAGGTTAGACCGACAGCTAGCGGCCAATGCCAGAGATACAGGGAGTAGGAACGAGTGCCAAGCCATTGAGCAGGAAGGTTGGCGGTGATAAAAGAATTCTGCCTGGCGGCCAGCAAGACCAGAACGGCTCCGAGCGTTGGTAATGCGGCAAGCATGCCGGGCCAAGGGGATTCGCTGGTGATGAAAAGAATGCTGCCAGCAGTGAGCGCCAGACCAGATAACTCCATTGCCAGGAAGTGTTTT
The DNA here is from genome assembly GCA_041673345.1 of Kiritimatiellia bacterium. Lineage (GTDB taxonomy): Bacteria > Verrucomicrobiota > Kiritimatiellia > RFP12 > UBA1067 > M55B167. Next base: position 903 of record JBAYXX010000191.1, read on the forward strand.
GCGGTTCCATCTCGGTTGTTTGTAGTAGCGATGAGGTAAGCCATTCCCCCCGCAAGCAATTCCCAGGCGCGAGAAGGGAGTAGGTAAAACGCTTGTTCGGGCTTGTTGTACGTCCAGAAGGTGCTTAATGCCAATGAAACAAATAGCGCAAATGCATGCCAGTAAAGGAGCGGTCGGATTCCAGGTGTCAGCCGCCATAGTCCCATGAGGATTAGCGGATAGAGCAGGTAGAACTGCCACTCTACTGATAGAGACCAAGTATGCAGCAACCACTTCTCATGTGACGCGGTATCGAAATATCCCGCCTCGGCAAGGAAACGCAGATTGGAGGTAAAGAGTAGGCTCTCTTTTGCGTGCCGTCCGAGTTGCTGGTAATCACTGGGGGCGAGGATCAGTGCGCCAATTAACAAAAGTGTGACGACGAGAGCAATTAACGCCGGCATGATCCGCCTGGCCCGGGCTAAATAAAAGCCGATAAGGTCGAAACGCTTTTCTGCGATACCACGGATGACAATGCTTGCCATCAGATAGCCGGAAATGACGAAAAAAATGTCTACGCCGGCGAATCCGCCAGTAAAGCCTGGGATGTGGAAGTGGAAAAGGACGACGGCGGTGACGGCCCACGCACGCAGTCCATTGATGTCACTGCGAAACCCTTCTGTCGTTGCACTGGCGTTCATGTTCGTCGCAGGCTATCTATGGGGAGCCGATGATCAGTACTGTTTCGTTTTTTCGATTGGAAAAGTGAGTGATGACATTCATCTTTCCCCGTTGCAGCTCATCTTGTACCCAGGGCTCATCAGCTTTGGCCTCAATGATGAGATAAGTGAAGCTACTGGCTGTGGCGAATGCTTCTCCTCGTGTCAGCGTGGTATTTCCAGGAAAGCCGAAGCCGGCGTAATAGGCAATGCGCGGATCGTCGTAATAAATCACGTCAGAGGCCGCTGCATGTTCCGCCAGCCAGCGCCCGGCCTCGATGTAGTGTGTTTTTTTGGCGCTGAATGAAACGACGTTGGCGAGCATGACGAGCAGCGCCAGTCCGAGCAGCAGTTTGGCAAGTTTGCGGTGGCTGGCGGAGAAATTGGCCAGAGCAAGGGCGGCGAGTGGCGTCAGCAGTAGATTCAGGAAACTCAGATAGCGCGAATTGATGAATTGTTCGTGAAAGAAAAAAATCAGCAGGACCACAAAATACAGTCCGGCTGCGATACAGGGGAGAGAAAAGGCGAGTGCAGCCTGCTTGAGCCCCTGTCGTCCGGCCGCCGAAAACAAGGGCAGGATGAATGGGCCCAGTAATTTCATGAACTTGAAACTGATCAGCCCGATGACTCCCGCAAGAACCACGATATGTGCGTCGTCTCGCGAATATTTGTATTGCAGGCTGGCAGCGAATTGCCGGGTGATGGTCTGAAAGTCGTCGTATATCTGCAATGGGTTGAGCATGGTCAGATAGTAATCAAGGCGAGAACTTGAGAGCTGAGAAGCGACCAGTAATAGGCCCACTACAGCAACCAAAGGTAGCCAGCAGAATTGGAGGAGGCGTAGCCAGCCGGCGCGTTCGCGCAGGCTGGGGGCAAGCCAGAGCACCAGGGCAAATTCCAGAAGTACGGCTTCCAGGCGAAATGCGACGGCGCCGCCAATGGCGGCTTGTACCAGTAGTGCGCGCCACCAGCCGCCGTGTTCCTGCCAGCGGTAGGCCAGCCAGATGCTCAGCATGCTGAAAAACCAGAAACCGTGCTCACGAATGATGTCGTCGCGGAAGCTGTTGAACGCCGGCATCGCCAGTGTGACCAGAACAATCCACCAGCCGGCACGAGGGGCGCGCTGCAGCGTCAGGTGAACCAGTAAGGTGCAGGTTCCGGCCATGAACAGGGCGCATGCCAGATAAGCGAGCGCTTCGATGGAAACGCGGGTCAGCAGATGCAGGCCAGCCAGTAGTGCCGGGAATCCAATCCAGTTGAAGCGCGTTGCTCCCGCTGCCAGGCCATGATCGACGATGGTGCGGGCAATATCGACATAGAGCGCCCCGTCTTTGCCGATGGTGACACTGCCCAGGTACGCGATGAGGGAGAGCAGGAGGCTGGCAGCGAAGGTGGAGGTCAGTGGTCGGGACTTGAAATGGTTCATGGTCAGTGAGTGGTGCTTTGTTGGCCCAGTCAAAACTGCCTGCTGTGGACTACGGATTCTTTTTTTGTGATGTAGGTGCAATCGTCCGGTATGCTTTTGTTGACAAAACTCATCGCTCCGATTTGAACGCGGTTTCCGATGCGAATGCCACTACCGATGATGCAGGAATTAGCACCTATGTCGACGTCGTCCCCGATGGTGATTATTTCCTGGCTTTTGAAATCAGTGCCAACAGTGGTGTTTTGCCGGATCGTGAAGTTCATGCCAATAACAACATTCTTGAATATTACGATTCCCTGCATGTGTGCCAGGCGCAGACCTCTTCCAATACGCGCTCCCAGCATGATTTCGATACCATGCTGACGAATCAGGCGCGAATTGATGCCTTTGGCCAGGGATTTCAGCGAGCGCGATGAGCTACTTGCCAGATAATCGGCAAGCCTGAACCAGAATAGGTAATGGGATGAATTGCTGCGCCGAACTCTTCGCAATAAGCGCCACCAGGAAAATTCTTGTGCATCACCATCAAGGATTTCATGGAGCCAATATTCCTTTAGCTCATTCCAGGTCATGATTTCAGCCACAAACGCACGGCTTTTCGCGTATAAGACCAGCGAAAAATCGAGTGCCAGTCGGTTTTTAATGCTTGCCTGTAAAAACGCTTGGCTTCCTCTTCCTCTCCTGCCATGGCGCAATTGCGGAAAAGTGACAAATAGCGTTGTGCAGTGAATTTTCTACGCAGAATGTTGGCCGTTTCTGGTAGCCGATTTTTGTCAAATACTTCTTCAATCAAGGTGCTGCCAATATTTATGTCATAAGCGGTGTTGTGGCGAAGGCTGTCGGCGTGCTTGTAAATTTTTGCCATCGGGGCAGGCAATACTGTGCAAGTGAAGTTGCCGAAAATTTGGGCAAATACGGGAATGTCCTCGGCATTTCGGAAAGCCTCTGGGTAGTGGCCCAGCGTGAAAACATCCTTATGCATGACGCATGCGCCATTCGAAACACTCAGTGTCTTGTCGATCAGATACGCACGCAGCCGTTCGAGAGGAGATTTCGGAAGAACACTTGGCAGACGTTCAACCTGACGCCCATTTGGGTGAATGCTGTAGTGGCCGGCAATGATGAGGCGGCTAAGCGGATTTTCTTGAATGTGAACGTATATTTTCTGCAGTATGCCGGGAACCAGTTCATCATCTGCGTCCAGAAAAACCAGATACTGCCCTCGACTTTCGTTTAT
>JBAYXX010000192.1:0-4201 GCA_041673345.1 Kiritimatiellia bacterium
GGAGAATGCGCTAGCTGCGACCAATGGCGACATAGCCGCCACCAAAGCGTTAATCGATGAGAAGGTCAACTCCATTGCCAGCAATGTAGCAGCGCTGGAGACGGAGTTCAGGCCCGAAATTGCCGAACTGCGCACCAAGGTGGCCGACCTGCAGAGCGCGTTGGATGCGCTCACCGCAAAGCAGACCCAGTTTGAAACAGAGCAGCAGGCCGCCCTCCAGAAGCTGGGAGCCAAGGTGGATGATAATCAAGCCGATCTGCTCGATAAAACTAACACCAATTCTGGCCGTATCGACCAGAACGCACAGAACATCGCCGCCAACACTAACGGACTGCTCGACGCCGGCAAGCGTCTTGATGGGTTAAAATCCGACGTTGGGAGAATGCAAGCCCAGTTGGATGAGACTAATAAAACAGCCGATGCCGCCGCTCGCAATATCGCAGCCATGCAAGCCGATCTGGTTGCACAGAAGCGAGCGATTGGCGATGTAGACACCCGCGTAGATAACACCAACGCCATGGTGGATATTACAAATAGCCGCATCGATACTTTGGCGAACGAAGTAGCTGAGTTGCGCTATGTAGATCTGGCAAAGTGTAATGATGATATCGCAGCCTTGCAGGGTGGAGTACAGGCGCTGCAAGATCAAATCAAGGCAAATAGTGACCTGCTCGCGCCGGCTTGGGATTCTATCAACGCCATTCTCGGCATGATTCAGGAACAAGAAGAGAAGCTCGCGGCGCTGCAGAAAAAGGCCGCCAACACGCAGGCCGAAGTAGACGGCCTTACAATAAGAGTGGCAGCCCTGGAAGCCGCAGTGCAGGCCAACAACGAGGCCATAGCCGCCAACGCTGCCGCTATTGCAGGCAACAAGCAGAGTATAGTGGCGCTCGACCAGAAGGTTGCAGATAACACGAATACGCTTGCGGGCCAAATCGGCAGCCTAGCCGACACCCTGGAGCCGATAAAAGAGAAGTTCGCCACCACAGAAGTAAGCCTGGGGGCGGATTTGGTTATAACGAACATGGATGGCAAAGCCGCCTATACCAATGCGCGTGAGCTGAACTTTAAGGCAGCGCAGCGGGCAGCGGTAGCCGATTGGTACAATGAATCCTTGTTCCTTAAGGACGAAGCAAAGGCAGTATATAGCTTGAATCTCAGCAGCATTCCGGTGCTGGGAGTAGCCGGTAACCAACTGAACGGCCGGGTGTGGGTGGCCAAAGATCTGCTTAACCCAGGCGCTCACGATGCCGGTATCGATATGGATCTCACCACATCCGGCGCGTTGCGCTCGGTGCATATCGGCGCATTGGAAATTGGTGTTTCCGGCTTCAGCCTGCAAGGCTTCAACAGCCGGGTAGTAACGGGCACAAAATGGGACGCCCTCATGTGGCGGCCAAGCGGGTTGCAGGCAGATATCGACACCACCAAGCTGCAAGTCGGCCTGATCCTGGGTACCGGCACAGCTCGGCGCATTAGCGGTGTGGATCTGAACCCGGTAGTGGTTGTGCCCGACAGTGACGACGCCCAATTCGGCGCAGTTTCGATGAATGCGTCGCTCGCAGACTTGTTCAAGGTGCGGGTCAACTGGATGAACTTGGTTGGCACCATCAAGAACGCACTGCCGACTCCGGTGAATGTGAGCTCGCTGGAAGTGTACGGCGAGAGCGAACTGACCAACTACAGCAGCGTGATCGCCAGAAAAGGCGACACCGGCGCTCTGAGTGGGGCACTGCAAGTGAGCCGCTTGTTTGGGCAGCCGGGAGTAGATGAAGAAGGCCGCATAAAGGCCGTTAAGGTTTTGGCCGAATACGGCTGCACTGAACCAGGTTGGAAGCAGCCTACAGCGGCCCCTGAAGTAGCCGCTGCGCTTGAAGGCAAATTGGAGCAGTATTTAGGGTTGGAAATCAGCGGTATTCGCCTGCTGGATTTCGACACCACCTTAACGGAACGCTCCGTTAACAACTATAACGGACAGCGCACAACCTTGCTGATCAATGCCGCCCGCACCCTGAAGCTGGTGCTGCCCATTACGGCAACGGTCGAGTATGGGTTGAACGACGACGCTAATTCTGCTACGGACTACCAGCACTTCATGATCGATCTGAGTGTAGTCGACCACAAGTTCGCGCAGGATCGCCTGATGGTGAACGCCGGCTATGCCCTGGAGCAGAATCCTATCGAAGCTAAGGAATGGGATGAGCGCTGGCGCAACACTAACACCGTCGACGCCTTCTGGGCGCCAGGCCAAGTGCAGTTAGGTCGGAACTGGGCGGTAAGCGCTATCGACCCGCTCACCATGCGCCAAGCGCTTGAAGCGCAGGTGGAATGGTTTGTGGTCAAGAGTAGCGACGGCGAGACTGGCGCCAGCTTCTTCCTTGGTTACAACCAAGTACAAGATACGCTCAGCACCAAGGTGATTGTGCAAGATGAGCAAGTGTTTGGTGTCGGCTTCAAAACTGATTTCGTGCTAAAAGGCGCCGAAGTCAACACCGTCTACGAATGGCAGAGCGCTAAGGGCGCCCTGAAGCCGAAGGAGAGCCTATCGCTCAAGTTTGACCGGGCAATAGGCGCAGGTTCGTTATCTGGTTCTGCAGTTGGCGCCTGGGGCCAGGGGAATGAAGTTGCCAATGTAGGCAACATAGCGGCTGATCTGAAGCTGCAATTGCCTGTGTTCGAAACCGCCATGTGTAATGTTGACGTCGGTTACTCCCGCTTGCTGGGAACCGTGGCCGATGACTTTATCTCCTACACTGTGCAAGGCGGCATAACGATGAGGTTTTAGCCTAAAGGCTAAAAAATATAACGGCAAAATATAACGGCAGCAAATGGGCCTCCGCTGGTGCGGGGGCCTTGCTGTCAGAAAGGGTGCGCCGTGGAACATACCCCTTTGGAGCAAGTTATTGTGGGAGTTGATCCCGGCACGGCTAAGTTCGGTTTGGCTGTGCTCGATAAAGGCGGCGTGTGTCTGGAACGGTACGTCGCTTCCACAGCGGACTTTACTGTGGCTATTAGCGCCTTGGCTGCAGTGTATGCTATTGAGTTGTTTGTGCTTGGCGATCGCACCGGTGCCGGCGTCTTCCGCAGCAAACTGCAGCAGGCCATCGCGTCTGATCAGCGGCTGGCCCAGGCGCAAATAGCCATGGTGGACGAACACCTCTCCAGCGTGCAGGGCCGGCGGTTATATTTGCTCGATCATCGAAAAGGTTGGCGCCGATATGTGCCTTTAGGCCTACGCACTCCCGCCGTACCGTTCGATCATTATGTAGCGGAAGTATTGGCCCGGCGCTACCTGGCCGTTAAGTAGCTCTAGGACCTTTGATCCGTTTTTAATGTCATGTCTCATCCTGTGGGCATTTCGGAAGGTGCGGTAGGTCAGAATGGAGAATGTTACCTTGTCTTGAATATCTTGGCAAACGGCAGTTGTGGGGTGAGCAGAAGATGGCTCAGAGAACCGGAATCTGCTTTCGCAAGCCAGTATTAGTAATGGCCATAGTTGGGTGCATTGCGCTGCTATGTCCCACTCCAAGGGTTTTGGCCGCCGGGGGACCTTTTGAAGCGCTGCCTGCCGGGCACTGGAGCTACCGTGCTATAGAACGCCTTTCCAATCTAGGCCTAATTACCAGCGATCTCACCGGGTTTGGCGAACTATACACCGTTTCTCGTTTTGAAATGGCTGCTTGGGTGCTGGAAGCGCTCGAGCAGATCGATACAGTGGTAGACGTAGCTCCCTTGGATGCTAAAGGCAATCTGCACCTGTGGGATCTGGAACAACTGCTGGGTATGTACGGCGTTTCAGTGGCAGCCGCCCGCTTCACCAGCGACGATACACAGCTCTTATTCGACTTGGTCAACCTCGTTAGGCCGGAGTTGCAAATGATGGGCCAGGCTTTTGTCACCCCGCAGGGGGGCGCGCTGACCATGGCGCTTACGGGTATTTCCAAAGAGATGACCTTAGACGATAAAGGCCAAAAGGCAGATGATGCCCTAACGGCATTTATGCCACCATCCACGTTGCGCAGCGATGGAGCGCAGACCGATTTGGGCTTGGGAATGAGTGTGGGATTGCGCTTGCCCATCGGCCAGAGTGCGGGGGTAAGCGCCAATGTGGCAGCAGCTAAAGCTAGCACGGCTTTGGGCTTGGGTATATGGCTGCCGAACCTGCAAGTTAAGGTGAATTATGCCATGCAGGCAGTTGCTA
>JBAYXX010000193.1:0-4177 GCA_041673345.1 Kiritimatiellia bacterium
CCATCGTTTAATATCCACGTTTTTGCGCCGTAGGCGCATAACCATGCTTAACCCCAGGCTTTAGCCTGGGGACGCCGCCTGCCAACAGACAGTGCCTCGTAGAGGCACCACAGTTTTGGTTATCAATCACTCCTATGAAACCCGCTGCCGCAAACATCGGCGGAAATCAGGGTCGGATGGTTGGGTGGCGGTTGGCCGTGGGTTTCCTGCAAATTGTCCCCGGTGTTTTCCCCTCCGGGGTGGTTACTGATCGATTACCAGGCAAGGGTAATGCCTCACTCATACTCAGCTGCCACCGGGAAGTCCCGTGCTTTTTTGCCCAAAGTGGTGAAAACCGTCCCCTGTGGCATTTGTGCGTCGCAAAGTGGCTCCAGTTTGAACGAGGCTATCGCAAGCTAAGCCTGCAGCGCTCAAAATAGTGGTGGCGGCTACGGCTAGTGTCAATCACTGATACATATAGCCATGGCGTCGGTGCCTCTTTTTCACATTTGACTATCGGTAAAGATAGACTAGAATAGATTCGTTTAACTTAGCGTTAAATCAAAAAAAATAGAGTGGAGATTGTTTGTGGCTGGTAAGCATGGACAGGTTCGGTTGCAGGATATTGCTCTTGAGGTCGGGGTATCTGTTGTCACAGTTGCGAAAGTACTGAACAACACGGGTGGTAAGAACACTCGGGTCAGCGACCGGGTAGCGGAGAAGATACGTGCTTGCGAGCGTCGTTTGGGCTATCAGCCCAACCAATTAGCGCGGCAGTTGGCGGGTAAATCCAGTGACATCATCGGGGTTGCCATGGACAGCTACGCACCGGCGATATTTCATACGCGGCTGGCGATGATGGAGCAGGTCGCGTCGTCACTGGGCTATCGTTTTTTGGTTGGTCAGGCGCATGATACGATTGACAAAATGGTATCCTTTGCGCGTGATTTTGAATCTTACAATGTAGCTGGGATCATCTGCCTAGCGCATAATTATCCCGGCTATTCATCTTGCATTGCCAGTGCCTATCCAGCGGACAAGACGGTGTTTATGGAGAAGCCGGAGGGTATGGCGCGTCCTTGTTATGTCAGTTTAGCGGTAGAGGACGCCTTTTGCGATGCCGTACAGCACATGGCTGCTCGTGGGCGCACGCGTCCGGTTTTGTTTTTGAAAGGCAATTTGCAGACGAATTATGGCATGGATCTTCGGCAACAAGGGTATCTATCCGGTTTAGCGGGGAGTGGCCTGAATTATTCACGAGTGATCATGCTTCAACCGGAGGACGAGGCGTGTTCGCTTGTGCTACAGGAACGTGTCCGCAGCCTGCTGTGCACTGATCGCCCTGACGCGTTTATTGCCGCTAACGATCATATTGCCGGTGCCTTGCTTCGGGCCTTGTTGAAGCTGAAAGTGAGGGTGCCGGAAGACGTGGCGCTTATGGGTTTTGACAATGTCGATTTTGCGAAATTATTGACGCCTTCCCTGACCACCTTTGATGACCGCAGTGACGTCATTGCGGAGTCACTAGTTACCATGCTGGTAGCTTTGATTCAAGACCCCGATTTGCCGATTGAGTGTCGGCAAAAAAGGGTACGCCCGAAATTGATCGTTCGTGAGTCTACTTGAGTGTCCGTCGACGAATGGGATTCAGTAAGGATGCTAGAAAGGATCATTGGCTGAGAGTATGACGAGGCGTTTCTGTTCACCAGCCATGTAGGCATGGAAACGTTCGTGCTGGGTAAGAAGCACCGACGGCAACAGTAACAGAAACGATTGCTTGCTTGAGAGCAAGATTGCCAATGAGATGATAGCCCGGGGTGTCGATCAAGTCACATGCATGAAGCCAAGGAGGAAAGAGCCATGAAGAAATCCGCTGCGAGAAAAACCGATGTATCGCCATTCACGCTCATTGAGTTGCTGGTTGTGATCGCAATCATTGCAATACTGGCGGCGATGTTGCTGCCGGCATTAAGCAAGGCACGAGAGAAAGCAATGGCTACGCAATGCGTCAACAACATGAAGCAGAACATGATGTGTATCATGTTCTACAATGATGACAATGATGATTGGGCGTGTTACGGCATTAACGTCGCCAACTACCTGCCAACGGCGAGTGATAGTGGATATGGCGCATATTTAGGAGCTGCAAACAAATACGCGCTGGCCCCTGTTATGACCTGCCCAAATGGCCGTCGCTGCTGGGCGGATGGCTACGAAAGAACCAACACGACCCCTAGTGGGGGCATGCCAAATTTCAGCTATGGCGGCAATGGTTATTATCTAAAGGAAAACGGCAAGATATTGCGCTTCACATCCATCAAGAAAGCGTCTGGCCGGGGTATTTTGTTTGAGATTGGCAAGCCGCTTGTTGTGAGTTCGAGCAGCGAGAAGTTGGCGTACGGGGGCAGCAAACGCCATCGTGAAAACATTGCCTTTCGCCATGGCACTGACGCGACTAACATCGCTTTTGCCGACGGTCATGTCGAGAGCAGGCGTTATTTCGCCGTTCCTTCGTGTCCCCCGCAAAACAACTGGGCCTACCGTACATACGATAAGGAAGAATTATTTGCTGATCACAGTGAGATTCCAGACAGTTTCTAAGGCACACAGAAAAAGGGGCGTGGCATGCGTTTTTATGAACTGCTGGGTAGTTTTTTGTTCCTTGCTCTTACTTGTTCAGGTCTTATCGGCGAGGACGTGCATCGCCTGCGCAACCCGACCTTTGCTGCTGGTGCTGAAGGCTGGCAGATACATCTTGGTGAGGTTGATGCCGGGGTGTCCCGCGAAGGCGGCGGCGGCAGTTTGCGTCTGCGTTTTCCCGGACCGCCCGCCACTGGGCAAGCCATAGCGCATCAGACGCTCACGCTGAATCAGGACACCCCGAAAGCGATTGTCTTTGGTTGTGCCAGCAAGGCCGAGGGACTTCGAGCCGACGTTGCGCCTTCGCATGCCTTGTATGGGGTAGAACTCTGCGTTGACTTTCAGGATGGTTCGCGGGCCTGGATTTCTCCAGAGGAGAAATTTTCATATGGGACCCATTCGTGGGAGGAGTTATCGTCGGCTTATGTTCCTCCGCGAGCCATCAAGGCGGTGACTTTTTACTGCCGTTTGCGTCACGAAGGCACGGTGTGGTTTGACGATTTTATATTGTACGAGGTTGGTTCACTTGTCGGCGAGGCGATGGCGGGTTGTTCTGTGCAAGAGATTGGTGACGAGATAGTGCTGGAGAATGACTTTGTGCGCCTGGTTTTGGACCCCGGCCGCGGCGGCACCTGCCGTGATTTTGTCGTCAAGGCCGATAGCAGTCGTTTCAGTGGCGAGCAACATCACGATTATCGCATGTTTACGGATCGTTTGCGGGTAGGTGGCTCTTGTTTCGACCGCGTGTACACGGCGGAGATAATCATGAATACGGCCGAGGAAGCGGAATTGCGCTTGACTGTTGCTGGTCCCGATGGCTATCCTTTTCTAGACATTATCAAGACTCTGCGCCTGACGAAATATTCCAGTGCGCTGGAGGTTCGCTACGAGTATTACAATCGTCCCGAAGCCATGGGGGATTTAATCATTGAGCCTTATTTTCGCAATGGCTGGAATCTTCAGAGTAGCCCAGGGCAGCAGTATTTGGTGCCGTTGGCCGACGGCGTTCAGGCCTATGGCTGCCAGGGAGGCGATACCTACTTGGCGGAGCCGGTCGCTGGCTGGATTGCCGCGGTGGATGGCCAAGGCCGGGGCATGGTGTGCGAATTTGACTATACTCGCGCCGCGATGTTTTATCTCTGGCGTGGCGGGCAGGACAAGACGACCGCTGAATGGGCTTTTTCGCCAGTGAGCATTCCAGCGGGCCAGCGTTTTTCGACGTTGCTCACGTTTTATCCCGTGACGCCCTTGACTGCGGTTGGCAATGCTGAGAATGGCATTGCCTCGGAGGTCATACTGGGTGAGGGTGACCAATATCGACTTGATTTTGTGGCTTCGCGCTCCTATCTACTGCGTTGCCAAGCTGCTATCGTAGCCCAGGACGGCAGCCAGCAGACCTTGACAGCCTACATAAATCTCCTGCCAGGCAAGCGCACATCGCTGACATTGCCGGCTGCCGGGCCCAAACCAGCGATGATCCGCTACGCGCTTTACGATGGCAAGACAATGGTCTATGAGTCGGAGCACCCCCTGATAGCGGGGTATGTCTTCAGGCCCA
>JBAYXX010000194.1:0-4127 GCA_041673345.1 Kiritimatiellia bacterium
GCTATTTTAGTAGCGGATTTCTCACCTTTAAGGACGAGTTTTACCGTCTGTAGCCGCATTTCATCATTATAATGGACTCTTGACATTGTTTTTTCCTTTTTTGTTTGGAATGAAATGACTTCGTCATTTTGACTCTGCACCTCGGTCATAAAAACATGTAAACATGCTTTTGCGACTCTCGGTTTGGAAATCATTTAACAATGAATATGATTGCTTTATTTACCCTCTTATTAAATCACACCATGATCCAATTCAGGCTGACATCAGAAAGATAAACCGTCCCGGAATTTTTACCAAGATTGAATTCAAATCGGGCGTTGCTGACATTGCCCGACTGCATCGTGAAAGTCTTTGTTACGGTTCGTCCATTTACGGTCGCCGCAACTTCACCGAATTCGGCGAAAGCATCATAAGGGAAGCCGTCACGCCCGATGCGAACTTCTACATAGCGGCGGGCACTAACACCCTGTAGGTAAAACTTGACTTCGTATGTCTTACCAGCCTGTAATTCGATATTGCTGCGGGTCAGTTGAACATGCCAATAGCCCGACCCACACGACAGTGTGGGGAACGCCCAAATAAAGAAGACGTATTACCTGGACATCACCAACTACGGCTGGTTGCCTGAACCGCTGAAGAACGCGATGCTCTGGATTCGCACTAGTGCCCCGACTGACCCTGCGAAGTTCGAAGCCTACAAGGCCTTCGCCCAGTCGATGACGCTGTTGCCCGAAAGCTTCGTGCCCAAGGCCGCGGGTGCCTCCCAGATGCAGCATATCCAGCTGTTCTGCTTCTGCATCGCCGTGGTCCACCTGAGTATCGCTCATATCTGGAACGTCTGCGTGCGTATCAAGCGCAAGGATTCCACGTTCATGGCGCAGGAGGGTTGGCTTATCGGCTGCTGGGTGATGTTCTTCCTTGCGTGCCAGATGGTGCTCGGTATCGATATGCCGAAGTTCGTCATCCCGATGTTCATCGTGAAAGCCGTTCTCCTGGTGCTCTTTACTGTGCCGCTGAAGCGCCTCAAACAGGACTTCATCAGCATCCCGATGCTCATGCTCGACGTGGTGAACAGCTTTACTGACGTGATCAGCTATATCCGTCTGTTTGCTGTGGGCATGTCCGGTGCAGCCATTGCCGAAGCGTTCAACGACATGCTCTCGCCGCTGTTCGGCTCCACTGTCGGTATCGCCGGGGCTGCCTTCCTGCTGCTCTTCGTACACGGCCTCAACATCGCGCTTGCGGTCATGGGCGTCGCCGTCCACGCCGTACGTCTTAACACACTCGAATTTTCAAATGGACTTGGCCAGGAATGGAGCGGATTCGCGTTCGCGCCCTTCGCCAAGCAGAAAAATTAAACCAAGGGATAATTCCCGCTACTTAATGAGGAAAAAACAATGGAACCGAATACAATGGTTACTCTCGCTACCGTGAGCCAGAAAGCGACTCAGCGTAAGCGAGTCGTGCTGGCGAGAGAACAACCAAAGGTTGTTCGGTCATTATAGGGGTGCTGCAGCCGCTCTCGGCATTGCTGCTATGGGCTCCGCCCTTGGTTGCGGAACGGCTGGTATGTCCGCCATCACCATGTGGAAGAAGGCTTATGCCCAGGGCAAGTCGGCCCTCTTCACCTTGCTGGTGTTCGTGGGTGCCCCGATTTCCCAGACGATTTACGGCATGTTGCTCATGAACTTCATCCTGAGCAAGGCTGCTGAATCCGGCTTTACCAGCCGTGCTGCCTCGGCGACGGTATCTTCGGCGGTCTCGGTATGATGGCTTCTGCCTGGTACCAGGGCAAGTCCGCGGCCGTGGCCTGCGACGCCCTCGGTGAAACCGGCAAGGGCATGGTGAACTACCCAGTGAGCCAGAAAGCGACTCGGCGTAAGCGAGTCGTGTTGGCGAGAGGACCAGCAACAAGGGCATTTTTTTAATGTGCATTTAGCTGGTCCGGTCGCTTGGGGTGCTCGGTATTGTGGAAACCGTGGCCCTGTTCGTTCTCGTGTTCTCCATGATGGTGCTTTAATCCAGCGAGGTAACACGTATGGATCAAGCTCAACTTTTAACGCTCGCGACTGTGAACCAAAAGCGACTCGTATTGACGAGTCGTGTTGGCGAGAGGGCTGGCAAACCATATATATCAAGCCTGCTTTTAGCCAGCCCGGTCTGTATGGGGCGCGGTGGCGGCCCTGGGCCTTGCCGCGGTGGGTTCTGCGCTGGGCTGCGGGACTGCCGGCATGGCGGCCATCGGGGCCTGGAAGAAGGCGTATCTCAAGGGTAAGAACGCGCTGTTTACGCTGCTCATCTTCGTGGGCGCGCCCATTGCGCAGACAATCTACGGCATGCTCCTGATGATGTACATCCTGAACAAGTCCCAGGCGGCTCCGGCCAACTGGGCTGCATACCTGGGTGTGGGCATCTTCGGTGGCATCGGCATGATGGCATCTGCCTGGTACGTGGGCAAGTCGGCGGCAGACGCCTGCAACGCCCTCGGCGAAACCGGCAAGGGCCTCGTGAACTACCTGATGGTCTTGGGCGTCGGTGAAACCGTCGCACTGTTCGTCATGGTGTTCTCCATGATGCTCGTGTCGTAAAATAAGGTGTCATGAGCGAAGTTTCCTAAGGTCGGTGAGCAGCCTGCCGAACCGCCGAAGGAAACGAAGTCGAAGAAACTCCTAAACAATGAAAATAGCGGGGCAATGCCCCGCATCCTTTTTTTATAATTGGACTGTGAAATAAATCTATGGACCGTAAAGACGAAATAATCTTGATTCAGGTGCGGCTTCTGCGGCTTGCCACCAAGACCTGGCATAAGGATATGTCGGAGGTTGCGAAGTTGTTTCGTCAGTACAAGGTCTATGACTTTATGCAGGACATGTACGAAGAGTTCCATGTGCAGGGTGATTCGGCAAGCCTCAATGAGGTTGAGACCTACCTAAAAAATCAAGGGGTGGCAGTATGAACGATATGGCGGCGTTTGTTCAGAATTCGTCCATGGAAGATAAAATTGAATTTGCCATGTGCTTGCTTGCGCAGATGTCCATACGCGATTTGATGGACAGGAATAATTGTGGCATGACAGACGCCGTTGCGGACTTTATGGAATCGACGACCGCCGTTTGCCTGTTTGACAAGGAAACGGGCCTTTGGGAAAATGGCCCCGATTACATTGTAGGCGAATACGAACAGGAAAAACGTCGGGCACTGGCCTAGATTTCTCTATGGATAAGGACAAAATTCAACATAAGGAACTTGCCGCGGGCAGGTGGGCTGAAATGCCGCTTGCGCTCCAGATGTTGAACTTCGGCAGCGAAATTTCTCGTGCGAACCGCTGGAAATCCAAGGGCAACCAGAACCAGGTGGAAAGGGCGGTTGCCCGCGCATTGGAACTGATTGACTTGACCATAGACGCACAACGGGGCAAGCATAGCCTCAAAGAGTTTTTTCTTATGAAAGATGTAATTTGTGACTTTTACCTCGGCGAAAATATCTACAATTCCACAGGCGAACTAATCCAGCGGGATTTCGATATGTTCATACCTGGGGCTAAGAAGACCATTTAACACAATTTTTGCCTAAAAACCACCTACAATTGTGTAAAGTCGCTTCCGCATTTGCGGGAGCGACTTTTACATTGTGGGGGAGTTGCTTGAACTTTTGCTTTTGTTACAATGTCACTTGTGTTGAGCTGCGGGGGCAAATGTCCGGGCGGTTTTGCCACTTGTGCAAAACGGCCCGGTCTTTTGCCGGAATGCCTTTTATACTTATGCGAAGGAGCCTGAACATTTGGCCGAGCACCTTCACCGCTTAGGTGATGGTGCTGGGGCATTTGCAGGAGCAGCATTTACAAAGTGAGGTTCATGCTAGAGCGTTTGCCGGAGCGGCGTTACCACGGTGATGAAGTTGCTTGGGCTTTTGTGCGAGTGGTTTCACCACTTGTGCAAAGGTCCTCGGACAATTGCATAAGCGCTTTCTCTACTTGTGCAAAGGCGTTTGGACATTTGCGGGAGTAGTTTTTACAAGGTGAAGTAGGTGCCTGGACTTTTGCCGGGGCGTGTTGCATTCTTGTGTAAAGGGACTCGGGCAAATGTCCGAGGGGCAACACTACTTATGCAAAGGCACTTGATCATTTG
>JBAYXX010000195.1:0-4110 GCA_041673345.1 Kiritimatiellia bacterium
AACGTATCAGTGGCCTCTAGGTTACCGGTATATGTGATGGTCTGGTTGGTCGTTGTATTGATGATCGTAATATCGGTCATCTGGTCAGCACCGCCAACAGTGCCGCTACCCACTATAGTGATCGTCGGCCTGACTAGCCCGGTGCCGCTGTTAGTAACGCTGATATCGCCTGCAACAGCAGTTATCTCACCATCGACCTCAGTCAGTTCTGTGGCGTAGAAGTATGGATCGTGTGCCACCAATGATGCCGTTGCCTCAATGTAACTCATGTTAGTGCGCTCGATATACCTAGCCAGGATGTTCTCGCACCATACATTGATATAATCATCGATGGATGCATCCCGTACCAACATGATAGGCGGGTAGGCAAATATGGCAGCTAATACTCTGCGCCATGTTTCAGCGGCTATATTGGTATTGCCTGGATAAAGCACCCGCAACGTGCCTTTAATTGACCCCTTGGCTACCCAGGATGTAGACACAATAGCGCCGGGTCTCCCCGGCACTACGTTGGCCGGTATCCTGGTAGGGAATTCAAATCCCTCTATTTTAGCTGTCTGCGGCATGGTGTATTCGGTGCCCCGGCTATCCGTCAGCACAATAGCCACTAGAACCGCCTCCTGCCGCTGGCCGTCCGCACATTACGCGCATCCTGCCCCCATTGCTGCCGGATCTTCGCGGATACTTTGTCGATTGTGTCTGCATCCTCTGCCTTCTCGAAATGCAGATGCAATGTATTGCCTGAAACCGTCATCGATTCACCGCCAGCTACTGCAGATCCACCGTACCTGCCAGACATTGATCCCCCACCAGCTACAGCTATCTGCGGAGCAAATTGCATACCGTTGGATACTGTGCGCAGATTGCCCGACAATACCCTGGCGTTGGATATGATGTTGTCAAAACTCTGCCTTGCTGTGCTGTCTATGTCCATGAACATACGCTCAATAGCACTAGGGGAGTGCTTTTGCAAACCATCGGCAACAGCCTTTGTCGCTTCCTCGCCGGTCTTTTTAGCAGCGCCAGTAATCCAGGAGAAGATACCCGAGACAGTGTCTTTTACTTTGGAGATGACACCAGTGACTGTATCAATAACACCTTTCACTGTGTCAACGAAACCGGCGAAGCATTTTTTTAGTGACTCGATTACGGCTAAGATATAATCTTTGATCTGGTAAAACGCTCCGCGTAAGCCGTCCCAAAGTTTCTGAGCCCATGCCATGACAGTGTCCCAGTTTTTGTAGAGCAGGACACCGGCGGCGATAACTGCACCGATAGCTAGGATAATAGGCCCGTTTGCGATAATTAGAGGTAACAAACTTGACTGCATGAATGTGGTTACTAAACCCATTGATTTTTGGATCATACCGAATACCTCAACAGCTTCTTTTACCTTGCCGATCAAACTGCCGACGATTAGCAGCGTTGGACCAATACCGGCCACCAGCGCCGCAATACTTACAACAACCTTCATGAGTGTCGGGTCCATGTTACCGAGAAATTCCGTAACGCTTTTAATCCCACCCGTGAACGACAATACTGCAGGTATCACGGCATCGAGTAGGATGGGGAGGAATGCCGTCGCAATATCCCTTGTAGCTGCTCCAAGCTGCTGCTTGGCATCGTCGACTTTATCACCGAATTCAACGAATCCGGAAACGGTTTCGCCCTTCATAACTAAACCCAGCTCGTTGGCTCTAGCAGTTAATTCGCTGATGCCGTCCGCACCAGCGTCAAATACCGGCATCAGTTCACGGCCTAACTTAGTGCCTAGCAACTCACCAGCCATAGACGCCCTTTTCGCAGGGTCCTCCACCTGCCCCAGGGCACCGATCATGTCCATCATGACATCGTTCATCGCCCGGGCAGATCCGTCTGCATTGGTAACTGACAAGTCAAGGCTGTCGAAAGCAGCAACCAATTCATCTGGCGCACTACCGGATGATATTTCGCCCATACGTTGGTTCAATACGCCTAGAGCTTTCTCCGCGCTTGCAGCGTCCACGCCCACCTGCCCGAACGCGTAGTTTAATTCCTGCAGCCCCTCCTTGGTTGCGCCCACTCGCATAGATGTCTTGTCTATCTCATCGGCATACTTAGCTGTGCTGTTCACCATTGCACCAACAGCGGCTCCGATGCCGGCAAGGGGTCCTGTAACCCATTTGGTCATTTCTGTACCGGTTGATGTCATCTTTTTACCGATGTTCTCGAGCTTATTGCCTACAGCAGAATCCATTTTCTCGGCAGCTTCGGACGTTTTGTCCATTGCAACCTCGGCATTACCGCTATCACCATCAATAATGATCTTAGCTTCTGCCTGCTCCGCCATGGTGCATCACCTCCGGAGGAGGAGGCTGCAACGCCAGCCATCCCTGCCCCTGCTCTAACCACTCTTCCTCCAGCGTCTGACCGCCGAAAAACTCGCGCATCTGCTGTCGGCGATACATACGTGGGATCGCCTGACAGTAAGCAACGAAGCGCCGGTATGGCATGTGCAGGATGTCTCGCTCCTGAATGCCCCCGTGCGCTTCTTGCATCAATCTCAAAAACATCTCCGACAGGTATACCGGCCCATCGTTTACTGCGCCGGCATCGTCCTGCGGAGCTTGATAGGGTCCGTAGATGTTTGGCCTTGCTGGTTCATTACCTGTTGGATCAACTGGATGACCCGCTGCATTTTGATAACTGACAACTGCATTCCTTTCAACTCTTCCTCACTATGTCTGGGCCTGAATATGCTGCGGAATTCATCCATGATCCCGCTTAACCCGTCTGCCGCTTCAGTAGCAGTAATACCTTGCCCTTCAAGCGCCGCCCCGATCTTCATGATCTTGAGCATAGATGATAGGTCTAAATCACCAGGCAACGTCCACATTTTGTTATTGATCTTAACCAGGATGTCATCCGGCATCATGTCATCGAGGTCATAGAAGATTTTAGACATACTCGGATGGCACCCCATTCTGAATTGCGACAGTGTAGAACTCTGAACCGGCTAGTTTCTCGGCATGACCTTCGCACATGAACTCCTGAGCGGCATTATTGCCGGCATCAAGCTCAACGGTTTTGACCGTATGGACAATACGCGGAATGGTAATTGTGATCGTCCTAGCGCTTGTGCCTGTACCATAGGTCTGCACAATGGTTAGCGACCCAGTTGACATGCTTGAGTTGGGATCATCGCTACCGTCATAATGAGCTGCTGTGTATGGTGTACCAGCGGCCATGCGATACACCCAAGAACCTGTGACATCCCTACGGATTAGTGGGATATCAGATCGCAGGTAGCCGTCGGTTTGATCGTCAGCGTCATAGACGTTATCGAGCTTGAGCGAGAATTTCCGAAAAAGCGCAGACACATCGCTACCATCCTCGGTATAAGTGCCACCGTAGAACAGGAACGGCATCTCGGTCTCATAGGTGGCTGACTGCGCCGAAGCTTGTTTCTCCGACGTGATGGCCAAGTAATTAACAGTTGCCTTCAGTGGCAGCCCAGATTCGCCGGTCAGCTCAATCGACTGGATGCGGACATCGATAATCCGCTCCACGATTTCTGCAGCAATGCTGCGTTCCAGCGATGCCCAGGGCATGCTGGCATAGTCAGCCGGCGTGAGTGTATGCGTAAATGGTGCTGTGACCTTGGCCACCGCAGACGCATTGTGTGCGAACTTGGTGGCTGTGGTAATGACAAGATCATGTTTGGCCTGGGCAGAACATTTAACTACGGGCGTGCCGGTGGCATGTGCAAATTTCGTCGCCGCAGTCAACGTGATATCATTGCCGTCAATTGAATCGATAGTTCGACATTCCGTATCCTTGGTAGGAGTGGTACCTAATTGCAGCAGATCGCCTCCGACTAATCCAGCGGCTGCTGCCACCGAGATAATCAGCTGCCCGGCTGCTTCGTCTCCCGCAATTGTAGTCGCAACCGGTGGATCAGACGGTGTACCTAAGGCATCGACATAATCGATCAGCCGAACTTCGGCATCACTGGTGCCGAGTGTACCCAGTTGCACATAGTTCCCAGGGAAATAGCCGCTCTCATCAGCAACGGTGATGACCGTCTGCCCGACCGCTTCAGTACCAGATACGGTTGTGGTGACTGCTGGA
>JBAYXX010000196.1:0-4082 GCA_041673345.1 Kiritimatiellia bacterium
TCCCGAGGGACACAAGTTGGAGAAGTCCATTGTGCTGTCACGGCGGGGTGACAAATTAACGGCGCAGTCGTCGGAAGCCGGCACAGCCATGGGCGTGGACGTTGGCGCCCTGCTGCATTGCACGGTGAGCGAGCCGGGGGAGAATCGCCGGGTACTCTGGTCTGGTACGGTGGTCCAGTTTGAAGATCTGGATAAGCTGATGGCCAGATACAATGTGAAGTGTTGTGTGATTGATGCGCTACCGGAGACGCGTAAGGCGCGTGAATTCGCCGATCGGCATGAAGGCCAAGTGTTCTTGGCTTACTATTCAGATCCTCGCGAAGGGCTGCGCTGGGATAACGACCGGCACGAAGTACATGTAGCCCGAACCGAATACATAGACACCTGCTACACGCGATATTTTCAAAACACGATTGAGCTGCCGGCGGATATCAGCGATGAATTTGCAACGCATCATGCAGCGTTGATCCGAGTGCTTGAGGAGAACAGCCGCGGTCAAATGGTGGCTGTATATCGGCGCATTGCCGATGACCATTTTGCTCATTCGGATGTTTATTGTGAGATAGCGTCTATCGGCGCTTTGTCTATTCCAGATTTTATGTATCGCAGTTTATGAACCCGGGGGTGAGCATTTGAACATCGTCCAAAATACGCTTGCTCGCATAGGTTCATTAATGCTCAAGTCCTCCCGGGGTTACGGCAGGGTTGGCGTGACTCGTTATAACGAGCCGCAATGGGCTGAGGCCAATTTCGAGAACTTAATTAAACAAGGCTACAAGCGGGCCGTGTGGGCTTATGCAGCCATTAATATCATCGCTACCTCAACATCGTCTGTGCCGTGGATTGTAGAGGAGCGGCAACGCAACGGTAAACGGGTTAGGCTGGAAGAGCACGATCTAGAGAAGCTGCTGCTGAAGCCGAATAAATGGGTAACCGGCCAGGAGCTGGTGGAATCGTGGACGATCAGCATGGCCGGCGTTGGTAATGCATATTGGGAGCTAGTACCCGGGGCGGGTAAGGCTGCTGATCGAGTAGTAGAAATTTACCCGATGCGACCTGATAAAGTGGCGCCGGTGCCCTCGGCCGAGGATTACATTGCCGGCTACGTAATGAAGGTGGAGAACAACAAGCAGATCCCCTTCGAGCCCGAAGAAGTAATGCATACCAAATTCTTCGACCCTATGAATGATCGGGTTGGGCTGTCACCGTTGCAGGTGGCATTTTTCGTTGTGCAGACCGAGAACGCCGCAGTAGAAACGCAGAAGCTGGTGTTCGATAACCGGGCACATGTGGACGGTATATTGAGTCCAAAAGACCCCATGAATGAACGAGAGTTCGACCGTTTCAAATTGGAATGGCAAGAATCGCACCAGGGGAACAAGAACTGGTTTAAGCCTGGATTTTCGAATAAGCCGATGAACTGGACGCCGCTGATGCTTTCCAGCGCTGACTTGCAGCTGATGGAGCTGCGCAGTAAGATCCGCGAAGATATTACCGCCGGCATATTCGGCGTGCCCATGATGGTGTTCGGAATCGCCGAAGGCACTACGTTTAATAACATGGCTGAAGCCCGGAAGTACATGTGGGAGCAGACCATTATCCCACGTTACCTCGACCGACTGATGGACAAGATTAATAACGATATTGCGTTGCGCTGGGGCGACCGCATCCGGGTGCGTTTCGACCTGTCGAATGTGCCGGCCATGAGCAAGAATTTTGATTCCCAGGTGGCCAACGCCGAACGATTGTTTAGAATGGGATTCACCGCCAACGAGATCAACGAACGGTTGGAGTTGGGATTCGAGCCTAAGCCTTGGCGCGATCATTGGTGGGTGTCACCGTTCCAAGTGCCGGCAGAAGATGCTGGCAACGATCCAGATGGCGACCTCCCAAAAGGCTTGCCCCACATCGCCGGAAGTAAGGCGGCGACAGGGGCAATACTCAAGTTTGAAACTGAGGAACAGAAAGTCGCCTATTGGAAAGCCTTTGACCGCCGGCTACGCCGGTGGGAGAAAGTTTGGATCGCGCTGTGGGATGATCTGTTCGCTGATCAGCTCTTACAAGTTGAAGCGGCGCTCAAAGAGCAGACCGACAAGGCTGGGCCGGGGCCGACACGGTTGAAGGTAAATCCCGGTGACGTATTCGACCGAGAGTATTGGATACAGCAGGTTGCACTGTCGCTATTGCCGCGTATTGATCAAGTGGTTAGTGACTCTGGTGAATCGGTGACCGATGACTTCGACAACAGCGCCGATCGGGTTACTAAGTGGGTACAAGAACGAGCTAACCAACTGGCTTACGAAACGTCGGATACTACTCACAATGCCATTAAGGACGCCCTAAGCGAAGGACAGGCAGCGGGTGAAGGCTACGACCAACTGCGGGAGCGTGTGCGCAGCGTGCTAGGTCCAGATGCCAGTGGTGTCTACACCAATCGGCCGGAGGTAATTGCCCGTACAGAAGTACATGCGGCGTATGGCGCCGGTCGGCGAGAAGCGGTCAAACAGACCGAAGAAGTGACCGGCAAAAAGATGATCAAGACCTGGCTCTCCAGTCGTGATGATCGGGTTCGTGATTCGCATGCCGACATGGATGGTGAAGAGCAACCCATTGATGAAGAGTACAGCAATGGGTTGATGTACCCGGGTGATCCGGACGGTGAGCCATCTGAAACGGTGCAATGCCGATGCACAGAAGTTTACTCGGAGGCGTGACATGATTAGCTGTAATCGCTGCGGAACTCGCCTGGTCAACACAATTGACATGGCTGCCGGCCAGCTATTGGCGGCCCGTATTATATGTATCAACTGCGGCGCGCAGTTCGAGATCCGGCCTGGGCTGCTGCAGTTTGAAGTAGCACAGCCGGCTCAACAGCGGCTAGGTCCGTCGCAGTATAAAGGTATTCGCAGGGGGTGCCGGTGATGGAGTTTAAGAACATCCCGCTCAAGCTAAAAGACCTGGATACCAAGCAGGGTATCATCACTGGTTACTGGTCAAGTTTTGGTGTTGCTGATGCTGGCAATGACGTGGTGGACAAGGGCGCATTCACCAAGACCATCATGGAACAAGGCCCTGCTAGTCGGCGTCCGCGCATTAAGTACCTATACCAGCACGATCCGTTCTCTATTCTCGGCGTACCGCAAGTGCTGCAGGAAGATGACTTCGGGCTCTATTTTGAAAGCAAGATCGTCCCGACAACTCTTGGCAAAGATGCCCTGCTGTTATATGAGGCAGGCGTGATCAGTGAGCATAGTATCGGTTATGAAACGGTCAAAGCTGCACGTAACAAAGAAACCGGCAACCTGCACCTCAAAGAGCTGATCCTCTACGAGGGTAGCGCAGTTACCTGGGGCATGAATCCAGATACGCCGACTTTGGGTGTGAAGTCGGTTGGTGAAGTCGGCCTGGTTGCCCAGATGGAGCGGGTTGATGGGCTGCTCCGTAAAGGGAACATGCAGAATGAAGATTTATGTGAGGCGTTGTCGCTGCAGCTCAAGCTGTGGCGGGCGACATTAAAGAAACAGGCGCAGGAGCCGAAGCGAGAGGTGATTGTTGTGGGCGATACTCAGAAGGCGCGTGATTTCAACACCATTGTGGCGCAGAAGCAGGTTGAAGAGGATCTATACGACTCTTATTGGGAGATCCGCGATGCACTGCACCGGTCAACATATGAGATCGTGTCCGACGCAGCGATCACCGACAAGGCAGCTGCCATCGGCGCATCGGTCGACCAATTCAAATCCGCTCTGACAGGTTGGGCAGTACGTGCTGCTGCAGCTGGGTTCTGGCAGGATCAAGCGAAGGCAGATGCTAACCTGGAGCTGCTGGAAACTAAGGGCTTGGAGCGCCAAGCTAAGGCTGGCCGGGTGTTGTCGGCGTCTAATCGCAGCAAGGTTGAATCGGCAATTACCGCGCTGCAGGCCATCCTGGATGCTGTCGACAAAGATAAAGATGACGATGACGATGACGAAAAAGGCGGCGCTGACAGCCTGATCCAAGAGTTCAAGGACTTGTCGACGGTGCTGACCAAGTAAGAGTAAGAACACATTTCAATGGCGTCAACCCGGCCTAATCAAGCCGGG
>JBAYXX010000197.1:0-4061 GCA_041673345.1 Kiritimatiellia bacterium
GGGCGACGCGCCCTGCGGGCGCTTGCCCTGGGCTATCTTAGGGCGCACCTTCGGTGCTCAAAACCTCGGCGAATGATCTTGTGCATGGTTACCAATCAGCTCATCGTCGGCGATTGCCGCATGCTAGGTGAAGAGCATTGCTCCTATGAAACCCGCTGCCTGGTTAGCCACCCATATGTCATGGCTGGGCGGTGACTGGCCGTGGGTTTCCTGCAAATTGTCCCCAGTGTTTTCCCCACCGGGGTGGTTACAGACCCCTTACGCCTCGACTCCGGCCATCACGGGCGCTATTTGCACTTCATCCCGCCGGGGTTATTGTTCGCCCGGTCTTGCCACGCGCGTCCCCACAGGCAACGGCGAGCAATTCTGACACCAGAGTCTCGGGAGGTCTCCAACCATGCCAGCAAATAAAAATCAACTGTTGCGCCTGCAAGTCATTCTTGAGCTCTTGCGCAAAAACACATACCCCAATTACAGCCGTTTCATGGCCGAAATGAAACGACGTGACCCCGCTGGAGCATATTCACTATCGGAAAAGACCTTTCGGCGCGACATGGATGTCCTGCGCACTGAATTCGAAGCGCCAGTAGAGTACGAGCCGACGGAACACGGCTTTTTTCTATCAATCCCGGAGTGGTTCTCAGAGGATCTCTTGGTCGAGCCCTTTGAGATGAAAAGCGCCGTACTCGGCCAAATGGCCGCACAGTCCCTCATGCCCGAGCCCCTGCGCTCAGAGATCAACAAGGCCGTACGGGCACTGCTGACCCAAAATAAAACGGGTTTCAGCGCCTTGGCTGAGCTGGACATGATGCAGGTCATCAATCCAGTACAACTGCCACTCTCGCCCGACATCTTTTGCACCGTGTTCAAAGCCTGGGAAAAACGGCATCAGCTGCGCCTGAGTTACAGCACGGCCAAAGGCAAGGAAAGTGACAAGATCTTTGAACCCCATGTGATCGCCTGGCAGGCAGGCGTCTGGTACCTCAAAGGACGACTGGTCGGCACGCCAAAGTATAGCTACGGCAAGCCCTACAACACCATTCTCGCCCTGCATCGCATCAGCGCCGCTGAGATGACTGATAAGTCCTTCGCCAGTGACAGGCAACTTCTGAACGGCATCAACGACGGCAAGCTGTTCAACTTCCCACGCATACCGGAAGTCTGTCTGCTCATCCAGCCCGATTTCGCCAAGCCCGTCCGCGAACGCTACGCCAACAAGCCGGAATGCCTGGAGGCACAGAAAGACGGCTCGCTCCGGCTGACACTGCACGAGGTCGCCGAACACGAAGCCGTCGATCTGATCTTCTGGGCCCGCGGCCAAGTCAAAGTTATCAGCCCCGACTCGCTCCGCCAGACGATTATCGACATCGCCGAAACCGTCCTGCGCCTGCAAGGCTGAGCACAGCTCCACGCACACTCATCCTCACTCACGCCGATAGGCACCCCGACTGTTTCCACACCCTGCCGTCGTCAAAACCCGGCAGCCGCGTATGAATGCGCATGATCTGCCAACGCCGGCCTACCAGGCAGGCATAGTCATCGAGATCACGGAAGGAAAAGCCCAGCGCATTGGGCTTCTGCGGCGACACCCCCAGGGCACAAAGCAACTTCAACAGATTACGGCTGCCCTCGCGCTCCTTTGCCAAATGGCTATAATTCTTGGCAACCTCCATCCACGGCGCCGGTTTGAGCCCCGACTTTGCCGACGACTGCGGCGACATCTTGTTCTGCAGGTACAACTGGTATAATTGCGCCGTGGTTAATCCCTTCGACCTCTTTTTCCGTGGCTGCCAGCACGTCGCCGTATACCAGAGCAGATTGTTGCCATGCCGGTCACAAAAGCCCGCGCAAAGCCCTGGCCGCAACTCCTCAAGCTTATTGACCAGGATGGCCGCGTCAACACCGCGATAATGCCCGACGGCGTATATGAGCACCTCGCGATAGGTCATGCCCAGCTCGGCCTCGCTGAAGGTCTCCAGCCACATGCATACAACCTCCAGGCAGTGTTTCACCAAGGCAAAAGAAAACCAGTCCGCCTTCTTCAACGGCGACAGGTCCGCCGCAAAACTGGCCTGATAACAACGCTTCTCGAACATCGCCTCGACACCCATCACCGTCAAATCACGCCAGCGCTTCACCTGCCTGGCGCTGAAATTGACCTGTTCCAGCTCAAAGCTCTCTGCATTAAGACCGGCACGACTCAGGGCACGCGGGCTTCTGTCCAACAGATATAACCACGAAGCAAGCCGAATACGCGTCGGCACCGCCGCCGACGTCGTGCGCACCAGCGCCAAATGCACTTTCTGCCCCTGCCACTTGGCCTCGCGGGCGATACGAAGAAACTCCAGCCAAAAGGCCGGCGGCGCGATCTCGGCCATCGCGGCCTTTTTCGAGGGCCCACGCCCCAGCATGAGCCAATACACGGCCGCCACCAGCTCCCGCATGTCAACACTGCGAAAAACCTCCTCGCGTGACTGGTATTCCGGCTGCCACCGGCTCTTGCCATCAACCATGATTTTCGTCGTGCGTATCCACATGGCGCCATTGTTGCGACCAAATCCGAGTGCGCGACTGATGGTCTCTTTCTTCATGTACGCAAGCATGAATTCCTCATCCCGACGCAGCTCTTCCAATTCCTGTTGCAATTCCTGTTCCTGTTGCAGTTCCTGTTCCTGTTGCTCGTTTGTAGTCGTCATGGCAGTGTCCCTTTCTGGCGATGTGCTACCCCAAGACAAGTGGCCGGAAAAATCCCCGACACACTCTGTTCACTGCCATTACAATCGCCACCACCCCCGGACACCTATTGTCCGACCCCCAATGCCGCTACCAGCCGTTCTCATCAGTCCCCTGCGTTCTCTAGCGTCTTAAGCGTCCAAACCACTCTTCTGTGGAGATGCGGCCTGCGGCCTCGCAGCCAAATGCCCGCGTGAATCCTTGAATCCACTGATAATTCGTTAGTTTTTGTCCTTGACTTGGGGTCCACTTCAGCGCCGCCGGTCCCTAAATGTATGGCCCGAATCGCGAATAAATCATGTCGTCTGAGCGGCCAAGTTCGGCCCGGAGGGCCGCACCATGCGTAACCCCGGGTGAGGCGCCCGGAGGGCGACGCAACCCGGGGGGTGACTGCAACTTGGAATTGCGCCCGGGGGGCGCCACATTAAGACTCTACGTGTTGTGGCTGCACTCCATTACACGCAACGATAATCATTTGCGATGATATCTGACGCTTTTCATGGTCACTCGTTCTTCATGGGGTATGGATTTATGGCTACTTTGCAACGTAAAAATGGTGGCGAATTCTGTTGTGGTCAACATCGGTTGATCTGTAAAACGGATTGATGCCGCCAGTGTCAAAGCAAAATCCAAAGCTGCATCTGGTTTGTTTTGGTCTTCATGAGATTCCTTGCCTAGAGCTAACACAAATCCAGATTTTTCGTCAGGAGAAAAACTATAAACAGAATACTGCGGGTAATGGCCTTTGAAAATAAACCCCTTGGCGTACTGTGTTTCGTATTCGATGACATCTTTTCCAGCATAAGAAAGTTCGGCGACTGTCGCTAGGTCTTCTTGGGATAATTCCTCCATAATATCACTCTTGCCACGCAACACTTCTTTCATCATCGCATACATGCTAACACTATCATCCTGATCTTGGGCATACGCGTTGATGCAACTTACCATTGTTTGGCATGATTTGTCAAAATAACGGAATGAATAGTCAAATTTTAGGACTTGGCCATGATCTATTTCGCCATTTAACAACAAATACCAACGTCCAAAATATAAAATTCTATCTCCTGTAAAAGTGAATGTCATTTCAGGCAATTCCGTTGACAGATATCCCTTCTTTTTTTGTGGCGTACACCCCGTTATAATTGACAATAGAAAACACAATAATAACGGTATTGGTTTCCAACATTTAGCGGCCATAAAAATGTTTTTATTCATAACTATCCTATCCGTTTGCGAGTTCCCGCGTTCGGCATGCGAGGGAAAAGATGAAAAAAACCACCCGGCTTCGCTATGCATCGCTCTTCAGTCTTTGCTGCGGTAAGCGGTGT
>JBAYXX010000198.1:0-4058 GCA_041673345.1 Kiritimatiellia bacterium
CCCCGGCTCGCTGACCGTGCAATGCAGCAGGGCGCCAACGTCCACGCCCATGGCTGTGCCGGCTTCCGACGACTGCGCCGTTAATTTGTCACCCCGCCGTGACAGCACAATGGACTTCTCCAACTTGTGTCCCTCGGGAACATACGGCAGACCCAACTTCGAATTGTAGAAGTCGGCCAGTTTGTGCTGATTGCTAATCGCAAGCGCGTACGACTTCATCAACTCGGCTGCCGTAACAGTAGGCGAGAACAATTGGCTTAGATGATACCCCCGAATGTCAGCGCCCGGTCGAGCTGCTACCCACTGACCATGGAATCGATCGATCGGCCGCCGGCATTTACGGCACACATATTCATCGCCGGCGATGTTATCCGGAAATGTAAGCTCTTGATCATAATTGCAATGTTCGCAGCGCACCAGCCACTTGTGTTGGTCACTATGGGCGAACTCGGCATCGATGCCAGCTTCGGGTACACCCGGCGTCGACATATTCAACTCCCACTTGTAAGGGCTCGCATCCATGCGGTCTCTAGCCAGTGGGATGTTCTTTTGCACCATTTCTTCGAATTCATCCAGGACTAGAAAATCAATCGGCACCGACTTCAACCGGCTACGACTATTAGAACCACGCAGGTAATAGTTACGATTACCTGACCGCTTATGCCCCACGTTAGCCACATCTGTGAACAAGTCCACTACATGTGGTGATTCCTCGATCGCCGGGTTTAGCCGGCCAGCCGAAAAATCGTTGGAATCGCCGTCCGTTGGCAATACATACAGCACGTCGCCGCAGTTCTCAAGAAACCAAATGGATTTGTTAATGGCGTACTCCGATATGCCCATCTGAGCAGCCTTCATCACCACGATGTGCCTGCTCAGATCAGCGTATATCTGCTCCAGAAACGGCTGTGTGCTCAGGTTGAACGGTTCCCCGTTGATCA
Source organism: Kiritimatiellia bacterium (assembly GCA_041673345.1). Taxonomy (GTDB): domain Bacteria; phylum Verrucomicrobiota; class Kiritimatiellia; order RFP12; family UBA1067; genus M55B167. The sequence goes on from JBAYXX010000198.1 coordinate 942, forward strand.
TCCGGTATGTTACGGTCCATATTAAAGGGCAATACCTTGCCCCTGCTGCCTGAAGCTTGGAGAGCGGCCTGTCTAATAGCTGCGATGGCAGCTGGTCCATATTCTTCATCCTCTAACACATCCCGCAAATTCCGCTCATCCTCAGACCCTATCGTATCAATCCGGCTGGTCGGCTTGCCTTCCTCTAGCCTGATCTTGTCTATAAACACCGCGCTCAATATACCTATGTCCTTGGCGATAGCGGACAGCTTTTTCATATCCTCAAGTGATACTGCCTGCTTAACCTTACTTTTCTTCACTGCCTGCGCAAACGGATCGGTATTGTTTGCCGCGTCATCCATCGCATCAGGGTCGAACTTCAAGCACAACTCTACCCTGCTCAACCCTTGCTCAACCAGATCTAGCATCTTGGCCTTCACTTGAGTGCGCCGTGCCATATATTGCTCACGCTGGACCGCATGTGCCTCCTGCATACTAGACACAACACTGATGCCTTCCTCGTGCGCTATGCGGCTGATTAGCGCGTTGCTACGGCGGAAATCAGCCGCAACCTTGCCAATATTGCCCCCGTCACGTAACGCTGCTATAATCGCCGATCGCTCCGTCGGCGTCAGCGGTTTGGCCAACGAAGCCACCTCCTACAACAAAATCGTGAACGCCGGTGATTGGCCGGCGTTCGTAGATTCAAGCTAACTTCCTCACTGCGTTTGCCCATACTTCCATAGTTCGTATAGAGTATGAGTCTGGCAGTAAACCGTGGTTCTCCGCTCGAACTCTCTGCTGCTCGGTACGAAGCTGCACAATGCCATCATAGAGTGCACGAACTTTCCCTTCAATACATTTGACCGGAATGCGAATTACTTCCCATTCGGCACCGAGCTTTTTGCGGATTGCTTCATCCCGATACCAATCTTGCGTGCGTTGAAAAGCATGAAGATATCCATCTATTTCAAGTACGATAAGCTCATCGCGAAGTACAAAATCCACTTTGAAATCACTAATTTTAACCTGCAATTTAATACGAACTCGTTGGCGCAAAAGCTCTAAACATGCCATTATCTCAGGGGCACTATTGAATGTTTTTGGCTTTTCGTCAATGCGCTGTTTAACAACTTGCGCCGCCTTATAATACTCATGCATTGGTACCCACTGCTTTTGCAATAAATCCAATGCTCTCCAATACATCAGCTGGGATTTTATAACAACACTCTGGTCAACCAACTTTTGCATTTCTGCATTATGTAATGGCTTGCAACCTGCACAATATTGCCTGGCATTATAATCAATGCCATCGGACATCTGTTTGCCGCAATGCCAGCAATATATAATCGGCACAAGCTTCCCCCTTACATTATCCATCTGATTTACCCTCTGCGCCTACGATGTTTTTCAGATCTCCCAGCCAAGTCGATCGGCAATCAACTGAATAAAATCACGCCGCCAACGGTAAAAGGTATCAGGGCTAATAGTCAGTTCTTGAATAACACCATCGTTTGTCAACCGGCCGTCAAAGTATTTCAACTGCACTAGCCTCCATCGCCCGGGTTCTGGGTGCCGCTTAATCATATTGCATGCCCACTCAATGGCTAATACTCGTTTGGTGACTTCAGTGAGCACGCCACTAGCAAGTTTCACCGCCTTAGAAGACGTACTATCACCTGGATCAGATTGCACCTTCACCTCTGGGGTGCTGGTGCCCAAGATGATATCGTCCCGAAATTGACTAATTCGGGCAAGTTGCTCTTGATAGTGGTATAGTTCCTTTTCAATCAAACGGAAGTTCGCATGCCGGACATCTCGCATGGCATAGGCTTGATTCTGCATACCCATACTCTAACACACCTTTAGCCTTCAGGATTCCCATCTTTTTCCCACGATGAGCTGGTCTTTTGTCAAATTGTCAGATCCATTACAACTGCTCAATCACCAATTCCACCCGGGGCAGCCCGACCTTCTCGGCGTAGAATTTGATGCCGTGTTCATCGAATACCTGGCAATCATCACGCCACACCATTTTGCTAAGCGCGTCTTTGGTGGCTTTCATGATGTTGTCGGTATCCGGCTTAACTACATGCGGTATCGGCCCATCCGGATCTTTGGCATGCATCAGCCGCTTTGGCCGTGGCAGGTATGCCCGCCATTGCAGAACGATCGGCCCATCCATAACGCTGGTCAATCCAGCATCAATAGCCGCTTTGCGCAGACTCGCCTTGTAACTGTTGACCGGATTGTCCGCCGGCGTGTAATTGTGCACATGACCGTTGACGATCGTCTCTTGCTGCCTGGGCTGCGCTACCGGCACGGCGTACACGGTTAGGGTTAGTCGCATGGGAGTACCTCCGGATCGTCATCCACCGAAAAACGAACCTGCATACGCACCCTTGCTTTGCCCATCGCGCCGGGCTTCTCCGCCGCATCGACATACGTTTCCACAACATCCTCTTGCAGCAAGTTAGCCAGTTTGTTCGCCAAGTAAGCGTATAGAGCTTCTTTGTCCTTCAAGAATGCTTTGTGAAACAGAAAATAACCATGGCCTTTTATTGCGCCGACCATCAATGCTGCATCGATCTCTTTAAGTAGGACACTGGTGCCGCAATTGGGATTATCGGTGCAGCCTTCCTGATCACAACAGGACTCATGACTGACGATATATTTTTTAGCTTTTATCAGCGCTTCTCGTAACAGGTCTTTGGACATACAATCTCACCTCACCCATTCTTCCTGCGTCGAATTGCCCCGCCTACCCGGCGATATGAGTCGTGGCCCATAGCCGCTTGCAGCCCTACCTGCCGCCGATCGGCCGCTTCATCTTGCTTTGCTTGGCGCCGTTTGGCTGAGACATATGCCGCGATCTCCCACAACGTTTGCGCCTTGCCGCAGCTGCTGCACTTGCTGACGCCATCGATATTGCGTGGTGCGTAATTGACGATGCCGATCCTGCAATGCGGGCAGGTAATGGAGACCATGATACCTGTCGGCTCCATGTCAGGTGCTATGCCCGTCGCTTCCTGCACCTGCGTCCAGAATCGATTCATTTGTTGCCATGTCAGTTTCGGCATCGTCATCACGCTCCGTTCTACGCTACCTTGCCAATCCGATTCTTGCGCTGGCGGTAAT
>JBAYXX010000199.1:0-4052 GCA_041673345.1 Kiritimatiellia bacterium
GCGACTGGTCGAGACAGGGACCGGGATGGGCAACTCCTTGGCTTGGGCTGCTGGTTCTGGGTTTTCAGAGTTGCATAGCGTTGAGTTTACTAAGGAATTGTTTGAGAAGTGCAGGCAGAGATTTATTGCCAATAAAAATGTGCATTTAACACATGGCAGGAGCGGAGATTTTTTGCGCAGGATGGTAAGTGCTGATTCGGTAAACTTGCCAACACTTTATTTCCTTGATGCGCATTTTATTGGAGGGGCTGATTTCGGCATGGTTAGCTATTCCGACTCTATTAGAGAAAGTGAGAGCTTTCCGCTGTTGAATGAGTTTGATATTCTACTGGGAGTTGATCTTTCTTCCAGTGTTATCATAGTCGATGATGCGCGGATTTATTTCTCTGGTGAGTTTCAGAATGGTGAATGTCCCGATTTTGCAAGACGATGGGAGGAGTCTTCAGAATTGCTTGAGCGAATTGAGCGGTTAAGTGAAAGCCATGCGGCGTATTTGCTCAAGGAAGATGATGGCTATTTGATCTTGGCGCCGAAAGAAAAGCCTTTCATGCAATCAATGCTCAATGTTTTTCCGCACGATATTAATAAATCACTCCAGTATCAGCCTGGAGTTAACGGGGTAACTGGTATATCAATTTGTCGTCGTCTTGCTGATAGCAGATTTGCAACACGCTGGTTTTGCGGTAATGGGATTGATGTTGGTGGAGGTGTGGATTCTCTGGCTCTTTATAAGGAATTTTTTCCTCTGGCTAGTAATGTATTTGCTTATGACCAAGAGCATGGTGATGCACAGATTCTTTCGAATGTTCTTGATGATAGTTTTGATTTCTTGTATTCATCACATTGCTTGGAGCATATGCGTGACGCAAGAGAGGCGTTGATTAATTGGTTGAGAGTCATAAAGCCAGGTGGGCACCTTGTAGTGCAGGTTCCTGATGAGGATTTATACGAGCAGGGGCAGTGGCCGAGTGTTTTTAACCCTGATCACAAGATATGTTTCACAATTGCGAAAGAAAAATCTTGGTCTCCTGTATCAGTAAATCTTCTTGATCTTCTTGGGGGATTTCGTGATGTTGCCGAAATAATTTCATTGCAGGTTATTGATCATGGTTATCGATATAAAAGTTTGTCTCGTGGAATAGATCAGACGCGTACACCAATGGCCGAATGTGCGATTGAGTTTGTTTTGCGAAAAAGAGTTTGACTTTTTTGTGTTGTTCAGTTGGTTGTTGGGATGGCTGTTATGTCTATGGCACAATCACCCCCTTATTTTTTGAGCTAGGTCATGAAAAAAGTATTCCTGATTCTGGGGCTGATCGTGCTGGCGTTGCTCCTGCCGTTCTTTTTTACCGATGTCGGTCGCCACGAGGGGGCTGATCATAATGTCGGTCTGCCGTGGCAGATCCAGGTGGATGGGACGGGCAGCAGTCAGGTTTTTGGGGTGGTGCTGGGGCGCGACCGGTTGGGCGACATGCTTTCGGTGCTGGGGGCTGAGCCGGAGTTGGCCATCATTGCTGCGCCGGGTGAGGCGGGGAGTCTGGAGGCGTATTTCAGCGAGTTGCGCCTGGGCTTTGTGCTGGCCAAGGTGGTGTTGACGCTCGAGGCGACGCCGGAGACGCTGGTTGCCATGGCCGAGCGGGCGCCGAAGGCGGAATACATGGAGAGTTCGACGCGCAAGATCCGTCTGGCTCCTGACGACCGGGCGCTGGCGGAAAGCCTGCCGGTGCAGGCCATCAGTGTGATCCCCGCTGTCAATCTGGACGAGGCGACCCTGATCGAGCGTTTTGGTACGCCGGGGGAGCGGCTGCCCGTATCTTCTGAGCGGGTGCATCTGCTGTATGCGGATAAAGGGCTGGATATCGTGGTCGATGCGCAGGGTAAGGAACTGCTGCAATATGTGCCGCCGCGGGATTTCGCGCGCTTGCGCGAACCTTTGCGGCAAGCGGAAAGCGTGCCGGATGCCACGCGCTGAACGCTTGATCTGCTAGAATTTCGCACTTTTAACCGACCGCCCTACTGGAGTAAACATGGCAATCGAACGCACGCTGTCCATCATCAAACCTGATGCCGTCAAGAAAAACGTCATCGGCCAGATCTATTCCCGCTTCGAAGCTGCTGGCCTGAAGGTCATCGCCGCCCGCATGACCTGGCTGTCGGCGCAGGAAGCTGGTCAGTTCTACGCCGTGCACAAGGATCGCCCCTTCTTCAAGGATCTGGTTGAGTTCATGACGTCTGGTCCGGTGATGATCCAAGCGCTGGAAGGTGAAAACGCCATTGCCAAGAACCGCGAGCTGATGGGCGCCACCGATCCGAAGAAGGCTGAGCCGGGCACCATCCGTGCTGACTTTGCTGAATCCATCGATGCCAACGCCGTGCATGGTTCCGATGCGCCGGAAACGGCTGCCGTGGAAGTGGCTTTCTTCTTTCCGGGCATGAATACCTACGCTGGCCGCTGAGCCGCGAAGCCGTACTAGATGACTGTCAATCTGCTGGATTACGATGCCGCCGGTCTGACTGCCTGGTTTGCCGAACAAGGTGAGAAACCCTTTCGGGCCAAGCAGGTGTTGCGCTGGGTGCATCGTTCCGGCGTGGCAGACTTCAATGCCATGACCGATCTCGCCAAGAGCTTGCGCGACAAGCTCTTGCAGCGGGCGGTCGTGGCGCCGCCGGCCGTTGTTTCGGACAAAATTTCGGATGACGGGACGCGCAAGTTCCTGATTGACGTGGGGAATGGCAATGCTGTCGAGTCGGTGTTCATTCCCGAGGACGAGCGCGGCACCCTGTGTATTTCGACGCAGGCGGGTTGTGCGCTGGATTGCGCATTCTGCTCCACCGGCAAGCAGGGCTTCAACCGCAACCTGACCGTGGGCGAAATCATTGGTCAGCTGTGGCAAGCCAACAAGGCGCTGGGCGCTGTGCATGGTAACGAGCGGGTCATCTCCAATGTGGTCCTGATGGGCATGGGCGAGCCGCTGGCGAATTACGAAAATACCGTCACTGCCTTGCATCTGATGCTTGATGACAATGCCTATGGTTTGTCGCGGCGGCGGGTGACGGTGTCGACTTCCGGTCTGGTGCCGGTGATCGACCGGCTGCGCGAGGATTGTCCGGTGGCGCTCGCGGTGTCGCTGCATGCCCCCAACGACGCATTGCGCGACCAGTTGGTGCCGATCAATCAGAAATACCCTTTGCAGCAATTGCTGGCGGCGTGTCAGCGTTATCTCACCAAGGCGCCGCGTGATTTCATTACTTTCGAGTACACCATGCTGGCCGGCGTCAATGATAGCGATGCCCAGGCCCGCGAATTGCTTGCGCTGGTGCGTGATGTGCCGTGCAAGTTCAACCTGATTCCGTTCAACCCCTTTCCGGGGTCGCCGTTCCGCCGTTCGCCGGCTGATCGGGTGCGCCGTTTCGGCGAAATTCTGCTGCAAGGCGGCATCGTCACCACGACCCGCAAGACCCGTGGCGATGACATCGATGCCGCCTGCGGACAACTGGCTGGCCAGGTTCAGGACAAGACCCGGCGCCGGCTGGAGAGAATCATTCCCGTCCAGGAGTCCAGTGAATGAAAAATATCGTGTCGTCCCTGCGTCTGTGTGTTTCTCTGGCGGCTTTGGCCGTCTGCCTGCCGCTTGCTGCCCAGGCGCAATATGATTTTTCCAAAGTGCCCACGACCGGGGCGGGCGGTACGATGATGAACGACGGCCGCAGCAGTGAGCCGACGCCGGCTGATCCCCGGACGCGGGCGCGGATCCATACCGAACTGGGGGCGCTCTACTTTCAGGAGGGCAATCCGGCAGCGGCGATTGATCATCTGAGCATCGCGATCCAGGTTGATCCGGATTACGCGACCGCGCTCAGTGTGCGCGGTCTGGTGCTGGCGGATCTGAAGGAATTTGCCAAGGCTGACGCCGATTTCAGCCGTGCCTTGTCGCGGGCGCCAAATGATCCGGAAATCAACAACAACTACGGCTGGTTCCTCTGCGAAACCGGCAAGGTGCGTGAATCGGTGGCGTATTTCGAGCGGGCGCTGCGCGATCCGCTCTACGAGA
>JBAYXX010000200.1:0-4033 GCA_041673345.1 Kiritimatiellia bacterium
ACGGCGGAAATCGGCCATCCAGGCGTGGTCTGTGACCGGATTCATCGGTATGAACAGCACCTGCCGGCCCGGTTCAGCCAACATGTCATCCAGACAAGCCTGCAAGCGTTTCGGATCACGCAACGGCGACTGTGCTGAAATGCACACGCCAATCAAGCAGCGATCAGCCAGGACACTCAACTCCGGCGGCACTGCCTCCTCCGGGGCAGTCGGCAGGAGCAAAGCGCTGTCCGCTCCAACCACCGCTGCCGGATAGCCCGACCGGCACAATTCATCCCGTGATTGCTGATCGCGAACGATGACTGCAGCACACTTCGCCAAAACCTGACAGAGCTGTTGTCGCATCCGACGATCCAACACTTTTTCATAATAGCGCACGGCATCAAAAGTCTCAAAACTGCAACGACTAAGCGCGCGCAACAGCAGCCTCTTTTTGCCGCGCACCTCGAAGAAGGCCGGGTTGAGCACGCTATTCATCCCCACGTTCCACAGCAGCGTCTTCACGCCTGCCGCTTGGGCGATCTCCAGCATCCGCGCGCCAGTAGCCGGGTAGTCCGACAACCCCGTGGCCCCTGCCCAGACATAGCAGTCGTAATCACCAATATCGCGGCGAAAGGCCCGGCACTTGGCATCCGCACCAAATCCGTAGAGCATGACACATCGCAACTGGAGCTTCCGAGCCGTTTCCTCCGGCTGAGCCGTACTCACAGTCAGTTCAGCCTGTGGCAAGACCCGGCGGAATATCGCTGCCACACAGGCGATGATGGCTTCGTCGCCAATATTATCACAGCCGAGGGGAATACCCCCCAAGAGAATCTTCATGCCGACCCCTTCGCTTCCTATCAAGACGTCTATGAGACCACCAGCCACCCTATTGCCAAGCCCCTAACCACCATATCAGCTGCCAGCGCCGGAAACAGTGCTGGCCTGCGCCGCACGGGGGGTTGCGCGGAGGCGGGGGCGGGAACGTGGACGTGGCGGGGGCGATCGCTTGGCACTACCGCCGTGAGACGACCAGGACCTGGACGACAGCGGCTCGGACAAAGGGATCTCATCGCCAATCTCCGACATAATCATTCCTACTGCAGATATAATCGCAAACATTATCATGAGTTCATAGAAAACCGGCGATTGCTTCAGCACCCACTCCAGCATGGACTGCCCATACACCGACAAAAGTCCACCGCAAATGCCGGCCGCCAGGTAGTTGATGTTTGTTCGATAAGTCCGGAACCAATTCACCACATTAAGAAACATAAAACCGCCAAAACACAGAATCAGGAAACCCAGACCCACCCAGCCGCACTCAGCAGCGGTCATCAGGTAGATGGTTTCAACCAGGCCGTCCTTGAAATCGTCATCGAGGCCGAGTTCCTCACGGTCATCAGCGTAAGAAAAGGGCGGATTGATCTTGATCCCCCAGTTGTTTATCCCCACGCCAATAAACTTCTTGTCATTGGCCATAGTAATGGCCACTTCCGCAAGACGAAGACGCGTCAACTTGGATGACTCCGGCGCCCGCTCAATTCGCGCAATAATCCGCGGTGCCATCTTCAGCAACCCCAAAGAAGCGCAAGTGCCAATGAGCATAACAATTATCACCTTACGCATGCAAATGCGGTGCCCCAACGACAACAGCAGCGCCACCGCACAGCCAATGGGGTAAAACAACATCGCCCCGCGGGAAAAAGTAAAAAAAGCGATGGCACCGCTGAACACAAAAGCAAAAGCATAAAAAACGCTGTCCCACATGGTATTGCGCTCTTCTAACCACCGAGTTAGAAACAAGGGACCAATCAGCCCCATGTACATAGCCGCAGTATTCTGATGCGAGAAAATGCCCGGCGTCTGAAAACGGCCCTGCAAATACTTCTGATTGATGACCACCACGAAGGCCCACATCACCACCGCGCCAGTGCCCTTCAGTATGGGCTCTATGTCCCGAGTGAAATATAGATAGTTGGCAATCGCCAGGAAGCATATCCACATCATCAGCATCTTCCATAACTCGAAAATGGAATACAGCTGATTAACAGCGTTGCTGAGCGACAGCGAACACCAGAAAAAGTATAGCAGATAGAGCCAGCCACCCCGTGGAAAAAAACGAAAACGCTGGCGGTAGAGCAGCATCAACGCTAACAACAACGACCAAAAAAGCATGTCCGAAACAGTTATTTCCATGCCGCGAGCTGTACCACGATAGGTCTTCACCGGAAAAAAATTCAGCGACAGGTAGTAATTTTCATGACTCAGGAAGACGGCGACAAAGATAAGCCAACGTAACACAACGCGTTTGGCATAAGCCAGCCCAGCCAAGACCGGCACGCCCACAAACAGCGCAATGCCAAACAGGATGTATTTGAGGCTCTCCATGTGCTGTCGCGTTCGTCTCCTGTCGCATCTGGTGCCCAATCTCGCCCGGCCCCGACCGCCAGTCAAGCTTCCCGTCCCCCAAGGTTCCTAGACCTATCTCGTCGTCGCAAAAAAACGTAGTGGTCAATGCCGATTGGCCCTGATGAGGTAACCTGAGCCAGCAGCGACTTCACCCTTGCCTCCCCAATCAACGAGTCTCCATCCAAGCAATCGGACTAAGAAGAGAATTGACCAACTGCACGGTCGGCATGAGCTTGCGTACAAAGACGTTGTAGGCCGACAATTTGTCCTTCGGAACATATACAATATCGCCAGGTAGCAAAGCCGCGTTCGCCACCGTTCCGCGAAAAATGCCGTCGACATTGACCTTGTAAAAGTCAATGCCCTCCACAACACTACGCCGGATCACCACAGCGTCATGATAATACTCATCCTTAAGCCCTCGGGCATTGGTGATCGCCTCTATCAACCCCATGTTTTCATACCAAACAATGAAACAAGGGTGATTAACTTCACCCAACACGCTAACCAACTTGTCGGCTCGACTTGAGATATACACGTAGTCGTTAGGATGGACCTCAATATTATGCAAGGGATCACCAGCCTGAATAGCGCGATTGAAATCAATGGGTATGGTCCGGTCGCCCCGTATATAAATAGACGTGCTGAAATCGGCGACTTCAAAACCCTGGCCGTCAAATAACTCCATCGGCGTCCCCCGCGCCATCGCCAGCAAATCCCGCAGCCGCAAACCCTTGTGTACCGGATAGCGACCCGAGTTGGTCACTTTGCCAGCAATCGTCGCACTTTGGCTGGCAATACTGTGAATGAACATGGCAACCTTCGGGTACTTGATATAATGCTGGTAACAGCGCTCTAGCTCCGCTGTGGCTTCCTTCAAAGTCATACCACCAATTTTGACTGGGCCCAACAGAGTGACTGACAACTCACCATCTGGAGATACCATCACGCCCTCGGTATGCAGATCCGGATAACCGTAAACGGACACTCGGTAGACATCACCGGGATTAATGCGATACTCCGGATAGGGTTGATTATATATCTCTTCGAGCATCTTCTGCCGCGCAGCCACCTCCTGTTCCGAACGCGGTGCCTTCTCCGCAATGGCTGGCAAGGGTACCATCTGGTCAAATTCCTTGTTGAGCTTGCAGCTACTAAGCATAACCAGCAACAGCAGCAGCAGCGGCGGCGGTGGTGGATATGTCCTTGTATGTCTGTTCAGTACCATCTTCACCATTATTCTCCATCATGATCATCTGCAAACGCTACGGCCACGCGCCTCCACGCGGCAATGGCATCTTTGCCAGCAACTCAGCAGCCGTATACCTTCGCAACTACCTAGAACATCAGCTCCTACAACCCACAATGCCCGTCCACCAAATCAGTATCTGGCCGACGAAAACGCTAGCGGGGCCGTGCCTACAACCCACAATGACCGTCCGCCAAGACCAACTGGCAACCATCATTCCACACTTGCCAAGCAAGTACTAGGACACACCATTGGTCAACAATTATACCCAATGACCGCGCCAAACAGATGATCAGCCGCGATTCTCACCCATGAAGGCACGCCAATATTTTTTCTTCACGCCAGTCAGTATGCCGCCAACCGGTATGCCACTGAGACGCTCATCGCTGA
>JBAYXX010000201.1:0-3991 GCA_041673345.1 Kiritimatiellia bacterium
TCGGGAAGGGCGGGACGACCGACGCCACCTCGATCCACCTCGAACGCGGCGGGATCCCCAGCACGACGCTGAGCATCGCCACCCGGTACATCCACTCTCCGGTGGAGGTGCTGGACCTCGCCGACCTCGAGGGCGGGGTCGCCCTGCTTGTCCAGGCGCTGAAGACGAAGCCTGAATTATAATCTTTTTTTTGTGGGGTCAGGATGCCCCGGCGACGACCGCCTCGATCAGTTTGGTGCCGGTCTCCTTCAGCTCAGCGATGCGGGCGTCGAGGGCGTCATCAGCGTTCTGACGATACCGGCGGCGCACCTTAAATGTTCAACGCAAGCTGGAAGAGGTCTTTCTCGATCAAGGGTCTTCGGATAGAGGTGGGGGGACAAAGTAGCCAAGGTTACTGTTTCGACCCACACAAAGTAGCGAAGAGCCGAGTGTGTCGCCGGCAGAAGGTATTTGACCATGGAGAAGGAATTATCAGATAAAGGGACAGGGCTCAGATATATTACAGAAAATCGGAGAGCACCATTGCCGCCGTTGGCAGTTCTGGTGGTTGCTGGGGTGTAGAAAGATGGGTATCGGGGATCCTTGATTCAGGAGTCATGGAGTGTGGAAGTGGGAGCTCTGGTCAGGGTTGTTCGAAGATCTCAGAAATCTGCCTGTTTAAACAGCTAAGAGGTGAAAGCTATAGCATATATCGTTCAGATGGAAATTGCCGGCGACACCGCTATGTGGACAAGACCGGATACCGGTGATAGCCCCGTTAGCTATCCGGCACCAACATACTCGGCGGTTAAAGCCATTTTTGAGTCCGTGCTGTGGGGACCTGCGATTGAAATTATTCCACTTAAGGCGGAAATTTGTGCGCCGGTGCAGTTCCACAATTATTACACAAATTATGGTGGTCCGCTGCGAAAAACTACAACCATTAAAGGCGGAGACAGTTATCAGCTTTGCGCCACCGTTCTTATTGATGTCTGCTATCGCTTGTACGCCGAAATTGTTCCGTATAAGATAAAAGATAAACTTCCTCTAGCGGCGAAGATCTGGGATAACGCGACCACGTCGCCGGGGCACGCATATCAAGAAATATTCACCAGAAGGCTGAAACGCGGGCAGTGTTTCTCTGTGCCGTGCCTGGGGTGGCGGGAGTTCACGCCATCCTATTTCGGGGAGTTTCGCGATGGTACACATGTCATGTCAGATATGGAGACTACGGTTATTCCCTCCATGCTGCGGCAGGTATTTTCAAAAGGCTATCAATCCGAAGTCGCCTATCTGTATGACACGGATGTTGAGATTACAGGGGGCGTGCTGACCTACTGGAAAGGAGAAAAGCCATGCTGAACGAACTGCATCAGCTGTCTGTAACCCTTGCAAGCCACAACATCAAGCAGCAAGGGTGGCACCATCAGTATAAGCCGTTGCCGAACGGAGCTTGCTATCGTATATGGCTTGGCGATGATGGCGCGGTGGCGGACGTTGAGCTGATGAGCAAGGATCTGGTGAAGGATTGCCGAAAATTTGGGAATAATCAGGGAACATTCCCCGCTTTCAACATTGCACCGCTGTACCGCGTCACATCGGATGAGGATAAGCGTTATTACGACGCGCTTTACAAAGGTGAACAGGAACTTGATGTAAACTATTTGCAATCAATATGCACTGCCGATAATTGGAGCGTCAAACTTCGCAACAAGATACCGCGCTGCCTGCGCACGCAAATACCGAATACGCCTGAAGAAAGCGCAATCGCCGCGCTGATGAAGATCACAGCATCGCTTGACATCGGCGTGCTGCGCAGCACCCTTGAGCAGCAAGTTTGGAAAAAATTACCCGGCGATATAAAAACGCACCTCCCGCTGCTGATCCATAAAGGCAACGAAAAGAGGCAGCCGGAAGATGATAGTGGTTCGATATCAATTATACTTGATTTGATAAATTGGCGGAAATTCGAATATCCAATAGCCAACGAGAACACCACAAGACAAGTGAACGATTGGCTTTTCGCCAACGAAGACGATCTTCAGCCCGAAACAAGCGATCAACTTGACGCTTTTGGATCTCCGTATGCAGAGTTTAAGGATATCATGCCATCTGTGCGGCTTGTGCCAGGGTTTGAAGTGGCGTTGCGTTCCATGTTCCATGAGCAAATGTGCCAATTCCGCTATGGGAAGGCTGATGGCGGTTCTTTCCCGATTAACAAAGCGAATCGCGATACCCTGAAAACCTCGCTTGAATGGATTGTGGAACCCGACAACGAGAATGTTACGTGGCGCAGAATTGACAAGGATGCAATGCTGTTTGTCTATCCCAACAGGGTTCCAAAAATTCTGCCTAAATTTGCTGCGCTTTTCGGTAATACGGAGAACCATAAGGACAGTATAACCAGATTTGAAAAGGTTGCAGAGGATTTTATTGCGACACTCAACGGGTTTGAAACAAAGCAGAAGCCGGAAAATATCCATGTGTTTGCATTACAGCAAATGTCGCCGGCCGTGTCTAAGCGTGCAAGGGTGGTGTTTTCGCGCAATCTGAGCCCAAGCGGGCTGATAAACGCAGCTAACGAGTGGCAGCAAGGATGCCACAATCTGCCACCGATCGCGCGAATTGAATCTATCACGCCGTTCCCTTTGAATATCTCCAAAATCGCAAATAAGGTTTGGAAACGGGATGGCACACGGGCGGACGGCAAGAGCGAGGTTAAATTAATACGATATTATCAAGGCATGGAACTGCTTTTGGATAAGCCCATGCCGTCGAGAATAATGCGCATTACCCGGGGCGTGACCGCGAACTCATTGGGTTTGGTATTGTTTGTCGGCGATAACCTGCCAAGAGGCAGAAATGTCGTTAAAGATGCAATTAGAGCGGAAATAGGCGATTTATTTCCCTTACTCGGGCTGCTCCTGTACAAGAGCGGCATAACAAAGGAGGATTATATGCAAGACACGGCATATTCAATCGGGCAGCTACTGAAAATATCCGACGAGCTGCACGCGCTGTATTGTGAGATCAAGCGCGACGGTGAAGTGCCGCCACAACTGGCGGGAAACTCTGTGTTCGTAACGGCGTCAGAAACGCCGGCCCAGGCCGTGGCTCTGCTGTGTACACGAATGATTCCATACATAGCGTGGGCAGATCAGTACAGGCGGCAGGGCAAGGAGAAAAGCGGTTTAGCGGTGTGGTACATGCGGCAGTATGGTGCACTCATGCCACAACTGCATCAAAGCCTGACAGAGAATATCCGGTTCGGCGACCTGGAAAAAGCACAGTTGTTTATTGGTTACCTTGCGGATCTTCCCAAATTGACGAACAAATAATCTACTGAGGAGGTATGAACAGATGACAAATGAAATGAAACGCGCAACAGGGCTTCTGATAATAGAAGCCGTGAACTCAAATCCTAATGGCGACCCCGATCGGGAGAGCGAACCTCGCCAGCGCCCGAATGGCCGTGGCGAAATATCACCTGTATCCTTCAAACGTAAGCTACGCGATTTGCTGGAGGATTCGGATAGCCCATTCTTTAAAAGTCTGCCGGAGAAGTTTAGTAAAAAATCAGACCAATACCGCATACTCGAATCGCGTGGGCGCAACCGTGATGAAATTAAAAAGGAAATGGGCGATAACGAGAAATTTAACCAACAGTCCTTCCTCGAAAGCACCTTCGTAAAAAAATATTGGGATGCCCGCGTATTCGGCAACACGTTCCTTGAAGAAGGTGGGGCAAAAGGCTTCATCAAGACCGGTGTGGTGCAGTTTGGTGTTGGAGTTTCCATATCACCGATAGCCATTGTGCGCCATACCAACACAAATAAAGCCGGTGTGCAAGAGGGTAAAAATGCCGGCATGGCACCGCTTGCGTTCCGTATCGTACAGCATGGCGTGTACTGTATGCCCTTCTTTGTCAACCCAAACTACGCGGGAAAGAGTGGCTGCACCTCGGAAGATATAGAACTGCTCAAACTGCTGATCCCGAAGGCATATGATTTGA
>JBAYXX010000202.1:0-3985 GCA_041673345.1 Kiritimatiellia bacterium
CCAATACCGATCTCCAGGCGTTGGCAAAGGAACTCGAAATTACCGGTACAGCCAAACTGCGCAAACACGAAATTGTCATGGCCATTATGGAAACAGAGGCCAAGCGCGACGGTCTGCTGCTCTCACAGGGCATTCTAGAGGTTTTACCAGACGGCTATGGTTTCCTCAGGCGAAAGAACTACACGCCGAGCAACGATGATATTTATGTCTCGCCCTCGCAAATTCGCCGCTTTAATTTGCGCACCGGTGATCAGGTTCTCGGTCAGGCGCGCCTTCCTCGCGATAATGAGCGGTATCACGCGCTTATTCGTGTTAAAGCGGTTAATAGGCAAGATCCCGACACATCCGTGGCGCGACCTTCTTTTGATGACTTAACCCCAATATATCCTAACCAGCGCTTCCGGCTGGAAGTGCCTTCCGAAAAGGATGTAGCTACTCGCCTTATTGATATAATCGCACCTTTGGGCAAAGGGCAGCGGGGCTTGATTGTGGCTCCGCCCAAGGCCGGAAAAACTACCGTGCTAAAAAAGTTGGCCAATAGCATCACCGCCAACCATCCTGATGTAGAACTTATAGTGCTGCTCATTGACGAACGCCCTGAGGAAGTTACCGATATGGAGCGCTCGGTGCAAGGCGAGGTAGTGAGTTCTACGTTTGACATGCCACCGGAGAATCATGTGCGCGTGGCCGACATAGTACTTGAAAGAGCGCGCCGCTTGGTAGAGCATAATGTGGATGTAGTGATTTTGTTAGATAGCATCACCCGCTTGGCGCGGGCGCATAACCTGGTAGTGCCGCCTAGTGGGCGCACTCTTTCCGGAGGCGTAGACCCGGCGGCATTATATAGACCTAAGCGCTTTTTTGGCGCCGCCCGCAACATTGAGGGGGGAGGTAGCCTTACTATTCTGGCTACCACTCTTGTCGATACAGGCAGCCGTATGGATGAAGTCATTTATGAGGAATTTAAAGGCACCGGCAACATGGAGCTGCATCTAGACCGACGTCTGGCCGAAAGGCGGATATTTCCTGCAATAGATATCTACCGTTCGGGCACACGTAAAGAAGAGCTGCTTTTATCGGAAAAAGAGCTGGATATGACTTGGATTTTGCGGAAGACCTTGGCTTCGCTGGGCACGGCGGAGACAACTGATTTGCTGATCGACCGGCTCACCCACACCAAGTCTAACGCTGAATTCATGGAAGTAGTGCTTAAGTCACCCCTTGCCGAAAACGTGAGGGCTCAATGAGGCTTATAGGATGGAATAAGGCAGGAACCCTTCGGGTTATCGGCGAAAAATTAATCCTGTTGTTTCACGATAAGGCGGCTTTCATTATCAGGTGTTTGCTGAGATGGCCAGTCAAATTCCACGGAGGTTGGTGGATGCGCTTTAAACAACGCTGGATACGGCGCCAACCCGCATGGTTGCACCGCCGACCAAGCTCGTTTACGCTACTTGCGTTTATGTGCATTTTGTACGCCGTCACGTTGGGTGGAGCCCCGCCTAATGCAGAAGGTTGGAACGCGCCTACAATTAACATACCACTGTTACCTGGAGTTGGCGGACCTGGCGAGGCCGGCGCCGATGCTGATACTGCGCCAGATGCCAAAACCGCTGCCACCGACACCGCTGATACTACCGCTGCCGCCGACACCCAAAAGGTGGCAGAGCCAGAGAAGAAGCTTGTAGTTGAGCATATTGTGCAAACCGGCGAAACACTCTCCGATATTGCCAAGCAATATAACATAGATGTAGATACAATTGCCGGTGTGAATAGCCTCACCAGCGTAAACAAGCTTTCCGTTGGGCAGAAGCTAAAAATTCTCACCATAAAAGGCGCCTTGCATGTTGTGAAGCAAGGTGAAAATTTGTGGGATATTGCCAAGAGCTACAAGGTCGACGTAGATAAAATTGTTGCCACCAACAACCTGGCAGATCCAGAGAAATTGCAGCTTAAGCAGGAACTGGTAATTCCGGGCGCCAAGCAGAGAACCACTACAAAATCCACTACATCTAAAGCTATCGTCTCTGCCAGTGGTAAACTGCAACGGGCGTTTAGCTGGCCGGTGCGGGGGCGTGTTTCCAGTACGTTTGGCATGCGCTGGGGCCGCATGCACGAGGGAATAGATATAGCTGTTTCCACAGGTACTCCTGTACGGGCAGCAGCGGCCGGTAGAGTTACGTATGCCGGGTGGCTGGGTGGATATGGGTACTTGGTCAAGGTATCGCACAGCGGCGGTGTGGAGACTCGGTACGGGCATAACAGCCGCATTCTGGTGAAGGTGGGGCAGTCGGTGGATGTCGGGCAGATTTTGGCTCGTAGCGGCAATACCGGCAACTCTACCGGACCGCATGTACACTTTGAAATACGGAAGAATGGCAAGGCGGTTAACCCGTCATCATATCTGAAGTAGTTGTAGACGGGCCTGTAGATGTGCTATAATACCGAAGTGCATTTAGACTACCAAGAGGTGACACCCTTGAAGCAGGGCATACATCCCAAATACGGCGAAACTACTGTTACTTGTGCGTGTGGAGAGAAATTCACCACCAACTCTACGGCGCAAAATCTACGAGTGGAAGTCTGCTCGAAGTGCCATCCGTTCTACACTGGCACGCGGCAGAAGCTAGTAGATACCGCGGGACGCGTAGAGCGCTTCCGTAAGAAGTACTCTTTAGACAAGTAGTATTTCGGAAAAACTTTTATATGGCAAGGAAAAGGCAGGCCAGCAGACCTGCTTTTTTCTATATCCATATCTACCCGCCATTGAATTATGTTGCAGGACGCGGAAAGGATATCCGAGTATGTGGCAGATAGCCAATATAATCGTCTCCAATCACGTAGTGCTCGCGCCGATGGCGGGTATAACCGACAGCACCTTCCGCCAAATCTGCAAGCAGATGGGCGCAGCCCTAGTCATTGGCGAATTGGTCAGCGCCAAAGCAATTGTCTATGGGAACGTAAAGACACGCGCCTTACTGCAATTTGGCGCAGCCGAAAGACCCATTGGGCTGCAGATATTTGGTTCCGAGCCCGAGACCATGGCCGCGGCGGCTCAATACATAGTGGAGAGTGTGCACCCGGATTTTGTGGATATTAACATGGGTTGCCCCACACCCAAAATAGTGGCAAACGGTGATGGCTGTGCGCTGATGCGCGATCCGCAAAAGGCGGCAGAAATAGTGGCCGCCGTCGTAGCAGCAGTGGCGGTGCCAGTGACTGTAAAGATGCGGAAGGGCTGGGATCATGAGCATGTTAATGCTGTGGAAATAGCCAGGCTGACCGAGCAGGCCGGGGCATCTGCTGTAACCATTCATGGTCGCACGCGGGATCAATTCTACGGCGGGGCGGCAGATTGGGGCATCATCAAAGACGTATGCAAGGCGGTATCTATTCCGGTAGTCGGCAACGGTGATGTACGTTGTGGTGCAGACGCGGCCCGCCTGCTGCATGAGACCGGTTGCACTGCCGTGATGATCGGACGCGCCGCCTTGGGTAATCCATTTGTGTTTGCCGAGATACTATCTTATCTGCAGACCGGCAACAGCAGCACTCTACCGGATCCGCTTGCTAAGGTGGAGATGGCTGCAATGCACTTGCGGCAGGCGTTGGCAGTTAAAGGTGACGACGCCCTGTTTGAGATGCGCAAGCATTTAGCCTGGTATATAAAAGGCCTGCCTGGCTCGCATCCGGTTAAGGCAGAATTGATGGCGGCTGCCACACCGGCTGCCGCAGTGGCCATTCTGCGCAGGTATGCCGACGAACTAACAATTGCACAGGCCTAGAAAAACTGTTAGAATACTCATGTGCACAAAAATGTGCACATGGGAGGTCGGCGCGGCTGGACCTGATCCGGATCGGCGAAAAGCTCATCAGCAGGAACAAAATATCCAGATATGTCGATGGTGTGCTGGAACTGCGCGCACAAGGCAAATCTCAGCAGGATGTAGCCGGCGAACTAGGGGTCGATCGGGTGTGGATTTCG
>JBAYXX010000203.1:0-3938 GCA_041673345.1 Kiritimatiellia bacterium
TTCATTTTTAAGGCTGGGGGTGTAAGCCCAAACCCTCGAAAATTTTGTCTGCCCTCGTAACCCGACCACGGGGCTACAGATGGCCCCCAATCAGACCTTCGGCGTCGGCTGAAGCCCCCGCTTGTTGATATAGGTATTCAGAGCGATGTGGCTGGTTTGGCCCAGGAGCGTGGCGATCTTGCGCACCGACAGTCCATAACCCAGCAGCTCCTTGATCCGCTCCACATCCTTGTCGAACTTACTCTTCTGCAGCGTGCCCTTGGGCTTCCCAAGCTGTTTGCCCTGTGCCTTCTTGGCCGCCAGCGCTTCCTTTGTGCGCATGCCAATCAGATCCCGCTCCAGTTCGGCAAACAGCGAGAACAGGGTGAGGACAATCTTGGAGTTCATGTCCTGCTGGGAGATATCGAGGTTCTGCTTGATGGTGATCACGCGGATATTGCGCTTCGCCAGGGCATTCACCAGTGAGATCACTTCGGCCGTGCTGCGGCCCAGCCGGCTTAGCTCGGTCACGATGAGGGTGTCCGTTTCGCCCAGCATCTGGACCAGATCGTCGATACGCCGCTGCTTGCTGGTCTTGCGCGATGAGACTGTGACTTCCATAAAGTCGTCGACGCGCAGCTCCCGTTTCCGGGCAAACTCCAGTATCTCCAGCTTCTGGTGACTCAGGTCCTGCTTGTCGGTGGATGCGCGCAAATAGGCGACAATTTTACCCATGAAAACAGCCTCGTTGTGTCTTAACATCAATTAGGCCGTAAAGTAATACGTCTTGTATGTATTTTTCAATCTATTTCACATGCTTGCCGTGGTGCTATATTAACGCTCGTTTTGGCATATACAGAATGTATAGTAAAAATGACAGAAAACAACAAAAGACTGACCATATTATCCGACGCGGAACGATTCGCCCTATACGGGCTCCCCGACTTCGATGACGGTCAGCGGCAGCAGTACCTCAGCTTCAGCGAATGCGAACTCGGGCTTGTGATGAGTCGGCAAAGTCTTCATGCCCAGGTCCATTGCGCCTTGCAGATCGGGTATTTCAAAGCCAAATATGCCTTCTTCTCGTTTTTCTGGGAAGAAACGGAAGAGGACTGCGCCTTTATCCTGACCCGCTACTTCCATGGTCAGGCGTTTGCTCCGCAGCCAGTGACCGAGTACGAGCATTATGTGCAGCGCACCGCGATCTTGGGCCTATTCGACTATCGTCCGTGGTCTGCTGAATTTCTGCTGTTGCTGGCCGAGCGTGCGGCGCAAGTCGTACATCGCGACGTCACCCCCGGCTTTATTGTCGCCGAACTGGTTGCCTTTCTCCACGAACAGAAGATTGTCAGACCGGGACACACGACCCTGCAGACACTCATCAGCGACACACTGACTACAGAGCGCAATCGCCTGAGTGACCTATTGGACAATTTGCTGGATGAACCTGCCAAGGAGGCGTTGCAGCAACTCCTGGTGCACGATGACACTTTGTTGGGATTGGCCGCCCTAAAGCAGGATGCCAAGGATTTTGGCTACCGCCAGATGGTGTCGGAGCGGAAGAAGCGCACCTTGCTGGAACCTCTTTATCAGACGGCGAAAGCGATGTTGCCCATCCTGTCAATTTCTCGGCAAAACCTGAATTACTACGCGAGCCTTGCCAATTTTTACACGATTTATGATTTGCGCCGTCTGCGCCCGAAACAAACCTACCTGTACCTACTGTGCTTCGCATGGCAGCGCTACCGCCAGCTTACCGACAACCTGATGGATGCGATGGACTACCACATGAAGCAACTTGAGGACGAAACTAAAATCCGGGCGAAAAAGCGATTCTTTCTACTACAGTCCACCAGGCGACAGGAGTCGCCTGGTGTTGGCCGTTTGCTGCTGATGTATGTTGACGACAACCTGGCTGATACCACGCCCTTCGGTTCAATCCGCGAGAGCGCCTTTACCATCATGCCCAAAGACGAATTGCGTCTCACTGGCCAGCGCTTGTGCGGGGCACCGGTAAATAAACTGGAATTGCGCTGGCAGATCGTGGAAGAGCTGGCGGAACGTGCCCGACACCACCTGCGCTCACTGTACGTGACGCTCAATTTTTCCAGCACAGTGCCAGACAACCCGTGGCTGGTGGCACTGGGTTGGATGAAGGGGGTTTTCTCCAAACAACAGCGACTGGCGCAGCGACCACTTAGCGAATGCCCGGCAGCAACGATTCCCAAACGCCTGCGCCCCTATCTGCTCGAATTTGATGTGAAAGGCAATGCATCAGGCGTTCGTGCTGATCGCTACGAGTTTTGGGTGTACCGGCAAATTAGGAAACGCTGCAAGTCAGGCGAAGTCTACCTGGACGACAGCGTCCAGCACCGCAGCCTCAGCGATGAACTGGTTTCCCTGGAGGAAAAAGCGGCCGCCCTCGGCCAACTGGATATTCCCTGGCTGCGGCAGCCCATTGAGACCCAGATCAATGCCTTGACGGAGGAACTGCACCGCCTGTGGCTGGCGTTCGACAAAGACCTGCGCCAGGGAAAACTGAAAAATCTGGAGTATGACAGCCAGACCAAGACGCTGGTCTGGCGGCGGCCCAAGGTCGGAGACGACGAAGCGAAACAGGATGCTTTTTACGGCAAGCTGTCGTTTCGCGATATCGCCGATGTTCTTCGATTTGTTAATGAGCAATGCCATTTTCTGTCGGCACTAACGCCGCTGCAGCCGCGCTACGCCAAGCAGGTTGCCGATACCGACAGCCTGATGGCAGTCATCATGGCCCAGGCAATGAATCATGGCAATCTCACCATGGCGCAGACCAGCGATATTCCCTATCACGTTCTGGATGCGACGTATCTGCAGTACCTGCGGCTGGCCAGCTTGCAGGCGGCCAATGATGTCATCAGCAATGCCACCGCAGACCTTGCCATTTTTCCACACTATTCCTTTGGCTTGGAGGCGCTCTACGGTAGCGTCGATGGACAGAAATTCGGGGTCGAACGGCCGACGGTGAAAGCGCGGTTTTCCCGCAAATATTTCGGCCGGGGCAAAGGTGTCGTCGCCTACACCCTGCTGTGCAACCATGTTCCGCTTCAGGGCTGGCTGATCGGCGCGCACGAGCTTGAGGGCCACCATGTTTTCGATCTCTGGTACCACAACACCTCGGATATCGTACCGACGGTGATCACCGGCGACATGCACAGCATTAACAAGGCTAATTTTGCCATCCTGCATTGCTTCGGCTTGCGTTTCGAACCGCGCCTCACCAGGCTTCACGAACAGATACAGCAAATCTACTGCGCCGGTGATCCCGCGCGGTACGAAAAATTCCTTATCCAGCCGACTGGGCAGATTGACCTTCAAGCCGTCATCAACGAGAAATCCAACATCGACCAGATCGTGGCGACCCTGGGTCTCAAGGAGATGAGCCAGGGCACATTAATCCGGAAACTATGCACCTACACGCAGCCAAATCCGACACGCTATGCGCTATTCGAGTTTGACAAGTTGATCCGCAGTACCTACACCTTGCGCTACGCCCGCGATCCCCAGTTACAGCGCAACATCCACCGCTCCCAGAACCGAATCGAGTCCTACCACCAGATGCGCTCGGCGATAGCCCAAGTCGGAGGCAAGAAGGAACTGACTGGCAGGACGGATATCGAGGTTGAAATAAGCAACCAGTGCGCCCGGCTGGTTGCCAACGCGATTATCTATTACAACTCCGCCATCCTGTCACGGCTACTCGCCAAGTATGGAGCCAACCCAAGCCACAGAGTCCTGTCCCTGATCAAGAAGATATCGCCCGTGGCATGGCGGCACATCCACATGGGCGGCCACTACACGTTCCGGGGCGAGGGCAAGGCGGTCGATCTCGATGCGTTGGTGGCCGATTTGCTCTTGGAATAGGGAATTACGAGGCCAAACAAAATTTTCGAGGGTTTGGGCTTACACCCCCTGGTTCC
>JBAYXX010000204.1:0-3918 GCA_041673345.1 Kiritimatiellia bacterium
GGGTATAAGTGGCCGAATCTCATGGAGGCATGGCGTTTTTGTTATCCCGAAGCGGAGTATGCTGAGCAGCATCGCGGGGGGGATGACGCGCTGCAGGCGGGGAATATTGCGCTGCGGTTGTGGGGGACGGGAGGGTGGAAGTTTTGCGACCACGGAGTGGGTGCAAATTAGAGGTTAAAAGAGAGCCGCGGCATAAGTGCCACTCCTGAGCTAGGGGGGGGAAGTGCCGCGGGGGAACGAAACAAGAGGAAAGGAAGCTATGAAAGTGATTAAAGGAAAGTTGGAAAGGGCTCAGCGAGTTGTCGCTTACGGGCCGGAGGGGATTGGTAAGAGTACGTTTGCGGCGGCTTTTCCTAATCCGGTGTTTATTGACACTGAGGGGAGTACGGCGCAGATGGATGTTGTGCGGACTCCAAAGCCGTCGAGCTGGACTGCGTTTAAGCAGCAGCTAGCGGAGGTTAAGGACTCGGATTTCAAGACGCTGGTGATTGACACGGTGGATTGGGCTGAGAGTATGATGATTGCTGATATCTGTGCTCAGGCTAATAAGAAGAGTATTGAGGATTTCGGCTATGGCAAGGGGTATGTGTATGTTGCGGAGGAGGCGGGTCGCTTTCTGGACACTCTGAATGAAATCCGTGATGCTGGCAAGAATGTTGTGCTGGTGGCGCATGCGCAGATGCGGAAGTTTGAACAGCCGGATGAGATGGGGGCTTATGACCGCTGGGAACTGAAGCTCAGCCGGAAGAGTGCCCCATTATACAAGGAGTGGGCTGATATGGTGCTGTTTGCCAACTACAAGACGATTGTAGTTGATGTTGACGGCAAGAAGAAGGCGCAGGGTGGTAGCCGTGTGATGTATACGGCGCATCATCCGTGCTGGGATGCTAAGAATCGCCATAATCTTGAGGCGGAACTGCCGTTTGAGTTTAAGGCGGTTGCGCAGTGTTTTCCGGTGATTGGGAAAGAGGTAGAGGCTAAAAAGAGGGGGCGACAAGAATGTCGCCCGTACAGGAAAGGGGCGAAAGAGGGGGCGACAAGAATGTCGCCCGTACAGGAAGCGGAGAAGCCCGTGGAGAAGGTGGAGCCGGTGACGCGGATTGCAAAGGAGGATCCACTGGCGTTTTGTCCGGCGTTGTATGAGCTGGTTGAAAAGGCTGGTGTGACTTATGAGGAGATTCAGACGGTTGTGGCCATGAAGGGTTATTATCCTGAAAACACGCCTGTCGAAAATTATGAGGAGCGGTTTGTGAACGGGGTGCTGGTTGCCGCGTGGCCGCAGGTGATGGCGATGATTGAGAAAAACAGAAAGGCTGGTTAAATTATGAGCGTACAGGAAAGAGCGCTAAATTGGGATGATACGGTTGAGAATGACGGTGGTGAGTTTACGCTGCTGAAACCGGATGTTTATCCGTTTGTGGTGACGAAGTTCGAGCGGGCGCGGCATAACGGGAGCGCGAAGCTGCCGCCGTGCAATAAGGCGGTGATCTCGATTGAGGTTGATGGAGGGGAGCAGGGCACTGCGCATATGACAGAGAATTTGTTCCTGCACTCGAAGACGGAGGGGCTGCTGTGTCAGTTCTTCCGCAGTATTGGCCAGCGTAAGAGCGGCGATAAGTTTAAGATGGACTGGGGCAAGGTTGTGGGGTCAAAGGGTTATTGCAAGATTGATAACCGCTCGTGGGATCACAACACGGAAAAGGATGCTGACGGCAAGCCTAAGAGGATGACCGGTAATCAGGTTGCGAAGTGGCTTGATCCTCCGGAGCAGGTGGAGGCGACTGGTTATCAAGAGGGACAGTTCTAATGCAGGAACGTCCTTATCAGACAAGCGCCCTTTCCTCCATTCTTGATGAGTGGGGGAAAGGGATCTTCAGAACGCTGTTGGTGCTGCCAACCGGGACTGGCAAAACGATTGTTTTTTGCAAGTTGCTGGAGGTGATGGTTAGCCGTGGGGCGCGGTGCTTGATTTTGGCGCATCGCGGCGAACTGCTGGACCAGGCGGCTGACAAGCTTAGCAGGAGCACGGGGCTGGGATGCAGCGTGGAGAAGGCTGAGCAGAGCTGCATTGGTGAGTGGTACCGCGTTGTGATCGGGAGTGTTCAGACGCTGATGCGGCCTAACAGGTTGAAGTTATTCAGTCCTGATTTTTTCGACGTGATTGTGGTGGATGAGGCTCATCATGTGCTGAGTGATTCGTATCTACGAGTATTGAATCATTTTGAGGGGGCTAAGGTGTTGGGAGTGACGGCAACACCGGACCGTGGGGATATGCGCAATCTCGGGCAGTTCTTTGAGAGTCTGGCTTTTGAGTATAGTTTACCGCAGGCGATTGGTGAGGGATACCTGGTGCCGATTAAGGCGCAGACGATTCCGCTGCAGATTGATATTGCGGGGATTAAGAAGACGGGAGGAGATTATAACGCGGGGGCTTTGGGTAATGCGCTGGATCCGTATCTAGATCAGATTGCACAGGAGATTCAGGAGCGGTGCGCGGGGCGTAAGACGGTTGTTTTCACGCCGCTGATTGCGACCAGTAAGAAGTTGTTGAGCCTGCTGCTGGAGCGTGACGTGAAGGCTTTTGAGGTGAATGGTAAGAGTAAGGATAGAGCGGCGGTTATTCAGCGGTTTGACATGATGGGGCCGGGGGTGCTGCTGAATTCGATGTTATTGACCGAGGGGTGGGATTGCCCTTCGGTTGATTGCATTATTGTGCTGAGAGCAACAAAGGTGCGCAGTCTGTATTGTCAGATGGTGGGGCGCGGTACCAGGCTGAGCCCCGGGACGGGCAAGAAGAATTTGCTGCTGCTTGATTTCCTATGGCATTCGGATAATCACGAGCTGTGCCGCCCCGCGCATATCATCTGTGAGAGTGCGGAGGTTGCTGAGACGATGACTGACGATATTAACGGCAGTGCATTTGCGGTTGACCTGGTTGAGGCTTTGCCGGGTGCTGAACAGGAGACGATTAATAAAAGGGAGGAAGCGCTGGCTGACAAGCTGCGCAATTTACAGCACAAAAAAGCTAAGCTGGTGGATCCACTACAGTTTGAGATGAGCATTCAAAGCGAGGAGCTGGCTGGATACATCCCCGCTTTTGGCTGGGAGAGTGAAAAGCCGAATGAGAAGCAGCTGGACGCGCTGGAGGCGGCGGGGATCTTCCCGGGAGGGGTTGAGAGTGCGGGCAAGGCAGAGAAGCTGCTGAAGACCGTTGAGGCGCGTAAAAGCTCGGGGCTGGCCAGTCCGTTACAGATTCGGTTTTTAGAACAGCGTGGTTTCAGGCATGTTGGTCAGTGGTGGTCGAATGACGCTAAGAAGCTGGTTGACAGGATCGCGGCTAATCGGTGGCACATCCCACGTGGAATAAATCCTGTGACGTATGTGCCGAATGAAAATGCAAAGGAGATGAGTTATTATGAAATGCGATGAAATGACAATTGCGCCGTGGCAGGTGCTGATTAAAGGGCTTTTGGTACAGCAGGGTGAGAGCTTTTCCGGAAAGGGATACCGCAGCTATAAAATGCGGATTCTGGGAGGGCCTAGCGACTATCAGCAGTATTTCGAGGTCGAGCTAAGGCCGGATGAGGAGAGCAAGCACAAGGAGGTTAAGGACGGTGTTGAGGTTGAGGCCTTGTGCTGGGTAAACGGGCGGCTCTGGAATGATAAGGTGTTTACGAACCTGGCATTGATCCACTTAACAGTGCCGGAGAATGCGGTACCGGATGAGGCGGAAGAAAGTGACACCGGGTGGATTGATGATTTACGGGATGAGGATGAGCTGCCGTTTTAGGTGGCTGGCAGGCGGTGTTTTTGCGACCACACAGTGGATGTAACTGGAGTGTAAAAAGGAATAGGGATGGCTATTAAACGATATTTGGCGGTTATCTGGAACGACAAGTTGTATGGCGACGCTCCACT
>JBAYXX010000205.1:0-3857 GCA_041673345.1 Kiritimatiellia bacterium
TCTGCTCGGACAGGAGGTGGAGATGGACCTCGGCGTGAATGTCGGGTTTGTCGGCGGGCTTGCCCTCTGGGACCGCACCTATGTGAACGGCCTGCTGTACGCCGGGAAGATGCCGCAGGGCGAGGCGCCGGCCCCGCCGATGGAGGTCTATTTCGAGACGACGGAGATCGAGGCGCTGGCCGGGCGGGTCGCAGAGGCCGGCGTCCGTCTCCTCCATCCCCTGCAGGAGCAGCCCTGGGCCCAGCGAGCGATCCGGTTCTTCGACCCTGACGGCCACCTGGTCGAGGCGGCCGAGCCGATGCCGGCAGTGGTCGCACGTCTTGCAGCCGGGGGAATGTCTGAGGCCGCGATCAGCGAGCGGACGACGCTGCCTCCACAGGTGGTGGTGGCGATGCTGGGGAGCGAGTGCTGCGACTGAATGATGATTTTTCGAGGATGCACCGATGACCCGCACCGATGCCCTCGCTGTTCCGGCCGCCTATCGTGAGGGTCAGCGCTTCAGGCAGATCTGGCTCTGGAGACTCCTGCCCGCCGTCGCTCTTCTAAACAGGAGATTTACAATCCAAATCAGCTTAAAAGCAATGCACAACCAAAAAATGATTTCAAGTAATACTAAACACTATAAATTACGAAATTTTTTTCAAAATTAGGGAAGTATTTTATACAAAATTCATTGTGATAGTGAGCAACCCACAAATATTTTTGAAGTATTTTTGGATCCTCTTTAGAGAAGCGACATAAATTCTTTTCAATTTCAGTTTTGTGAGACTCAAGAGCCATTTTAACCTTGGGATCCATCCAGTTATCTTTTAAAATGCCGTTATTTTCGACATGATTCATCGAATCGTTGAAGTCTTTTAAAAGGTAGAGATAGTTTACATAGTTATAACCATTATAGGTAGCTAAAAGATCATCAAACGGAGTATCACCCATATTTCGGCGTTGGGATTGGATAAGATTTACTATTTTCGCATCAAGGACAATTCCAGGAAAATCATAATTTTTCTCCAATTCAACTGCTTGAAGTAAAGCCGGTCCAAAAATAATTTCATTATCACAATATCCTTCGTCAAAGGCTATGCCACCTCGTGAAAAATATCCTCGAATAGCTAAATTTAGTTGGTATTCCGCAACAATATTTAATAAATGATCTAATTTTAGATCGAATAATCTATCGTCACAGAGTTTTATCTCATCATAACAAGAATAGTAGATTAAAATATTGTCAGAAAATATTCTAACCTGCCGATCAAGTACACCTTCCAAAGTGGAATTACCATTAACTGATTTTTTTAAAACGGAAAATGTTGGTTTAAATGCATCTTTGAAACGATTTAACACCTCATTCAACTTTGTATTATCATTGCTAGTATCTTCAATTAAATTTGAAAATCCAAGAATATCCATATAAGCAATTAATACGGGATGCACGAAAATATCTCGATATCTGTTCAATACGGTTGATAACTCATCAGGGGATATCCAAGCTTGTTTCGCGATTTTAAAAAGAATACCTTCATCAAACTCATCAATATTTGGAATAATTACACTCTGATTTAGATATTTATTTTTCAAAAAAATATAACGATCGCCTGAAAATATTTGTTTTTTGAACAGCAGGTCTTTCTCATAGCCATATCTGGACATTACGCTCAACAACTCTTCTAATGATATTGCAATTTTATCACTCATTAACGGAATCGCCTCTCACAAAAAAATCACTCAATTTATGCTTTTTTTTTAAAATGTAATTCCTTTTTTCTAAGATTGCACGCTTTAGATTCTCTCTAGCTATCTTTTCAGTTTCTCCAACTTCGGAAATATTTGTCAACGGTTCAAAAGCCAGATATCGATCATCACGATGCGTAATTTTAATCGTCTTATCAAAAAGTAATGAAATGGCCTCTTCTAAAGGTGTAATAGAATCATCCATAGGGATAGAAACAGTTTATAGATATTTATGCCTTATTTTTCATCTTGTTTTGGCATATCACAGTCATTTTCAAACATGTTCTAATTAAAAAATATCACGCCCCATGGCGCCGCTCCATATATCGCGCAAACCTGACCGATTTGTACAGGAAATACCCGACGATCCCGAAGGTGATCACCGGCGAGAGCCACGAAGGAATGTGAAGGCCGAAGGAGTCGAGGAGCATGATCGTGCCCAGACAGAGGATGGAATACATTGCCCCGTTCTTGAGATAGACATAATGCTTGATCCGTTCGATATTGCCGACGGTGATCTGGCGCACGACGATCGCCCCGAGGCCGTTGCCCAGGATGATCAGCGGCACCGAGAGGGTGAAGGCGAAGGCGCCGAGGACGCCGTCGATGGAGAAGGTGGCGTCGATCACCTCCAGGTAGAAGATCTTGCTGACGTCTGAGAGGTGCTGCTCCTTGAGCTGCTGCTCTTTTACGTCGGCGTTCATCCTGAAGCCCTGGACGATGAAAAATGCCGTGGAGCCCATCACGGCGCCGAACGCCATGAGAGGCCGCATGCCGAGGGCGAACCAGACGATCAGGGCGAGAACGATCGAGACCGCTGCATAGAACCAGACTCCTTTCTCCGCAAAATAGCGCTCTCCCTTCAGCCCGAACTGCTTGGGCTCAAGAAAGAGCCAGTGCAGAAAGAGAAAGACGAGGAAGGTGCCGCCCCCGATAAGCAGCACCGGCGCCGACTCCTCGATCGCCGCGATGACCGCGGGATCGTTTGAGAAGGTGGCGGTGAGCGCCCCCACCGGCCCGAGCGCCGGGGTTGTCGCCCAGACGATCAGCCAGGGCAGAACGCCCCGCACCACGAAGACCGCAAACAGCAGGCCCCAGACGAGGAACCACCGCCGCGCCCGCTCCCTCATCGTCCCGAGCACCTCGGCGTTGATGATGGCGTTGTCGATGGAGCTGATCGTCTCGAAGAGGCAGAGACCGGCGACGGTGAGGAGGATCGGGAGGAGATCGAGCATTGCTGTGCAATGCTGATATGGCGCTGAAGAGGATAAAGGATGCGGATATCTGAAACCTTATGAGGGATCGGCGGCAGATCCATCGTACGCACCCGCACAGGCCACCGGCCCCTTCTATCCAGCTCCCCCTTGCCGCATTTGACCCCGACGGCCCGCCCCTCTGCAACGGCGAGCCTGACCTCAACGGTTTTGCTGCCCTCTGCATCCGCTGCCCGCACGTCTCGCGCTGCGGCGGGAGCCTCTTCTGCACCCGGTTCATGATCGGGATCACGGCGAAGGAGAAGTACGCCCTCGGCGCATGGAAGCGCCTGCGCGACCTGATCGTCACGCGTGAAGGCGGCCGGTGCGCCGTCTGCGGCAGCGGCGAGCACCTCCACGTCCACCACATCGACGGCGACGCCACCCACGATGACCCTGAGAACCTCGTCGCCCTCTGCGAGCGCTGCCACGCAACAGCTCACATCCAGATGCGCCGCGGCGGGAAGGAGGGGGTCGGGCGGTTCCTCGCCCATTCACGGCGCCGGCGGCAGGAGAAGATGGGCAAGCGCACGCACGCCGGTGGAGAAGGGGGTCTCCTGATCGAGGAGTGGGGTGACGTCGGGCTCGGTCCTGACAACGGCCCCGTCGTGCGGGAGATAGGTGACCGAGGCGAACCGGCCAGGGTCTCCGATCAGATCGCCGGCGCGGATCCTGTCCCGCTCGTCCCGCACGCGGTTTACGACCAGGTGGACGGCCGGGATCCCGAGATCAGTGGAAAGGGACGCCGCATGGAGGGCGACGGCGACGGCGTTGTATGAGGGGTCGGCGACCACGACCGCATCGGAAAAGCCGCCGGCAAGGGCGCGGCCGAAGTGCTCGACTCCGGCCTGTGTGTCCAGGACCACCGCATCCTCC
>JBAYXX010000206.1:0-3854 GCA_041673345.1 Kiritimatiellia bacterium
GGCCACCCACTGAATGCACAGGGACAGCCACCAGCAGCATTACTCAGAAGGGTATCATTTCCTGCTGTTTCACAGCCAACATAGGATCATGTTCAGATAGCCAAACGTGTTCCAGCAGGTTACGAATGAGGAAATTGGCTGTTTCCAGATCAAGAATTACAGTGTAACAATCCCCGGTTTGGTTGGTCAGGTCGATGTAAATATAGAAATGGCGACTCTTTACGAGCATCTCATCTTGGTCGGGCTGGAATAAAATATTCATCGTGCACATATTCCTTTCCGGCTAAAGCTCAGGCTGTGCCGCTTCCGTAGCTATGATCTGGTTTACCAGGTCTTCATCGATCAACTTCAGCTTCGCCAGTGCCGCGCTCATCAGGCATAAAGTCGCCGTTTTGTTTATGGCACGGGAGTTGCCACCATTGGCAAGATGCAACTTGCGTAAAGCAGCCTCGGTGAAGATGGGTCGCCCGGCGCCGGCTATTTCAAGATGATGTTGCACATAAGTCATAGTCTCTTCTTGAGAGAATGCATTGAGATGAGAGATCATATGTATGCGTCCTGCCAAAGCCTCATGCTTTTGCAAAGCCAGCCGACCGGCCAGACGCCTAGTGCCGATGAGGACAAGCGTAAAAGGACTGAAAGCATCGTAATCGTAGTTGAGCAACCCCCTCACTGTGTCAAAAAGAGCATCCGGCATTTCATTGGCTTCATCTAAAAGTAGGACTGGTGTGCGGTGTTGTATTTGAAAACGTTCTAAAAGCGCCTTGGCGACCAGCGCTCGTGCCTTTGCGTTGTTGTAAGGCGCTTCTAGCCGTAATTGGGAGAGAATCTCGTCGTAGAAACTGTGTAAAGTGGCGCCGGCCTGATTGAGATAGAACACTTCGTAGGTTGTGGGATCAAGTTCGTGCTTCAAACGGCGGAGAATAGTGGATTTGCCTACTCCGGGATCGCCGGTTAACATCATCACCTGCCGCCGCTCCGCCGTGTAACGCAGGCGGCTAAGGGCTTCGCGATGAGCTTTGGTAAGAAAAAGCTGTTGCACCGGGATCTCCCGGGTGAACGGTGTAACTTTTAACTCAAACCATTGTTCAAACAAGATTACCACTACCTTTCCGGCTGGAAGCATCATCTTGGGAGAGCTGCAGTGGTGAAATGAGCTGCTGCTTGCGGGCCTCATGCCGACGAACCAACGTCTCCAAATAGAGAGAAGGCGTTTTTTTGTCAGGGAGTTGGTGGCGCGGATCTACTCCTGCCACTCGGGCGCGCTGCAGGTCCACAGGGTCAGCGTCCGCCCAACGCCGTTCCCCAGTCCATACTTGCAAACGCTGTAGATGCAAAGGATGGTAACGCAGCTCTACCTTGCGGTGTTCCAAACCGGTTTCGATCTGGTATGTGTTACCTTGGAAGCTTACACAGCCGGTTTTGTCTACGGTGCGCACCACCCGCCACAAGAAAACCTCCGCCAGTTTTTCCGGGTGTTCCAATAGTGGTGGACAAGCGCTGGCAAAGCGAGCTAGGGGTGTGCTGCCGGTTTGGGAGTTGACCCGACGATGGTAAACCTCTTCCTGCCAGGCCCAGAACCGCTCATTCAACTCTTCCAGTGTGGTTACAGGGCTGTGCTCCAACTCCAGAAGGAATTCGTTATCTACGTTCAACCAATATCTTTCCAATTTTCCTTTTCCTTCTGGGTGGTATGCGGTAGCCGAGATATGCCTAATTCCCAGCGTAGCGCAGGCGGTACGAAAAACACGCGATTGGTAGGTCAAACCGCGATCAACATAAACCCTTTGGGGTTTCCCTTTGCGCAGTAACGCCTTTTGAAAGGTGATCTCCAAGCTGTAGATATCGTCGGCCCAAAACCATTCAGCGTGCATGATAGCCCGGCTGAAATCATCCATGAAGCCGATCAGGTATGTCTTGCGCATGGCATCTCGTCGTAACGGATCCGGCAAGTAAGGGCCATGCTTGGTGTCGGCCATCCAAAGCTGACCGGGTGCTCTGCTTTCAAAACGACGCAGACCGGTCTTCGGCGCCGCGCCTCTGCCACCTAAACCAGCCTTAGCCAGATGGCGCCACAACGAGCCGTAGTGGATGCCTAAAGCTTCTTCCTGCTCAGTCTCGATGATGCGTATGATGTGTGGTACGCTGCGGCGAGGGTCGTCAAGTTTGAGTTGTTTGGCCCGTTCAATCACCTGCGGCGCTATCTTGCTTGGTGCACCCCGATTCGGTCTTGGCTGTCTTTGTAAAGCCTGCCAACCAGCTTGGCGATACTGTGCCACCCAGCGGCGCAGCGTGCGCTCACCAATACGGCGCGTTTCACCGCCAGGCAGCTTATGTTCTCGACTGGTAACGAATCGGCGCCATTGCGTTTTTTCATCCAATGTGCTGAGTGGGTCGATGAGGGGAGCTACCATCTGCATGCGAAAAAGTGCTTCAGCCTGCGGCCATTCCGCAGGAATTGGTAATAAATCTTCCAAAGGACACCTCCGTTGGTATGAAATGTCCTTATCATCGCGCCGGCCTGGCCTTGAGGGCAGATGGCACTCTATTTGGGCAAAACATCAGTTCTTTCGGAATTGGGGAGGCCTAGCTTTCTGGCATGGCGCGTTTAAATCACTCTGGCTACTGCCGCAACTTGCCAGCCGCCGGAGTGCGTTGTCCAATCATCGTGATCGTATTGGTTGGATAGCCCGTCCCACTCCTTCTTGGCCTGTTACTTGCCAGCCTAACAACTACAGGATCTGTACTACAACCAGAGCATTTGTACGCTGCGGTGACACCCGACATTCTTGCAGTAAAACCGTAATGGTCCCACAACATTAACGGCAACCCAACCACACATGGTATAGCCGGTTTTATCGTTGAGCGTCAGTTCCTGCCACAGATCGAAACACTGCAACGCCAGGGCGACAGCCATCCGAATATCTGCAGGACCAGCGGTAATATTGGTCGGTACTGGCAGATCCGGTCGCAGTTCAAAACACAATTGCGCCACTGTCGGCTGCAATTTTACTGCCTTTTGGATTGCTTTCTCAACCCAGCGCCGGATGGTGCTTACGCTGAGACCAAATTGCCTAGCCAAACACTTTAAGCTAGTGTTTTGTGTCCACAGACGAATGACTTCTTCACGTACAGAGGTAATAATACGCTGGTAAGGCGCTAGAAAATGCGGCAATATGGCCACAGTCTTTCCGCATATGCTACAGCACATCAAGGTCACTCTGGTCATAGTGCTGGGTAATGCGCCGTGATCTGCATACTTGCGTGAGTAGTGCATATGTACATGCAGCTTGCCCTGGCAATCTGCTTGCCGACATTCCCTTGGAAGTATCCATACTCCCTGTTTTTCTACGCATCCGTTAAACTGCTTGTTTTCCCCACAAAACGGCTGTACGATAGGCATGATAACCCTCCCTTCCTGGAAATGGGGTGGGATGAGTAGTGGTGAGAATAGCCGTTGGCCTGGCTAAGACTTGGGGCTTTCTCGCAACCCTCAATCCCTTTTTTCGGTGGGAGGGTTTTCTGTTTTCTCTTCCTAAACCTGCCTTCGTGGCAGTTATTTTTTCTCACATCAGGGTAAAGATCGAACGGGTGAGTTAAGAGTTATGGCTATGTAGTGAAGTCTTGCTTCGCTGCGACTTCACTACATAGCCATAGCCCCTACGAGGACGACCTTCAATGGACTTATTCCGTGAACCAAATTATACTGCGGACACCCATACCGCGAAAAAACCGCCTTCCGGCGGCCATATATCTCGCGGCTTAACAAAAATAGAAACTATAAGCCCATACATCAGGCTTACCATCTCCATTTGTATCCTTAGTTAAGTGCTTGCCCAATGCTAAAGCGTCAT
>JBAYXX010000207.1:0-3850 GCA_041673345.1 Kiritimatiellia bacterium
GTCTGTCATGGTCGCACCATATGCGGACGCGGTATTCTCGCCCACCCCCGATTGCATATAGATATCTACCCAGATCTTGGCCTTTTCACTCCAAACCATCCCCTCCGGGCTACACTCTGGCCGATGGTTCAGGCACCACACACTTGCAGGTAGCACATCCCCTACCACATACCCGCTCAACGGATGTCCGGAGATATCCCCGACATCAGCACACAGGGTGTGAAACCCGCCGATTTTGCGGGACGTATCGGCTGTGGAGGCCACAGGGAACGTGCTTGCCAGTGACACAGTCCAGGACCAGACGCCCGCGTTGCGGCAGAGGTACACATAGTAGTCCTTTCCGGGCTCGATACTGCCCGTGTCCAGGGCCTCGGACACCACGATATCGACGTCGGCATCGGTGTTATACACGTGATGCACGCCGCCGGAGATCAGCTTGATCGACGTATGGGCCCGCAGGGTTAACGTAACCACGTCCTTCTGCACCAAAAAAGGGCTTGAGATGGCGTTCAGATGGGGCATTGCCTTTGCCGGGATCCCGGAGGGTGCTTCCGGGATAATCACTCGTGTCGGTGCGCTCATGCCATCGCCTCCAGTTCTTCAACAGTAAACCCGAGACGGAACATTTCGGCATTCGGGTCTTCCATATATTGTTCCTGATATCGCTCGATAACCACATCGTCATCGTCGGTGATTTCGGCAACCCGGTGCGTGTCATCTGTGATCCCGAGGTCATCCTCGGCCAGTTTACCCACAGTGACCCATCCGGTCCGGCTGGCCAGGAGCAACCCGGCCCGATCCGCGACCTGGTCGGGATACTCATCCAGGAGATTGTAAAAATCCTGCTTACAGTTCAGATGCTTGGGAAATCCGATCATGATGTCCTCCTAATCTTGAAGTTCGATGATTGTCACAGTCCCTGCACCGGAGAAATCCAGGACCATGGCGGCGATGCTGCCAGGGTTGGAAAAAACCCGCGTTCCCCCGGCCTGGAGCGGATATCCGGGGGCATCGGCAGCGTTTGCATGGACGACAACGTCCACATCCGCCCGGATCTCAAAAAACGCCATGGAAACCGCGACCGCCTGCGTTTTCGTCTCGGCCCCGGCGGCCGTGACCTCATGCACCGCCCCGCACACAGGATAAAATGGCGCATCCGCCGTCTTGGTCCATCCCGCGCCCAAAATCTTGTACGTCTCCACAGATTCCCCGGGCTGGGCAAACTGCAAGGCTCCGGAGAGGTTGAAAAAGGTTTGCTGGCCATTTGTGTCATTTTTGTATGTCGGCATGGGTTCTCCGTGGTTATTGGTTCGGACCGGGCAGTTCCTTAGGTGAAATTTTTATCACGTAAACGTATAAAACCGATCCATCTTAACAATCTTCGTTTTAAACGGGATATGGTCTTTATACTGCTTGACTTGGTCACGGAGTACAGAGCTTCCAGTGAACAAGATCTTCTCTTCTCCATCCAGCCTTAACTGCAAGGCCAGGTAACTCCCGTCTTGATATTTGCTCTTTGATATTTTGCAGCCAGTTATGATGATTGTTATGGAGCAACCACAATGTGTCTATGCATTTAATTTTATGAGTGACAATATCAAAGATGATATTATGCTGGACGCTTGGGTAAAATTTAGAGATATCACATTTGAGACAATACCTATATTTACGCACATACTCCATGGCCCGGATAGACCCGGCATGTACGCCCTTTCCCGCCCGACAAGCATAACTGTCATATATGAACAAGTCTTCCCATATCGGTTCAATCACATGCATGAGGGCATGCTGGACGATTCTGTCAGGGGCGAAGGGCAGGACATAAATTGTCCGCTTCTTTGGTTCGTAGATTTCTTTTGTCTGGTACTGAGACGTGACAAACGTCTTCGCGGCCAATGATTCCCGGATCGTGTCCAGGTTACCGTCTACATCCTTTTCAAATTTGCGGACGCTGGACATCCTGGACTTGCCCTTTTTGGCCGTCCTGTATGCCTCACACAGGTTCTCCCTGGAGATGATATCCTGGTACAAATTACCATGTCGTTTCATCGTAAAATAATCCCCCGGACGTTCGCCGTGGCTACTAGCCCGGGGGATGCTCCGCTTTGTGTTTTGCCGGTCGGGATCATACCCCTACTGGGCATGGCCATGACGTCCAGCCAAGGAGTGTAGCTCGTTTTGAGGTACTACCGCGCTTTCCTCGTATCCGCGTGCGACTGCGACTGCCGATATTCGTATTCGTATTCCATCGATAGTTATTCGCATTACGACAGCGGGACCCGCAATTCGTAGCATTGTTCCAATTGCCGCCCGCATGCAGCTCGTAGCCGACTATGAGACGTCAGGCCAAATTTTTGAGCCCAAGCCACGGGCTCCCGTTTTTCGCTTTCGTTGGCGCTATCGGGCTCCTTGGCTCCGCGCGCGACCGCGACCGCCGAGAGACGTATACGTAAACCATCGAGAGCTATTCGCAAAACGACAGCGGGACCCGCACCTCGTAGCACTGAGCCAATCGCCGCCCGCAAGCAGCTTCGCGTCTCCATACGCACCCTGGGAGTTCAACGACCCTTTATCACCTGGTAGGTCTGTCCAGCCGTAGCTCCACGTCCCATCACCGCGATATGACTGATCGACCAGCCACTGGTACATAACCCCGCAACAGTCCTCGCAGCCGATATCTGATATCATCCTGCGCCCGGCAGTATCAGTGTGGCCACCGGTAGTACCCGGATCGCTTGACCCGACAATATTTGTCTCTTCATTGCTCCCAGCAGCGATAACCTGAAACTCGGGATCATGCAGCAGAGTCTTACCAACAGCAGCCAGATCATCCACGAAATCGAGCCAGGTCCTGGAGTCTGTCATGGTCGCACCATATGCGGACGCGGTATTCTCGCCCACCCCCGATTGCATATAGATATCTACCCAGATCTTGGCCTTTTCACTCCAAACCATCCCCTCGGGCTCACACTCCGGTCGATGTGTCAGGCACCACACCGAGGCTGGCAAAATATCACCAGCGACATACCCGCTCAAATCATGCCCGGATATCGTGCCCACATCGGCACACAAGGTATGGAATCCGCCAATCTTACGAGATGAGTCCTCAGAATAACCGTTCGGGTAGGTGCTGTTCAGCGACACAACGACACTGGCCGTGCCGTCCGCCTCATCGCACACATACACATAGTAATCCTTGCCCGGGGCCAGCGCGGTACCCGTGTCCAGATTCGCCTCTGCCGACAGCTCGACAGCGTCCGATTCTGTCTGAAATACCTTATGGGTCGATCCATTAATAATCTTGACCGCAGTGTTCGGCTGAACTTGCAAATGTTTGCGGCTGGTCGACCCAGTCAGGAGAAACTTTGTATATAGCGTGTTGATGTCCGGATGGATCTGATGCAGGTTGTCGGCGTTTATTTTATACGCCGGGGCATCTTCGTTTTTCCATTTTATCCCAAGTTCACCAGCCATTATTCACCCCCCACGATATCTTGTGCTTCGGTTACCGTCAGCCCAACCTGGAACAGCCGGGCGGCAGGATCTTCTTTCAGCTCGTACTGATATGTTTCAACGACCGTCCCGGCCTCGTCTTCGACCTCCACCACCTTATGTGTGGCATCGATGACCCCGGCATCAGTCAACGGCAGTTTCTCGCCGACAGTCCATACATCCTTAGCATCAAGCATGCGCTGCACCTCGACCCTGGTTCTGGTAGCATCGATCTGCATAGCAACATCCAGATCATGCCTTGTGTTCATATGTTTTGGATATCCTCTCATGATAAACCTCCATTAGAATGTTTTAACATACTCGATTTTAAGAAAAAATGCCGCCACAATAATTATTG
>JBAYXX010000208.1:0-3833 GCA_041673345.1 Kiritimatiellia bacterium
CTGTGTGGCGTTGCTGGTAATGATGACGTTGAAGGTGCCCATGACCTCCGCCACGTCATTTTGCCCCTTGCGTTCCATGGTGAGGGCGTCTTTCCCCACGAGTGCCTTGAGCCGGTTCGCAGCGCGATCCTTGAGCGCGCCTTTGGCAATGTCTTTAGCGGTAAGAAGCGTCTTGCCGCAGTAGCGCTGGGTCTCAAATCGGCTATTGAGCTGACTGAGCCGCAGTTCGGTGACGTTGGCTCTGCCGGCCAAAGCCTCGATGATATTCACCAGAGTCGATTTGCCTCCGCCAGCAGTGCCCGTGATTAAGAGGATGGTCTGCGTGATGTTTTTCTGCAAAATCACCTGGCCCACGCATGCCCTCAGTAACTCCTGGTCATCCTCGCTCAACGCGGGCTTCAACAGCTTGTCCAGGAATGTGGGACACGCCGCCTCGGGCTGGTAATGAAAGGGGACCTGATTCCTGCTATGGAACTCTATGCCATCAGCAAGATCGACCAGGGTAGGCTCGCCGGTCTTACGGTCAACGACAACAAAGCCGTTCTGGCAATGAACGTATGGCGGCGCCGAGGCTGGCTGGATGAAGTGGTCGTCCTTTGCCATCTGCGCAAGGAAGGCCACCACTTCACCCGTGCTGGCTGCCCCGATTTTGTCGGCGATTGCCTTGATATCGCGTCGTTTACCGTACTCGACCAGGACTTTCGCCACCATGAATTTCATATCTCGCGTCCCCTTCGCCAGCCATAGGCCGGTCTCCGGCGAAAAGGCGTAGAAATGGTTTTCACTCGGGACAAACACCAGGGGGAAGTACTGGCTGATCAGCTCCGCGAAGAAGCCCGGGTTGATCGCCCGGATGCCGTTCTTGGTCGTGGTGACGCCCTGGCCCCACTTCATCGTCGCCTCCGCAATCAGCCTGTCGAGCTTATCGTCGCCTGGGAGAGAGTATGTACAGCCTGCAGTCATTGCTTCACCTCGCATCCATGCACGCCATAGCCCGCGGCCAGTGCATCAACCTCAGCTTCGATGAATCGCACCTTGCGCGGCGTTATCCTGATCTCGGTCAGTTCGCCGCGCCTGATGATTGCCAGCAGCGTCGGCCGCGACACCTGAAGCCGCTCCAACACCTGCCGGCGGTTCAGCAGCTTGCGTCTTGGGCGGCAGGCTGCCCTGATGCGCGCCTTGTCGTCTGCGGGCAACATGGTCGCGTCGATAAAGGCGATGATGGCCTGGATCATAGCTTCGTTCTGTGGGGCGTCCATTTAATAAGCCTTTCTGGCCCATTGGGCCGTTGTTGTTTCGTACTTCGAACTGTGCTTGGATCTTCATTTCAATCCTTTCTTTCCTTGGCTGCGGTCTAGTGGGCTCAACCTCGCCTAGACGGTGTCCTCGGTGCTCCACGGCGTCGCCAGGGAGTGGAGCGTCTCGCGGATTCCTCGGTCCCCGCCGAGGTGGTCGTTATGACCCCGCGTTGCTTCAGTTATCTCATGCCGGTCCTCCTGCTTGCTCTGTGGTCTGCTGTCGAGCGGGTGGGCTGTCTGCCTCATGGCCCCGCTCAACGACAACTAAAATACATGCAGTACACGAAATAACAAGCGTAACTAATTGTGGGCAAATCACTTACAGTAATTTAAGCGGCCGTAATATTTGGAGCAAAAAGGACATAGCTTAAAATAAAAAAAAGTGTATTTTCTAATTTAGGCATTACTTTTTGTAAGTAATACGTAATAAATAGCCTAAAAAAGGCAAAAAAAATTGTAAAAGTAAAAGAAAAAAAGTATATGGATGGGAAAAAACAGCTGGAAGACTGCCTTGACCTGCTACGGTCACGAAGACACGACCCGTTCGGACTATGCGTCCACTGCCGATATGATAAGGAGTGGCATTCGCTGCTTTTTCGCCTTCGCTTTGAAGTAGATGGTCAGCGCCCCAACTCAAGCAAAGCGCGGCCGTTTGAGAATTTGAAGGGCTTTCTCCGTCTAGACGTTTTGCCCTGTTTTCCAGGATCCATCAAAGACCGGCCATCTGCTCTTGCCGGTCTCAGGCGGCTTTCCGATAAGCTGCGAACATTGGTCTATCCACAACTAATCAGCGCCCCCCTCAGTGCTGAAGACTGGCTCGTTAGGATACGGCTCCTTGAGCATTACCATGAGTACCAGCGCTTGACAAAGATGAACATGCCTGACGTCGCATGTCCGATCTTAAATTCCTTGTTTGACCAACTTAACTATGACAGCCGTATATTCCCCGCCTATGTCGACGAAACGTCGCTCAGATGTTATCGAATGCAAAGCGCCATCTGCGCATCTTTGTTAGCGTCAAGGATATTATTTATTTCTTTAAACCGCAAGAACTTAGTTAATTCACTTGAGGGAAAATCAGCCAGAGATATCATGCATGACAGTGGGCTCAACCTGAGTGAGGCAGACATATGCAAGACGTTGCGTCCTGGTTTCATGCCTATTAAATGCAGATTTCACATTCAGGTGGCCCCCCTGTTCCCCGCCGCCCCCCAAAATGTTACAAAACAGGCTGAAGAGGTAAGGCAGGCTGAAGAGGTGGAGCATCTCGTTGATGTCTTACTTGATATATGCTCTTTCCCCTTAGGAGCCACAGAACGCGAAAAGTCAGTCTTGAAGGCACACTTCCTCAGGCGATTGTCTGCAATGAATAACTTGCCTTCACTGCCTTGCCCTTGGTGCATGGCTTTTCAATGGGGAAATGGAGAAATTATTTTTGAGTATGTGACAACGTCCTCTCCTCCGCTTCTTGAAGAAAAAGACAAGACATTTAGAAAGTTGTATTATACTACAGATAAAGAGATTACGAATTTCATGCCAACTTCCCTGCTCGAACGACTGGATGAGGTAAATAGCGACCTGGTGGGAATCTTGGCGCACTTCGACAATGAAAAAGAGTGCAAATTGTATTCAACTAGAATGAAAAAGACTGGCATTCTTTTTATTGGTTACACCGACACCACGAAAGCCAGCTTGTTTTCCGTCATCGACAGCGAATTCAGTTCGCCCAAAAACCAAGCCTCAAATCCTTTCGCACGCCCGATCCTGGACTACCTCGCAAGCACGAATGACTTTGAGGATATCGCCACATCTCTTGCCAAAACCCTGTATTATCCCCCCAAAACACTCCATCCGATCGAGTGTGACGACGACGACTTTGCGGGCAGGGCGACCAACATGGGACGCGAGCGGGTCAACAACCTCACCAAAGAACAGGTTGAGCTCAATATTGAATTCATCCTTAATTTTGCAAAACGGCCGAAAAAGAAGGCTGACCCACAAACCAGGTCATTGCTCGACCTCCTAGCCGTTAAATTCGTCGGGGAGCATGACCAGCCTCCCATGCCAGAGCACTTCCGTCACCCCACCATGACAAAGAAAAAAGGTGGCAAGCGGGTGCCGCGATCGTGGTTTACGCTCCAAAACCCCGATGAACACAGGACATGGAACGTGGCGGTAATCACCGAATTGGTTAAAGCAGTCTATAAGCTGCAACACGATGGTGTAGAAACAGCTGAAGAAGAACTTTGGCTGGCCATGCGCAACACGAGAGATAGACTCCTCGGACTTGAGGAGAAGTATGATGTACGGAAAAACGAAGAGCCCAGTGAGAAGTCGTCAGAAGCTAAACAGAAAAAGACACGAGGGTCAATTCCGCTTCGGGCATTCGTTGCGGCACTTTTCCCGCCTACATCCCCTAAGGCCAAAACTACGCAGGATCAAGCTGCGTCTGACGATACCACTGGCTGAGTCAGCTCTTGTCGCCTCAGTTCCCCCTTTGGTCTGCCAGTTCCCCCTTCTGCCGTCAGTTCCCCC
>JBAYXX010000209.1:0-3829 GCA_041673345.1 Kiritimatiellia bacterium
CCCCGATACCGGCCCCGACCCCGACTCCGATGCGTTTGACCGTCGAGTTACCCCATCGTTTTTTCGCGGCGCGCCGCGCGGCGGGCTTGCCTGTAACTTCGATTTCTCGGGGCGCAGGTGTAGTAGTCGCTCTATGAGCGACACAACACGTAAATGCCGCTCATAGAGCGGCTACTACAGTTTTGCCGCTCATAGAGCGGCTACTACAGTTTTGCCGCTCATAGAGCGGCTACTACAGTTTACGCACCAAAGGCGCGACTTACTTTATAACGCTCGCATTTTAGAATTTTTTGCTTTCAACGCAGCGGTGATCCGCGCAACGAAGTCGGTTAAGGCTTGATCAATCTCTTTCTCTGAGGCCCCCTTTTTTTTGTCACGCGGGGTTAGGAGCGAGAGCCCTTCGACAACTCCGGCACCCGCTCTTTCAAAAGCTTTAGCGGCAACCTTGATTGTTGCTTGGCCCTTGGTGTCAGGGTACCAGGCAGGCACCAGAGTTGTGCAAAGCAGGGCGGGATTATGCTCCACTGCTGCGCCTAGTTTGCGGTAGAGTTTTGTCAGTTGCGGCGGCTGTTTGTTGAAATGTGATGGTCCCGCAAAGATGATTAGGTCAGCTCGGGGCTGCGAGCCGTCGGTGAGTGACTGCATATTCTGGCAGGCAGTGTGCTGGAGAATGGTCACATCAACAGCCTGTGTTTTAAGTTTGAGGGCGAGCGCGGTGGAGAGCGTATAGGTGTTGATCGCTTTGGTTGTCGCCTGTGTGACGGCATCGGTATCTTCAGCCGGAGGTTTGCTGTCAGGCAGATATCCTGCTCCTTGGATTATGACTGCGTGATATTTTTGTGATGCGCTAGTTGGTTGCGTTTTATCTGCCATAGCGCAAGAGAGACAGAGCGTTGCGGCGGCTGAGAGCAGCACTTGGTTGGTGTTCATATTTTCCCCTTGAGTTAATCTGTTAAACCTCATACAGTATTAATTATTAAAACGCTGTTGACAAGCCTAAAGATGAACTCTTCTTTTTCTCGTCGGATTATGTAAAATAAAAAGCGGAGCATTTTTCAAATCGGCTATGGCAACAGGCGCAGGGCTGGCAATCCTGCCGAGTGGTGTACGTGCGGGTAAAAACCGACGTTGTGAATTTGTGGATTAAAACGTTGATAACATTCGAGATTTTTTGTATAAGTGTTTTTTAAAGGAGTATAAAATGTTCAAACAAATTTGTCTTTTCTTGTCAGTTGCCCTATACTGTGTTTTTGCCTTCAGTGCCGATGTGAAAGAGGTTAAGGATCTGCACTATCACACAGAGGCAGAGCTTGCCGCTGGTGATGATTACATGCGCTCGCAGTGTCGGTTGGACCTCAGATACCCAGAGGACAAAAAGGGCTGGCCAGTGGTGCTCTGGTTTCATGGCGGCGGCCTGACCGGTGGACATCGGCACTATCCGGCGCTTCCAGCAGAGATTGCGGTGGTTGCCGTGGGCTATAGGCTCTCGCCCAAAGTGGAGCTGCCGCTTTTTATTGAAGATGCTGCGACCGCGGTTGCTTGGGCTTTCAAAAATATCGCGGGCTA
Organism: Kiritimatiellia bacterium; assembly: GCA_041673345.1. Classification (GTDB taxonomy): domain Bacteria; phylum Verrucomicrobiota; class Kiritimatiellia; order RFP12; family UBA1067; genus M55B167. The sequence continues at coordinate 1,567 of JBAYXX010000209.1, forward strand.
CGGAGGCAACCCCGAAAAAATATTTATCTCCGGTGCCTCCGCGGGCGGTTATCTTTCGGCGATGGTGGGGATGGACCCGCGCTGGCTGGCGAAGCATGAAATCGACCATAAAAAATTGGCCGGAATTATCCCTGTCAGCGGACAGATGACAACCCACTTTCATGTCAAGCAACTGCTGGGCGACACTGGTCATCAGTTCCGACCCCTGATCAATGAATATGCGCCGCTTTATTACTGCGCTCCTGATCTGCCTCCCATCTGTTTAATTACCGGCGGCCGCGACATTGAGTGGAAGTGCCGGGTTGAAGAAAATGAACTTTTGGCGATCAGCCTCAAGCAGGTTGGATGTAAAACCGTTGAGTTTCATGAGATGGGCGGGCTTAACCATGGCGGTGTGAGCCATGGCGCAATGCTGCTGATCCCGGGGTTTATCAAACGCGTGGGGAGCATCAATTGCAATTAACGGGACGGATTCACTCAGTAGAATCGTTCGGCACCCTTGATGGCCCAGGCATTCGTTATGTACTTTTTTTGCAGGGCTGTCAGTTGAGCTGCCTTTATTGCCACAACCCAGACACCCGCCTGCCTGATGGAGGGCGGTTGATGAGTGTGGCTGAGGTTGTGGCGGAGATCCAGAGCTATCGCTCTTTTATCAAAAACGGGGGGGTGACACTCTCGGGGGGTGAACCGCTGCTGCAACCTGAGTTTGCCCTGGCGGTCATCGAAGCGTGCAGAGCGATGGGTGTGCATACCGCGCTTGACACAGCCGGTGCAGTGCCGCTGGAACAATCACGAAAGGTCATCGATGCTACGGATTTGATCCTGCTGGATATCAAAGCCATTGACTCAAAGATCTGTCAGGAGTTGACCGGCGCCACTCATGGGAACACGTTGGCAACGCTGGAGTACTGCGAGACGCATCATAAACCAGTTTGGGTGCGGCATGTTTTGATTCCAGGATATACGCTGGATGATCTGCAACTCAATGATCTAGCTGATTATATTCTGCGTTTTGCATGTGTCACAAAGGTTGAGCTTCTGGCCTATCATAATATGGGGGAGTATAAGTGGGAGCAGTTGAGTCTACCCTATGCGCTGGCTGGCGTTGAGCCTCCGACCGAGGAGCAGGTCAATCAGGCGAAGGATATCTTTCGCCAGCGAGGATTGATCTGATTTCTGGACATAGAGAAAGTGGCACAGCCGCCGCGGCTGTGAATTCCGTAACCAACACAGGCGAGACGCCTGTGCTACTTTACAGAAAATTGTTTCGCGGTCCATGGCGTATGTTGTGATCCTGGAAAAACTGCGGGCAAAAAAAGGGGTCAATTCGGCCTGCGGACCGCGAAATATGATTTTTTTAGCATTTATTTAATATTCTTTTTGACAAATTACGAAAAAAAGAGTTTAATGTTTAAAGATTTGGGAATTATAACGTAATTTTTCAGGATCCTTTTTAGTGAACAGACTTTCATATTTCTTTTTAAACATAATATTTATGCTGTTCGTGGCAGTTATTGTCCTTGCTAGCTATCTCTATATTCATCCACAGGTGGTGCGTAATAGATTGCTGTTGGCGGGCAGAGATGAGCTTGAAAAAGAGATCCAACAGAAGAAGAGCGAGATCAAAAAATTAGCTGATATGCAGCAGGACTTCACCTCTAACCATGAGTTTGTGGAATATATCGGTCATCAGAACAAACGGGTCTGGGAAAACGAAGTCGTTTTTATTTTTGATGCTGATTGACAAAACGTAGGTCCGGTTTCTAATCGGACATGTCCGGTTGAAAACCGGACCTACAAGAGGTCGGCTCCGCCTCCGGTTTACGATAACGGCGACGATGCTGGTTGACGAGCCCCCGCATGATCCCAATCGGCCACCAACATCGTCGCGCAGCATCGTCGGCCGAAGCCGCGCTATGAGCGACTAGTCTTGATCTGAGACTTCGCTCAGATCAAGTGGCTCCGCGTTGCGGAGCAGCAGAATTCAGAAATCAGAAGTCAGCCAGCCGCACGGATGCGCCGCGGAAAAACTATGAGATAACTCGACGGTCAGCTGCATCGGAGTCGGGGTCGGAATCGGGATCGGGGTCGAGTTCGTACGCTTTTCGATACCGATTCCGACCCCGACCCCGAGTTATAGGCACGAAACTGCGACAAAATGGCCGAGTTATAGGCAAGCCCGCCGCGGGGCTGCGCCGCGAAAAAACGATGGGGTAACTCGACGGTCAGCTGCATCGGAGTCGGGGTCGGGGTCGGAATCGGG